>JAKFXY010000156.1 GCA_021731165.1 Acidobacteriota bacterium | reverse complement strand
CTAACCGAACGGCTTGCTGCTTGAATTCATCCGTGAACCGCCGGCGCGCTCGCCGGCTTCGTGTGTCTGCCATTGCGGACATCGTAGCCACCTTTCGGAAGATGTCCACGAAACCGGATCAAGTCCAGACACGCTCAGATTGTGGCGCGTGTCGCTGAAGTTGTAGCCCTTCTCCTGCGGCGTGCGCTGCGTGCCACGAATGCCTGTTTCAGTATTGACGCCGTCAATAAGCGCGCGCCCGAGGGTATAGGATGCCTGCAGGCTGTTCCCGCCGCGCACGCGCTGCCGCACTTGCATCTCCAGCGCGTCGTACCAGGTCTTGCCGTAGTTCTCGATCACCCGCACAGGGCCCCACTGCGACACCGGGCGCGGGTTGGTCGCGCTGATCGGGCCCGAGGCCGGCAGGTTTCGATCGGTCGACCCCTGTTGTTTGGTGCCGACAGCGTGCACGTAGTCGGCATCGAGCGACGTCGTGCTCGTCAACTCCCAGCCCACCCCCACGGTCGTCGTCGCCATCTGCGGCATCTCGAAAGTGTCGCCGATGAGGGGCGCCGTCCTGTTGGGGTTTATCGCGGCCCCGGCCACGGCCTCCGCGAGGGTCTTCCCGCCCAGCACCGCGGTGATATTCGGGAAGAACTGCAGGAAATTCGGATCCGTGACGGTCAACGAGCCGCCGGTCAGCGTGTTCTCGTTGGACACCTGGATCCACGGCTTGTCCCGCGTGATGTACTGGCCCCATCCGGCTCGGCTGACCAGCGTGCCGTCGCCGCGCACATCCCAGACGACGCCCAACCGCGGCTGGATGTTGTCGGCGTCCGTGCCCCGATCCTTGCTGATGAACTTCTCCAGACCTGCATTCTTCGGATCGTCGAGGAAGCCGTTGTAGAACGCGTTGTTGCGCGTATCGGTGTTGATGTCGTACCGGAGGCCGAGATTCAGGCGCACGCGGGGATGGATGGTCCACGTGTCCTGAACGAAGCTCGCGATGTAGTTTTCCGAGTAGCTGGTCAGTCCCGGACCGCGTTGGGTAAACGAGAACGGCCAGGTCGCCCGATTGCTCGCGTCGAACGGCGTGTCGGTGGTGAAGGTGAACACACCGTTTTCGGTGAAGTGCCCATCGACCCCGTCCGAGCCCCACGTGAATTGGCCGCCCATCTTCACGTCGTGCTTCGCAGAGGTGAGGAAGAGGGTGTCGAAGAACGACACTCGTCTTTCCGGGAACCACTGCGGCCAGATGGTACTTTGTCCCCAGACGAACGACGGACGGTTGATGTTGAGACCGGTGAAGTGCGGCGTCGCGCGCAGGTCGTTCCAGAGCCCGTGGACGCGGAACGTGTTGACCATGCGGTCCGACAGAATCCAGTTCTCCTCGCCCACGACGCTGTGCGCGTCGTTCTCGTTGATACCCGTCGTCGGGCCGATGCGCAGCCCGAGGTCGAGCGTGCGAATCGGTCGGTTACCGGTGTCGTCCATGTGCTGCGCGTTGGCATAGCGCACGAACAGGCTGTGCGAGTCGGTGAAGCGGTGATCCACGCGCGCGTCCAAGTTGGAATCCCGCACGGCGAACGGATAAGTTCCATTCTCCATGGTCGCGAACGGATTGCTCCCCGGCAGCGCCGTAATGACCGCATTGTCGACCATCAGGCGCTCGTAGCCCACGAAGAAGTGTGTCTTGTTCAGCGCAATCGGCCCGCCGAGCGAGCCCCCCAAGCGCGTCTGTTGGAACGGCGGTTTCCCGGTCGTCGCGAACGCGTTGGTCGCGTTCAGCTTCTGATCGCGGCCGAAATAGAAGCCGCTGCCGCTGACCTTGTTGGTGCCCGACTTGGTCACCACCGTCACGACCGCCGTCTGTGCCTGTCCGTATTGCGCGTCGAACTGGTTCCGGTAGACCTTGAATTCCGCGATGGAGTCCTGGCTCAGATTGATCGACGGGTGGCCCCAAATGGGGTCGTCGATATCGCCCCCGTCAATGATCGTCGTGTAGGAGTTGCGCTGATCCGAGACATTGCCGAATTTCGTGACGGCAAAGGTGCCGGTCCTCCACGGCGCCGTGCCCGGCAGCAATTGCGCGAGGACCAGAAAATTTCGGTTGAGCACCGGCAGCGAGTCGAGCTGCGCGCTCGTGATCACTGACGAGGGTTGCGCCTTCGCCACCTCGACGAGCGGTGCCTCACCGACGACCGTGACGTTCTCGCTCAGCGCCGCGACACCGAGGGCGAGGTCCAGGCTGGCCTCGGCTCCGACCACGAGGACTACGCTACGCCTCACCGTTCCAAAGCCTTGCAGCTCCGCCGCAATTTCATACGGGCCCGGCTGCAGCGCCACGGCACGATACTTCCCGTCGCCACTCGTGACGAGCGTCTGCGCGCGGCCGGTCGCCGTGTTCGTGACCGTGACCGTCGCGCCTGGCAACACGGCGCCACTGTCGTCCTTGACGATCCCACCGATGTTCGCGGCGCCGACCTGCGCGTTGACGGGAGCCGCGACACCGAGCAGCGCGCTCAGTAATCCGCCGACGAGCAACCACTTCCACGACCGCTGCCTGTCTTCGTGCATGTGACGCCTTACTGGCATTGGAACCTCCTGCAGCTACGAGGATCGACGACGGGTACCTGACGAGGGTACGACGCAGCACTCGAAGCGCGGACGATCTCGGGGGCGCGAGGAGCGCACGGGATGCACCGGATGGCCGCTGCCGCCACACCGGACGGCTCTCCAGCCGCT
>JAKFXY010000090.1 GCA_021731165.1 Acidobacteriota bacterium | reverse complement strand
CTGAGCGCATTCTTCTGCCGCAACTCGCCGGACCGCAAGCGCCATCTCTAGAACAACTTCTGGTCGCGGAATGCACTTCGCACCTGCAAACCACGCTGCCGGAACAACACCGGAATTCCGAGGTTAGGCCGCCGGCAGCAATCCACGGAATTCGTGCCGGGCGGCGCGGCCGGCTATGCGGATGCGATCCGATTGATCTCGACCACGTCCGCAGCCGTCAATCGCCACCGGGTAGCTTCCGCATTCGCGGTGACCTGCGCGACCGAGCGCGCGCCGGCAATCACTGATGCGACCGCTGGGGAGGCCAGCAACCAGCCGAACGCCAACTCCAGCAGCGTGTGGCCGCGTGATTCCGCAAAGACCGCCAGGGCCTCGACGCGGTCCAGCTCCGTCTGGGTCATCCGGCCCGTGAGTGGTCCCGATGTCAGGCGGGTGTCCAGCCCTTCCATGCGTCCACGGCGGTACTTGCCTGTGAGCAGCCCGGCGGCGAGGGGAAAGTACGGCAGGAAAGCGGTCCCGTGTTGCTCGCACCACGCGACGACGTCCGACGCCCCCTGATTGAGGATGCTCAGCTCGTTCTGCACGCTGACGAACGCGGGCGCCGCGGCGTGGGCCGGACCGCCGCCGATGACGGGGCGGGACACCCTGGGCAACGCGGCCGATACGGCCGCGGCCTCGGCGAGCTGCACGACGCTGAAGTTGGAGCACCCGCCTTCGCGGACCTTGCCCGCGAGAATCGCGTCACCGATTACGCCCAGCGTGTCGGCGAATGGAACGGCAGGGTCCGGCTTGTGGAGTTGCCAGAGATCGATGTGGTCCGTCCCCAGACGGCGCAGGCTGGCGTCGAGCGACGCGCGCATCGCCTCCGGGTGCGCCTGGCTGAACTTGGTCGCAATCACGGCCTCCGCCCGGCGGCCACGCAGGGCCTGCCCCAGCAGCACCTCGCTCTCGCCGTACGACTCGGCGGTGTCGAAGAAGTTGATGCCGGCGTCGAGCGCCGCGTGGACCACGGCCGCCGTCCCCGCCGCATCCAGCGTATTGGGCAGCACTGGCCAGCCGAACGTGTTGCACCCGACGCCGACCACGGACACTTCGAGCATCCCAATCCGCCGCTTCTCCATCGCCGCCATGTCCCCGCCTTTGCTGTGACCGTACAGACAAAAGGGCCAGCCTCAGCCGACCCCTTCACCCTCAATCGCTTGCGACAGTGGTTGCGCTACGCGCAACCACCAAGGACCGGCGTCAAGCCGGTCCGGTAGACGCTGTCGTCTGCGACGTCAGGCGCAGCCCAGGAGGAACGGCGTTAAGCCGTTCCGGCAGACACTGTCGTTTACGACAGTGGTTGCGCTATGCGCAACCACTCGTCGTTCCGCAATTCGCGCACTTGTAGCACGCGCCGCTGCGGATCATGATGCTGCCGCACGTGCTGCACGGCGGCGCATCCTCCTGGTTCTGGATGGCCGCGAACTCGGAGCCCCGCGAGGAGGTCTCCGCCTTAGCCGGCACACTCGCCACCGGGGCCGGGGCGCTCACCTCAGCTTGCGGCGCGGCCGGCACCACTTCCTCCTTCATGTTCACCCCCGCACGGAACTGCGCGTCGTGCGAGAGGAACTTGGTGGCCATCCACCGGAAGATGTAGTCGACGATCGACTTGGCGAACCGGACCTCGGGGTTCTTCGTCATCCCCGACGGCTCGAAGCGCGCGTGGCTGAACTTGTCCACCAGCGCCTGCAGCGGCACGCCGTACTGGAGCGCGTAGGAGATCGCCTGCGCGAATGCGTCGGCAAAGCCCGAAATGGTCGAGCCCTCCTTGGCCATTGTCAGGAAGATCTCGCCAGGCGTGCCGTCGGCGAACAGGCCCACCGTGATGTAGCCCTCGTGTCCACCGATGTCGAACTTGTGCGTGATGGCCTGCCGCTCGTCCGGGAGCCGCTTCCGCGACGGCCGCTCCACCACCTTCACGACTTCCTTCACCAGTTCGCGCACGCCCTCGGCACCGACGGCGTTGCGCGTATCCGCCACGCCCGCCCTCGACGTGTTGAGCGGCTGCGTCCGCTTGCTGCCGTCGCGGTAGATGGAGATGGCCTTCGCGCCGAGCCGCCACGACTCGAGATAGGCGCGCTCGATGTCCTCCACCGTTGCCTCGCGAGGCACGTTCACCGTCTTGCTGATGGCGCCGGAAATAAATGGCTGCGTGGCTCCCATCATCCGGATGTGACCCATGTACTGGATGGAGCGCTCGCCCTGCGCCGGCTTGAACGCGCAGTCGAACACGGGCAGGTGCTCCTCCTTCAGGAAGGGCGCGCCCTCGATGGTCTCGTGCTCATCGATGTAATGGATGATGGCGTCGACTTCGGGCTGCGTGTAGCCGAGCTTGCCGAGCGCCATCGGCACGGTCTGGTTGACGATCTTCATCAACCCGCCGCCGACGAGCTTCTTGTACTTGACGAGCGCGATGTCCGGCTCAACGCCCGTGGTATCGCAGTCCATCATGAAACCGATGGTGCCGGTCGGTGCGAGCACCGTGGCCTGGGCGTTCCGGTAGCCGAAGTCCTCGCCGAGTTCAACGGCCTCTTCCCACGCCTGCTTCGCCCCGGCCATCAGATCCGCTGGGACAAACTTCGGATTGATCTCGCCGACCGCATCGCGATGCTTCCGCATCACGCGCAGGAACGGCTCGCGGTTCTTCTCGTAGCCGGCAAACGGCCCCCCGTGGTCGCGCGCGATGCGTGCCGACTGCGCGTAGGCCTCGCCGGTCATGACGGCGGTGATGGCTCCGGCATAGGCCCGGCCCTCGTCGCTGTCGTAGGGCAGGCCGCGCGCCATCAGGAGCGCACCCAGGTTGGCGT
>JAKFXY010000076.1 GCA_021731165.1 Acidobacteriota bacterium | reverse complement strand
CGGCGGCTGAAGCCGACGTGCCGTCCACGCCGACACTCCAGTACTGGCCGGCCACGGCCACCTTCATCACCTACAACAAGACGGCGCTCTGGCTGAACACGCTGGAAAACCTCGTGGGATGGCCCGCACTCCAGCGCGCGCTGGCCTCGTACTTCGAGCGCTGGAAGTTCCGCCATCCACGGCCTGATGACTTCTTCCAGGTGGTGAACGAATCGGTTGGCCAGGACATGACCTGGTTCTTCGACCAGGTGCACCGGAGCTCCAACACGTTCGACTATGGCGTGCAGCTCTTCACGAGCACACGACAGGTCCAGCCAAACCCGGGCCGAGCGGCGGGCAGCCCTCCGGCCACGACCACAGGCCCCGCGATGTACAGAACGGTTGTCGTCCCGCGGCGGCTGGGCGAGGCGACCTTCCCCGTCGAGGTCGTCACCACCTTCGCCAACGGGGAGCGTGTAACCGAGACCTGGAACGGGTTCGATCGGCGCACGATGTACGTCTACGAGCGGCCGTCGGCCGCGGTGTCGGTTGAGATCGATCCCCGGCGCGTGCTGCTGCTCGACGTCAACTACACGAACAATAGTTCGACGCTTTCCCCCCGCGCCAGCGAGGCGAGCATGAAGTGGGGCCTCAAGTGGCTCGTGTGGCTGCAGGATCTCATGCTGACGTACGCCTATTTCGTCTAGGTGGTGGGTGATGGGTAGTGGGTGGCAAGTAGTGGCGCGGGCATCTGGCGTTCTGTCGGCGTTCGCGGACGGCTGGCGGCGCGTGCGCGCGGCACCGGTCCTCGTGGCCGGGGTCTTTGCGTTGACGTTGCTCTTCGCCCTCCCGCTGGCCATCACGATGCGGGGCATGATTGAGAGCCACCTCGGGCGAAGCCTTGCGGCCGGCGCAGCAGCCGACGGCGTGAACTACGACTGGTGGCAGGAGTTCGCGGCGCAGGCCACGGGCCTGGGCGCGACCTTTACGCCTTCGGTCATCGGCTTTGCCGCCACGCTCGACAGCATTGGCGGCATCGCCGACGGACAAGCTCCGGCAGTGTCCGTGCGGGCGGCATTGGCCGCGTATCTTGCCGGATGGCTCTTCCTCTCCGGCGGGCTCCTCGACCGCTACGCTCGCCAGCGTCCCACCCGCGCGCCCGCCTTCTTTTCGGCATGTGGCGTCTACTTTCTCCGCTTCCTGCGGCTTGGGGTCATGGCGGGGCTCGTCTACTGGTTCCTCTTCACCTACGTTCACGAGTGGCTCTTCGACGAGTGGTATGTGAGAGCCACGCGTGACTTGGCCGTGGAGCGCACGGCGCTGCTCTGGCGGGGCGGGATGTACCTGATCTTTGGCGCGCTGCTCACGGCAGCCAATCTGCTCTTCGACTATGCGAAGATCCGCGCCGTGGTGGAAGACCGGCGAAGCATGCTCGGCGCGCTTTCGGCCGCGCTGGGCTTCATCCTGCGCCATCCTGGACGGACGCTTGCCCTCTACGTCCTCAACACGCTGATGTTCCTGTTGCTCGTGGCTGCCTGGTCGCTCGTGGCTCCCGGCGCAGGCAGCGCTGGACGCTCGATGTGGCTTGGCCTCTTTGCCGGGCAGCTCTACGTGCTGGCGAGGCTGGCGCTGAAGCTGCAGTTCATGGCGTCTCAGACCTCGCTCTTCCAAGGCACGCTCGCGCACGCATCGTACGTCGCTGCGCCCGTACCTGTGTGGCCAGAATCGCCGGCGGCAGAGTCCCTGTCGTAGGCCTCGGGCCTTCCGTCACCCTTCCAGATCGCGCCATACCGGAACCCGCTGCCGTGCGCAAAAGCTGCGATCTCGCATGCCTCGTATCCTCAGGTCCCCGGTATTCCACGCGGCATTGATCGTGCGTTCCGACGATGTAGAATCGCGGCAACTTGGCCCGATTCAGGAGGCTGCGACATGCCGGACTTGGGCGCCAGGGTTACACGCATAGAGGAACGGTCTGAGGCTCAGGCCCACACGATGGACTACCTGCGGAGCGACATGAGCGACCTGCGACGGAGCATGGACTCTCTGAGCACCGAGCTGCGTGGCGAGATGGCCGCCTTGCGTAGCGAAATGGACTCCCTGAGCACCGAGCTACGTGGCGAGATGGCCGCCTTGCGCCGCGAAATGGACTCCCTGAGCGCCGAGCTACGCGGCGAGATGGCCGCCTTGCGCAGTGAAATGACCGCGCTGAGCACAGACCTCCGTGGCGAAATGGCCGCATTAAGGACCGAGCTACGCGGTGAGATAGCTGCCTTGCGCGACAGTTTTGAGCGTAGATTCACGTGGCTGGTGGGCATCCAAGTTGCGGGGCTGGTCGCCGTCGTCGGCGCGCTTGTCAGCGCGAACTTCCGCTGAACAACCGAACGCGTTCGCTGGACCTTGCGACAACGCCACCAGCCGCTTCCCTTCAACCTACTCAACCATTGAGGCGCTCCCTGGGGTGCTCGGCATCTGCGTCACCTCCAGCGCGGACCACGGGGGCCTGACTGGACCGCGTTGATATGATTCGTAGCGATGCCTACGCATCTGGCTCTTGCGCCCGCGGTGGAGCGGCTTCGGGCGCAGTTCGACCAGTTGTCCGCGGATGCCGCCGCGCTGGCGGCGCCGCTCGACGACGAACAATTCAATTGGCAGCCTGCGCCAGGCGTCTGGTCGATCGCGCAGTGCATCGAACACCTGAACGTCACCACGCGGCTCTACCTGCCGAAGCTCGATGAGGGCATCGCGGAAGCCATCCGGCGGGGGCTGTACGGCGAGGGCCCTTTTACCTACAACTGGATCGGTCGGTTTCTCGTGTTCTCTCTCGAGCCGCCACCACGATTTCGCCTCAAGGCGCCAAAGGCATTCCAGCCAGTGCCATTTCGGGCTCGCCAGGACGTGCTGGCCGCCTTTCGCGC
>JAKFXY010000117.1 GCA_021731165.1 Acidobacteriota bacterium | reverse complement strand
GGACGCGCGCAGTTTGGCGACGATGTCCCGGGTGGAGTGGTCCTTCGGACCGCCGACGATGACGGTACGGCCGCCGTAGGCGCGCACGACATCGCGCTCGGGCACGGTGTCGGGCGTGTAGTCCGGCCCCTTGCAGTGCACGTCCGGCCGGATCTCCTCAATGAGCGACGACGGACTCAGTTCGGGAAACGTGACGACGAAATGGACGGGACGGATGGCAGCCACCAGTTCCGACCGCGAGGCAGCGTCCATGACGGGCCGGTCCGGCCCCTTGAGCGCCCGCACCGATGCGTCGTCGTTGATGGCCACCACCAGGATGTCCGCCTCCAGTGCCGCACCCTGCAGGTAGCGCGCGTGGCCCACGTGCAGGATGTCGAAGCACCCGTTGGCCAGCACGACCGTCTTACCTGCGGCCCGAAGCGGCTTCAGTCGCTCGACGAGCGAGGCGCGCGAGACGACTTCTCCCCCTGCCTCTCCCACGGATTCACCCACGACGGACCCGTGACGCGCCTGACCGGGTGCGGGATCGGCCGGCCGTCGCCGTCTGACGCGCCGCCTCTGCGCGCACCGCGGCCTTCAGTTCCTCGGCCGAGACCGTGGCCGTCCCCCGCTTCATCACGACGATACCGCCGGCGTAGTTGGCCAGCCGCGCCGCCATCTCGAACGAGGCGCCCGAGGCCAGCGCCAGGGTCAGGGTCGCCATCACGGTGTCGCCCGCACCGGTCACGTCGGCAATCTCGTCGCTGCCGAAAATCGGAATGTGCACCGTGGCCGCGCCCGGCTGGAAGAGCGCCATGCCGCGGCTGCCGCGCGTGATCAGCACCGCGCCCATCTTCGTGCGGGTGAGCAGTGCCCGGCCGGCCCGCTCCAGGGCAGCTCCGTCGTCGTTGATCCGGATCCCGACCGCCGCTTCCACCTCGGACTCGTTGGGGGCGGAGACGGTCAGCCCGCGGTAGTCGAGCAGGCGATACCGGGAGTCCAGCAGAAACGGCACCGGGCCGTCCGCGCACGCCGACGTCTTCAGCCGCTTGAGGAACGCGGGCGTGACCAGGCCCTGCCCGTAGTCGGAGACGAGCACGCCGTCACAGTCGTGCACGGCCAGGAGCGAGGTCGCCTCGAAGACGGCCCTGGCCGCCGGCGTGATGACCGGCCGTACGCCACGGTCGATGCGCACGACCTGCTGCTTGGCCGAGTGGATGCCGCCGGCCAGAATCCGCGTCTTGAGCGGGGTGGCGTGGGTGGACGCCCGGACGATCCGGCTGCGATCCACGCCCGGGTGGAGCGCGCGCACCATGCGCCGGCCCGCATCGTCCTGTCCGACCACGGCGGCCAGCGCCACGCGGCCGCCAAGCGCGGCCACGTTATTCGCGGCGTTGCCGGCCCCTCCTGGCAGGACCTCCGTCGAGTCGTACTCGAGGATCAGCACCGGCGCTTCACGCGACACACGCGCCACGCGTCCGTACACGAACTCGTCGGCCACCACGTCGCCGACCACGGCGATGCGCCGCCCGGCCATTGCATCAATCAGCGCGAGCTGGGCCTCCGCAGTGCTCACGTCGTTGTTTCCCATTCGGTTGCTGAGAATAGCATTCGGCCGGTCAGGCACCCGGCTGGGTCCCGGCCGGTGCCGCCTCAGTGGCGGGCGTCTCCGAGGCCGTGGCGGTAACCCGCCAGCGGCGGTGCATCCACAGCCAGAGCTCCGGGTAGCGGCGCACGTACATCTCAATCACGTCGGTACAGCGCTGGGTGAATTCGCGGATCGCGTCCGGCGCGTCGCTGGCGGGCGGCGGCACGGGATGCTCCGCGATCAGCCGGTAGCGGCCACCCGGCAGGGGCAACGCAAAGAAGGGAATCACGACGGCGCCGGTCCGCAGGGCCATGGCCGCCAGGGCCGAGGTTGTTGCCGCAGGCCGCCCGAAGAACTGCACCTCGATAGCATCCGGGCCGTGCAGGTGCTGGTCGATGAGCAGCGCCACCGCCCGGTTGGCCGAGAGTTCCCGCAGCATGCGGCGCACGCCACCCTGCCTCGCGATGGCGCTGTTGCCGGTCTGGCTGCGGACCCGGCTCAGCACAGCGTCGAGCAGGGGGTTATCGAGCGGGCGCTCGACGTAGGAGAACGGAGCCACGCGGAGCGGATGCCCCACGCCGAACATCTCCCAGTAGCCGAAGTGGCCGCTGAAGAAGAGCACGCCGCGTCCCTGCCGGTACGCCTCGCGGACGTGGTCGTCGCCGTCGCTCTCGATGAGCGCGAGCAGGTCCGACGCCGGCATGCCGTCGAGCTTGAGCACTTCCAGCAGCAGGCGCCCCATGTGGCGGAACACGTGGCGGGCGATGCGCCGGCACTCGCGCGGCGACCGGGTGGGAAACGCGGTGACGAGGTTGTCGATGGCGATCCGCCGGTGGCGCCGGTCCAGCGCGTAGGCCAGCAGACCCAGCGGACCGCCGATGGCACGCAGCGCCACGATGGGCCATGGACGGATCAGTCCCTGCACCATCCTGACCAGCAGGTACTCTAGCCGATGCCTCATGCGGCCCGCTCCGCCAGGCGCGCGCGCAACCAGGTGACCAGCGCCTCTCCCAGCATCAGGTCGATCGGCAGATAGCAGGTCGGCACACCCGCGGGCTCCGCCGCCACCAGCCGCTCCAGGCGCACGGCGTCCTTCTCGGTGGTCAGCACCGTTCCGGCGCCAGCCGCCTCGGCGACGGCGCGCACGGCGCGCCAGTCGGCAGCGGTGAACCAGTGGTGGTCGGCAAAGACCATCTCCCGTTCGATCGCCCAACCGGCCGCCCGCGCTGACGCAAAGAACCGCTCGGGCCGCGCAATCCCTGCCACGGCGACGGCACGGCCGGGTGTCGCCGGCGCGAGCTGACCGAACGGCGCCACCAGACGCGGAGCCCCGACGTTCA
>JAKFXY010000104.1 GCA_021731165.1 Acidobacteriota bacterium | reverse complement strand
CTGTGCAGCCGGTCGTTGACGAACGTCGTCCGCTCGATCTGGCTCACATCCAGCGGCGTTGCCTGCTCCTCGCGCATTGTGCGGATATCCATCGGGGCCACGGTCAGATACCAGTACCCGCAGAGACAATCCGGGTCGTCGCCGGCCGTAACCTCCGTGCGGTACTTGTCGCGCTGGTACTCGTACGCCAGGAGCAGGTTGTGCGTGCCCGGGCCCTGGACGCGGCCGACCAGCTCGGCCTGGCCCTGCAGGGGCCGCCGGATGTGATGGAAGTCCAGCGGCTCCCGGTAGACCAGGTGTTCCGACGGGTCTCCGTAGATGCCTTCCGTCACGAAGTACTGATCGCTCGTGCGCTGCATCTGAAACGCCGTCCGGAACTGCCACGCCTGCGAGACGTCACCGGAGTAGACGAGCTGCGTCTGCGAGTCCTGGACCAGCACGCGGTCCTGCGGGAGGCTGAACCGGAGTTCGGGCGTGAAGCTCGGGTGGCTCACCATATTGAGGGGCACGCCGCCGTCGCCGTCGTAGCGGTTGCGGTTGAAGGTCTGATGGGCGGTCAGGCGGCTGCTCTCGGTCAGCAGCACGGTCAATGAGGGCGACACATTGAGGCGATCGGCGCCAGCCTGGCGCCAGCCGTCACTGTGCTCGACGCTCATGTCGGTCCGATACCACACCCGGTCGCTGCCGGCCACGGCACCCGTGGCGCCGCCAGCGAGCTGGTGGGTGTTGAACCGGCCCGCACGGTAGCTCAGGTCGAAGGCACGCAACGCCTGCGGCTTCTTGCGCACGAGGTTGATGGCGCCACCGACCGCGCCGCGGCCGTACAACACCGAGCTTGGTCCCTTGAGGACCTCGATGCTCTCGATGTTGTTGGTCTGCGAGCTGTACCGATTGCCGCCCATGCGCAGGCCGTCCAGGAGCACGGCGTTGAACCCGTCCCGGTCGGGATCCGTGAAGCCGCGGATGGTGTACTGCTCGTAGACGCCGTACCAGCGGAAGGCCTGCACGCCCGAGGCGTTCTTCAGCGCGTCCATGACCGAGTTGACCGACTGCTGCCGGAGCAGCTCCTGCGGGATCGAGCTGACCTGTGCCGGGAGGGCGTCGTCTGCGACCGGGAGGCGGCTCGCTGTGGCACGCCCGGCCACGGCCGTGACGGTCAATGTGGTCGAGACCCGGCCCACCTCGAGGGTCACGTCAACCGACGCGTTCTGGCGCTCCAGGGTGACATTGCGCACAGCCGTCTGGAACCCGCGGAACGACACGGATACCTGAAACGCGCCCGCGGAGAGGCCCTCGAAGCGGTACTCGCCGGTGCCGTCGGTGGTCGCCGTCTGGTCGCCAGAGGCGCCGCTCAGCACCACCGTGGCACCCGGGATCACGCCCGAGGTGTCACGCACCGTGCCGGATACGGCGAGCGTCTGTGCGATGCCCGGGGATGCCGTCGCCAGCACGCCGATGCCGAACACCGCCGCGCACACCAGCCGCCACACTTCCGCCGTGCTCCGTTCGCACCGTCTCAAACCATTCATCGTGAGCCCTCGGTCTGGATGTCAGTAACCGTGCGAGTCTAGACATCAGTCCCCCAGTCGACGCCTGAAGAGTTGATGAACGATTCTTCATATGGCCGCGCGAGGGGCTTCGCTGCTATCGTGACGGTCGACCCGAGAGTCACGTGCCTCGATATCTGCTGCTCGTCACCGCTGCTCTGGTGGCCCTTTCGGGCCCGGCCGGTTCTGCCCATCACCCGTTCGGCTCCTACGATCTGGATCGTGAGATCGCGGTAGCTGGCGAGGTCGTGCGTGCCACGTATGCGGAGCCCCACTCCTTCCTGCACGTGCGCGAGGTGTCAACGGACGGCAAGGACGTGATCTGGATTGCGGAGCTCAGAGGCGTCGGCACGCTGAGGGCGCGGGGCTTCACGCCGCAGACACTGAAGGCCGGGGAACGCGTGACGCTGCGAGGCCATCCCGGGCGGGTCGCGGTGGAGCATCGCCTCTGGCTGATGGCGATTGTGCGGGCGCGGGACGGCTGGAAATGGAGCGCGCCCTGATGCGCGTTCTGGTGATCGAGGATGAACCCAAAGTGGCCGCAGGCCTGCGCGACGGGTTACAGGGCGAGGGGTACGACGTGATCGTCGAGGCCACCGCCGAGGGCGGCTTCTACCGCGCCACGACGGAGGAGCTGGACCTCGTGTTACTGGACCTGGGCCTGCCCGCCCGCGACGGGCTGGAGATTCTGCGCGCACTCCGGGAGCGAGGCCTGAAGACGCCCATCCTGATCGTCACGGCGCGCGATGCCGCTGAGGACCGCGTGCTGGGCCTCGACAGCGGCGCGGACGACTATCTGGTCAAGCCGTTCGCGTTCGAAGAGCTGCTGGCCAGGATGCGCGCGGTCCTGCGCCGCGGAGCCGCAGACCCGCGCCTCCTGATGCTGGACGACCTCGCGCTCGACGTGCACGAACGGACCGTCACCCGGGCCGGCGTCCGGATCGAACTCACCGTGCGGGAGTTCGAACTGCTGCAGTACCTCATGAAGCGGCAGGGACAGATCGTCTCCCGCGATGCACTCACGGCGGACGTCTGGCGTGAGAGCGCCCGCAGCACCACCTTGAGCAACGTCATCGACGTGCATATCGCCAGGCTTCGCCGGAAGCTTGATGTGGCCGCGTCGGCGCCGCTGGTGCACACCGTTCGCGGCGTGGGATTTCTGCTGAGGAAGGAAGCGCCGTGAGCGGAGGCTGGCCGGTTCGCGTCAGGCTGACCCTGGCCTACGTCGCGGCGATGCTGCTCGTGCTCGGCGTCTATGCCGCGGTGGTCATCGTCGTGGTTGACCGCAACACCTCCAGGGTGCTGGACGAACGTCTGCGCGGGGACTTCCGATGGGCCGCCGAGATGTGGGAGCGGAGGCCCGATGGCACGCTCACCTGGTTCGAGGGTGAACGGGGCGACCCGGATGCCCCGTGGCT
>JAKFXY010000002.1 GCA_021731165.1 Acidobacteriota bacterium | reverse complement strand
CCTCGTCCAGCTCCACGCCGTCGAGCATGCGGCGTGGTTCCGGCTCGAGGTCGAGTACTGCGTCCCACGGATCCATCTGCTCGAGCCTGTCGAACCAATCGCGTCCATGCGCGACGAATAGGTCGGCGAGTGCGGGGTCGTACGTGCGGTCGCGACGCTCGCGGGCAGCGTCGAGTGCACGGTCCGGCGAGAAGATCCGGCCAATCGCCTCCATGTCGTGGCTGACGTGCACGACACGCATCGCCATCGGGATCGCGTCGCCGCGCGCATGGGCGGGATAGCCATTTCCGTTCCAGCGCTCGAAGGTAAAGCGCAACGCATCACGAACGCCGGGGCCGAAGTCGAGTCGTTCTACGAGCATGTCGGCCACTTCGCACCCCGAGGCGAAGTTGTGCACCGCCCACTCGCGGGCCGTTTCTTGAATCATGCGCACGATCTGCTCGCGCTCTTCCTGGGCGCGGCCGGCCGTGGCGAAAGCCATCACGTCGCGCATGACCTCGGCGGGATTCGCGGCGTCGTGCACGAGCGTCTGGGCGCGGATCGCGATCTCGTCGCCGAAGACGGTGGCCACTTCGTGTGCATGGCCGGTGCAGCCGACGTACCGGAGCAGCGCCACCCAATAGGCGGCTTCGCGGACTTCCTTGTCGAAGCCCGCCGCCTCGCACATCCACGTCGCGAGAAGGCACGACCGGAGCTGCGACTCGAGCGGCTGGCCGAACGCGTTGTCCTGCGCTAGGGCCAGTGTGGCTACGAACTCACCGAGACGAAGAGGTGGGGGAAAAATGGGGAACTCTCCCGATGTAAAGGCCCGCGCGGCAGGCGCACCATTCATACCACACAACGCGTGGCGGAACGTCCGCGCCGAGCGGCCCTGACAACGCATTCTTAGAGGAGAGCATCCATGGCGGAATCAACAACTTCAGGCGGTCGATCCATCAAGGTGGGAGTTATCGCGGACCAGACGGGTCCGCTGTCGTTCGTGGGGATCGCGAATGCGAACGTGGCCAGGATGGTCATTGGTGACATCAACGCCAAGGGTGGCTTGTTGGGACGGCAGGTAGAGCTGTGCCTCGAGGACAGTGCCACGAACGACACCGTGGCGGCGGCCAAAGCGACAAAGCTCGTCGAGCAGGATCACGTCGACGTGATCCTCGGTGGCATCTATAGCTCCACGAGACAGGCCATCAAGGGTCCGGCTGTCGTGAAGGGCAGGAAGCTCTACATCTACCCTGAGCAATACGAGGGGCAGGAATGCGACCCGCTCATCTTCTGTACCGGCCCCGTGCCGGCGCAGCAGGTGGAGCAGTTCATTCCCTGGTTGATGCAGCGGACGGGAGCGAAGACGTTCTACCTGCCGTCAGCGGACTATATCTGGCCGCACACGATGAACACGAAGGTCCGTCACGTCGTCACGGCCAACGGCGGCGCGATTGTCGGTGAGGAGTACTTCCCCCTCGATCACGCGGACTACGCTAAGACCATCGATGCCATCACCTCCAGCGGTGCGGAGGTGGTGTTCAATACCACCGTTCCTCCAGGCGTCGCGCCATTTCTCGAGCAGCTGTACGACTCCGGCTTTACCAAGCGTGGTGGACACCTTGTCTGCACGTACTTCGACGAGAACTTCCTGAACATGGTGCCGGCCGCACACGTGGAGGGTCTGTACAGTTGCCTCGACTACTACCATGCCGTCGGCGATCCATTCAGCAGGAAGCTGCTCGCTCAGTACGACGCGCTCTATCCAGGCAACGCGAAGTTCACCGCGGGCAGTGCGTGTTCAGGCCTGTATCGAGGTCTGAGGCTCTGGGCGGCTGCCGTGAAGGAGGCAGGTTCGCTCGAGCAGGAAGATGTCATCAAGGCACTCGACCATGCACGGATCGCCGAAGGGCCTGGCGGGTCGGCGGAGATGGTGCCTGGTCAGCACCACGTTCGCATGAACATGTACATCGCCCAGGCGAAGAACGGTCATTTCGAGATCGTCAAGAACCTGGGGGTCATCGATCCGAAGGAGTGCGTGCAAGGCGCTCCCCTGTAGCGCAACGGTCGTTGGCAGAGTGCTTCCGGCTCAGGAGCCGTCACGCACAATGCCCGACCTGCTGCGACGGCAGGGCGTGAACCCTGCCGTCGTTCTGATCCGCACGGAGCGAGGACTTTCGTCAACGATGGGAGTTCGCTACCATGGCAAGACTCGGAGGGAGAGTGATGAATCACGCGGCCACGATGCGACGCTTGTACGATCTGATCAATGCCGGGGACATCGACGGTTTCGGCGCCCTGCTTGCCGACAACTTTGTCGAGCACGAGGAACTGCCAGGTCTTGCGCGGACGAGGGACGGAGTCACGGCGTTCTTCCGGATGTACATCGCGGCGTTCCCCGACCTGCGCATGGATCCGGAAGACGTGATCGCGAGCGACGACAAGGTGGTGGCGCGCGTGCGCGCGACCGGGACTCACAAGGGCGCGTTCATGGGCATGTCCCCAACTGGCAGGCGGGTCGAGGTGCAGCTCATCGACATCATGCGCTTTGGCGACGATGGGCGCGTGCGGGAGCACTGGGGGGTCTTCGACCAGCTCACGATGATGCAGCAACTCGGCCTGATTCCGGCGGGGCCTCCGGTCTAGCCCGTCGGATGGCGACTACGGGCGCTCGTCCTCGAGGCGACAAGAAGCCGTTCACAGATAAACACTAGGCGACTCGTCAGGACTATCCGCCGGTGCAGTGCCCGTGGGGGGCATCAACGGTAGCCGAACACGAGCGGGAACATGACAACCACCAGTGCCGCCCATACGGAGTACACGGGCAGATAGGCGATCTGCCATCGCTCCAGGGCGATAAACGAGCCCCGGTGGCGCAGGAAGCCCGCATAGAGCCACGCCGACCACGCCAGGTTGACGAGCAGAATGAGATTCTCGCCAAGAGCCGCCACGCGGTTGGGAGTGAAGCCAAACTCCGAGATGCGGGCGGCGATCGCCGCGAGCGCCACCCCATCG
>JAKFXY010000043.1 GCA_021731165.1 Acidobacteriota bacterium | reverse complement strand
GCTCCTGCTGGATACTCCGTGCGAGATCGCTCGTGGCGCGATCCTCGCAAATGGCGCGTGCGAATCCGATGGACGCGTTCAGTTCGTCTACCGTCCCGTACGCCTCGACGCGAACGGCGCCCTTCGACACGCGGACCCCGCCGGCCAGGCCGGTCTGTCCTTGGTCGCCGCGAGTCGTGGCGATGCTGCGTACGGTCTTCGGCGGGTGTCCCGTGGACATGGCCTCTCCTGCCGCCCTGCGCGGCGCGAGAAAATGACCGGTCCACGGTGGAAAAGCTGGTGAGAAAGGAAAACGCCAATCGCGGCGTCATGCCTTCGCACCTCCCCCTCGGAGATCCGGTCGGCGCGATACGTCGGCAGGTCTTCGGACTTGCGGGCAGGCGATGGCGATGCATCGCGGACCTAGTGACCGTCGCTTCCCAACTCCGTGCGGAGCCAGTGCTGTTGACGGCGTTCGTTCCCGCTTACCGCTGCGGGGCAGCCCCGGATTCTCACCGGGTTCCCTCTTGCGACGCCTGAGACTCAGGCGAACCGACGCAGTGACCAGCACTCTACGAGTCGATTGCAGGTGGTGTCAAGACACGCCCTGGCGGAACTCGACTCTGAACATCTCTTCAGTTGACCAGGCGGCGGTGCGGTAGTACAACCGACACTCCTTTGGGTGCCTACAACGGGCATAACGGGGAAGTCCGGTGCAAGTCCGGCGCGGTTCCGCCACTGTGAGTGAGGGCGCCTCGCTTCGAATACCACTCAGCGTTCAGCGCTGGGGAAGGTGAAGCGACGAGCGAATCATCGATTCGCACCCTCCGAGCCAGGAGACCTACCCAGGGGCTACGGCTGTCTTTTCTGCGGAGAACAGAAAACATGCACTGCCCTTCCATTCGCCAGCGTCCTCGATCGACGACATCCCTTCGGACCACGTCTCCGCGCATTAGCGCATAGACACGCCAGTCTGGCCAATCAGGTCACGAGACAGCGAGCAGGCTCGCCGTCCAGGCCTGTGCGCGCTACACGGCATACCCATGAAGCGCCTCATCCTCCAGGGACCGGCTCGTCGCCTGTTCACCCGCATCCATCGGTGGAGCGGGCTGACCGTGTTCACGTTGTTGTTCGTCGCGGGAGCCACCGGCGCCGTCCTCACCTTCAGACAGGACATCGAGCGATGGGTGAATCCTCATCTCCGCGTTGTGACACCGACCGGGCGATACGCGCCGCTGCAGGTGATCATCGATCGGGTCGAGCAGCGTTTCCAAAACGCGAGGGTGTCCACGATCACCCTGCCGGCCAGGCCCGATGATTCCCTAGTCGTCTACCTCGGCAAGCGACCCGGCAGTCCAGGCGAGCTGGAAGCCAGTGAGGTGTTCGCGAATCCTTACACCGCCGACATTCTTGGCTTCCGCGACCGGAGGCAACCCGTGTACAGCCGGGACAACGTGGTGCCAATGCTCGTCCGGCTGCACTACTCGCTCCTGCTGGGTTCGGCAGGCGTCTGGGTCATGGGCATTGCGGCGATCGTCTGGCTGCTGACCACCCTCATCGGTCTGGCGCTTGCCTGGCCCGCAGCCTGGCATCGCGTGAAGAGCTGGCGTCCAATCCTGTCCGTTCGGCGCGAGGAAGGCTCCCATAAGCTCAACTACGACTTACACCGCGCACTCGGCGTGGCGCTGGCGCCGTTCTGGGTTGTGCTGGCATTCAGTTCGGTCTATCTGAACTTCCCGAATCTCGTACGGGCCGCCACTGGAGCGGTATCGACGCTCTCGACACCTCCATCCCGCTCTTCGCCACCCATCGAGCGCCCCAACGCGTCGCCCGATGACGCAATCGCCGCCGCGCTGGCCAGGGTTCAGGGCGCGCACGCGTTTGGAGTCACCCGCGACTTCACCAAGGGCTGGTACTCGGTTCGCCTCGTCACGCGAGGCGATGTCAACCCTTCCGGTAACAGTCAGGCATACGTCGACTTCAACTCGGGCCAGGTACTGAGCGTCCGCCTCGCCTCCGCCGCGAGTCCCGGGACCCGTTTCCTCTACTGGCAGTTCCCCCTGCATTCCGGTGAGGCCTTTGGTCTCCCTGGCCGGCTGGCCGTCACCGTCGCGGCTCTTGCGTTGATGGTGATGTGCGGCACTGGGGTCTACCTCTGGTGGCGCGGGTGGATCCTGCGTCTTCAACAAGTTCGAACACGCACGAATGAAGGAGCCCGTCATGCAGAAACTACGTAAGCGTGGAAGGCCCACGCTGTTGGCGTTCACGCTGTTCACCCTTGCCCTGTTGCCGTGGGCAACGTCGGCGTCGGCACAGGGTGTCATCACCGGTGTCGTGGTCGATCAATCAGGCGGCACCATCGCCGGTGCCATCGTCACCTTGCGGAGCGTGAGCGGGCTACCACCGTATGCCGTCACGGCGGACGCAAATGGTGAGTTCTCGACAGCACCTCTCACCCCGGGGCGATATGAAGTGGAAGTGCGGCACGACCTGTTCGACACTGTCGTGATCTCCGTGGACGTACAAGGGAGCGGCACGCCCCCTCTGCGTGTCACATTGAATGTCGGCGGTCTGACGACAAGCATGGTGGTCACCGGGCGCCGGGTCGAGACCCGGTTGTCCGAGACACCTCAGAAGATCGAAGTGATCGCGGCGCGGGACATCGACCGAGCGGTCGCCGCCGACATCACGGACGTGCTCAAGAAGAGCGCGGGAGTTGATGTCGTCCAATACAGCGGCGTGCTCTCCGGGATTGGCATCCGCGGTTTTCGACCGGAGACCTCCGGCATCAACAAGCGGTCGCTCCTGCTCGTCGATGGGCGGCCGTCGGGCGTCACCAACCTGGCCACGCTTCTGCTCGACAACGTGGACCACATCGAAGTGCTCAAAGGGCCCGCCTCGGCGGTCTACGGAGCCTCCGCGATGGGTGGCGTCGTGAACGTCATCACACGGCAGTCGCGCGGGCCCGTGAGAGCAGGCGCGCGCGACTGCCGTGTGATGACGTTCACGACGCCA
>JAKFXY010000149.1 GCA_021731165.1 Acidobacteriota bacterium | reverse complement strand
TCTGCGCCCCCGTACGCGGCTGGTGGAGAAGCCGGCCTCGTTGACGTGGCTGGTGGATACACTGGAAGAAATGCTGGACGCGGGACTGGTGGACGCGCCACCCGCCTTACAGAATCCCCTTTCCTAACGCCGAGAGCGCCAGCTCGGCGCCAAGCTCGGCCGTCGTGTTTCGGATGTCGAGCGTCGGATTGACCTCGACGAGGTCCAGCGCCGTCAGCCGGCGTGAATCCGCGACCATCTCCATGATCATGTGGGCTTCGCGGTAGTTGAAGCCACCTTTCACGGGCGTGCCCACGCCTGGCGCGATCGATGGATCGCAGACGTCCATGTCGAGGGAAACGTGAATCCCACCGGTCCTCTCGGCGGCCAGTGCCAACGCACGCTCGGCGACCCGCGCGATGCCGTCCCGGTCGATGTCCTTCATCGTGAAGACGTGGATACCGGACGCGCGAATCTGATCCTTCTCGCGCTCGTCGAGATTGCGGACGCCGACCAGTACGGTGTGCTGTGGCAGAACGGATGGAGATCCGCCAATCGATGCGAGTGCCGCGGGCCCGTGTCCGAGCAGCGCGGCGAGCGGCATGCCGTGCACGTTGCCGCTCGTCGTGGTCTCCGGCGTATTCATGTCGCCATGCGCGTCGATCCAGATCAGCCCGAGCGGCCTCGAGGCCGTTCGGCGTACCCATGCCGCGCTCGCGGCGACCGACCCCGCGGCGAGGCTGTGGTCGCCGCCGAGCACCAGGGGCAAGGCGCCCTCGTCGAGCGATTGCAGCACCCGGTCGAACAGCCCCCGGCACACACCCGCGATTTCATGGATGAATCGCTGCGTGGTGTCAGTCTGGTGGCGGGTTTCGGGAGTCGGTGAGGGGAGGTCGCCCTGGTCGATGACGGTGATGCCCAGGGCGGCGATGTGAGCTTGCAAGCCGGCAATCCTGAACGCAGACGGCCCCATGTCCACACCGCGGCGTCCACCGCCGAGGTCCAGAGGCACGCCAATCAGGTGTACCGGTTTCACCGCACCTTGTACGAGATGGACATGCCCTCGCTGCCGGGTGAGACCACGCTGGTGTAGAGACCTGGATGGTTGAGAATCGTCTTCAGAAACGGCTCCATCTCGCTCTTCTTGTTGATGACGTTGTGCGCGAGAAAGACTCCGCCGGGATTCAGGCGCGGGTACACCATGTCGAAAAACTTCTTGTAGTCCGGCTTCCACGCGTCGAGGAAGACGAGGTCGAACGATCCCACCAGCTTCGGGATCTCGGCAAACGCGTCGCCAGGCACCACGCGGACGACGTCGGTCAGCCCCGCCCTTGCGATGTTCGACGCGGCTTCCTTGGCACGCCGCGGGTCGTACTCAATCGCCACCACGTGGCCGCCGCTCTCTCGGGCGCCGAGTCCCAGCCAGATGCCGCTATAGCCGCTCGCGGCACCGATCTCGACGATCGACTTTGCCGCGCGCGTGGCCACCATCAGGCGGAGAAACCGGCCGTCCTCCTCGGACACCGCCAGTTGGCCTTTGTCGGCGGCCCTGATGCCAGCGAGGATGGCGTCAATCTGCGGTGTCAGCGAGCCGGAGGGTTTCGACTGCGCGCCCGCGGCGGCCACGAAGAGGGTGAACAGCAAGGTGGAGAACGCAAGTCTGCACATAGGAGACGATTCTAAGCCACTGACGCGTGGTTGGCGGTTGCAACGACCACGAACTACGAACCGCCATCTAGGGCCGCGCCCTTGCGGCCGTCGTGGCGACAAACGCGGCGGCGCGAGCCGCGGTCTCGCGTCCGTCGGCGATGCAGTCCGGGATTCCAATCGCCCGGAAGCCGCTACCGGTGAGGAAGAGTCCCGGGATCGCGGCGGTGCGCTCCTCGACATGTGCCAGACGTTCGAGGTGGCCGACCTCGTACTGCGGGCTCTGGCGGGTCCAGCGGAACAATCGCTCGAAGAGCGGGTGCCCGTCGATTCCCATGATCTGGCCCAGGGCCGTTCGAGCGGATTCAATGAGTTCGGAGTCGGAGTGGTCGAGCCGATGCGGATCGCGGCCGCCGCCGAGAAACGCCCGAAGCAGCACGTGGCCATCCGGCGCGCGCCCCGGCCACTTCGAGGTCACCCATGTGGCGGCAAGCAGCGGGCAGCGCTCGACGCGGGGGACGACGAAGCCGCTGCCGCGCATGGCATGGCGGATCTGATCCCGCCTGAACCCGAACGCCACAGTCGCGGTGGACGCATAGGGGACGGCGTCACAGAGCTGCGCAAGGGTGGTGTCCAGTCCTCTGAGGAGTCCGGCCGCGGCATAGGCGGGTATGGCGAGGACCACGGCTCTTGCCCGGAGAGCTCCGGTGGGGGACTCAACCGTGAACACACCCGCCCGTCGGAGTGCGAGCACCGGCGTTGCGAGCGCCAGCGTGCCTGGCTGGAGCGCGCGAGTGACCGCCTCGACGAGTTCGCCGATGCCCCCAGGCAGTGAGACGAAGGCGCCCTGCGGGGAGGGGCGGACGCGAAGCGCGCGGAGGGATCGAAGGACGCTGCCCGACTGGCGTTCCGCGTCGGCCAGCCGAGGAAACAGCGCGGTGATCGAGAGGCGCTCCGCGTCGCCGGCGTGTATCCCCGCAAGCAGCGGATCGGCGAGGTAGTCGGCTGCCTCTTCGCCGAACCGACGCCGCACGAAGGCGCCAATCGACTCATCGCGCCCGCTGCCGCGCGGCACTGCCATCTCGCACGCCATCCGAAGCTTGCCTCGGACTGTAAAGAGCGACGAGCGCGCGAGCGCGCCAAGACTTATTGGAAATCCCAGGA
Organism: Acidobacteriota bacterium; assembly: GCA_021731165.1. Classification (GTDB taxonomy): domain Bacteria; phylum Acidobacteriota; class Vicinamibacteria; order Vicinamibacterales; family UBA2999; genus JAKFXY01. The sequence continues at coordinate 212 of JAKFXY010000149.1, read as the reverse complement.
ACGAGCCCTCGACGATCGGATGGAGTCGGTCGTCGCGGAGTACGTAGGCCGTACGTGGGGTCAGAGTGGGCAGCAGCCGGTCCGCGATACCCAGCTCGCGGCACAGGCTGACAGCGGCAGGCTTCTGGACGAGCAGGGAGTCGGGGCCACCGTCAATCACCCAGCCGTCGAAGCGGTCGGTGGCAATAACCCCACCCGGCCGTGTCCTGCCC
>JAKFXY010000087.1 GCA_021731165.1 Acidobacteriota bacterium | reverse complement strand
GGCAAGAGGCCACCGACCACTCCAGGGGCCGCTGCACGCCGCACCGCGGGCGCGACACTAACGGCTCGGGGCGTCGTGCGCGCGCCGGACGGACGTCCGCTCGCCGGCCTGCTGGTGCGCGCCTACGACAAGAACCTGCGCAGCGAGGACTCGTTGGGCGAGTCGGTCACCGACGCCGAGGGTCGTTACGAGATTCGCTACCGATCGACACAGCCCAAGCAAGCCCCAAAGGGCCACGCCGACCTACGAATTGCCGTGTGCGATCCGGCGGGCGAGGAAATCGCCACCTCCGACGTTCATTTCAACGCGCCCGCCGACGTCGTGATCGACGTCACGGTACCCGCGGCGGGGCGCGGTCCGTCCGAGTACGAGCGCCACCTTGATGCGTTAAAACCCGCGCAGCAGGGACTGTCGCTCGCCGAGTTGACGGAAGACGCGGAACACCAGGACGTCACGTTCCTGACGGGCGAAACCGGCATCGAGCGCGACCACATCAAGTGCCTCGTGCGGGCGGCCAGGGCCGCGGCCGCACGACCATCCCTGCCAGCCGCCACGGCGCGCACCGCGCTGCCCACCGAGATCTTCTACGGGCTGTTCCGGCAGGGGCTGCCCACAAGCCTCGACGAGTTGTGGACGGAGCCGGTCGACGCGCTCATCACCGCCCTGCGGCTGTCGATTGAGCAGAACATCATTCCCTCCGCAATAAGTGCACAGATCCCCGTGGCACGGCAGTACTTCGAACTCGCTCGCGCGGCCCACCTCCTCCAGCCCATCGTCAACGGCCCGGCATCGCTCGGCGATGTCCTGCGCGCGATTCCCGGCAAGGAGCAGCTCACCCCGGCCGAACAGCTCGAGTTCGCGCGGCTGTACGACGCGCACGGTTCGACAGAACACTTGTGGGCAGCGGTCGCCGGCACGGCGCTCGCGGCCAAGCGTCCAGCGCTCGAACGGACGTTCGAGCTTCGCGCCCTCACGCAGTCGCACCCAGCGATAATCGACGCCCTTCACCGGACACACGACGCGGGCGCTTCGGCGTCCATCGCGTATCTGGCGTCGCTGTCGTCCGCGGAATGGCTCGATCTCGCCTTCACGCACGGCGCGCCTCCGGGCAGCGATCAGCCGCCGGTGGAGTATGCCGCCCAACTGGAGCGGGCGGTCGAGCGACGATTCTCCACTGCCGTCCTGCGGGAACGTCTCGCGAGCGGGGTCGTTCGCATGCGGAGTGTGGACGCCGCCCCGCTGGTGGCGTTCCTGACCGAGCACCCGGACTTCGATCTCAGAACGCACGACGCCGGCGAGTATCTGGACGCAGCGGGCATCGCATCGCCTCCGCTTCGCACCTCGCTGACCCGATTGCAGCGCGTGCTGCCGCTGGCGGGAAGCATCCAGGCAACGGCGGCGCTGCTCGATGAAGGGTTCGCCTCCGCCTCGCACATCGCCGCGGCCGGCTCGGACATGCTGCGCGCCAGGCTTGGCCCGGCGATTGACGAGCCTACTCTCGGAGACATCTACCACGCGGCCGAGGAGCGCGCCGACACGATCGGAGCGCTTGGCACGGTGCTGCGCTCCTACATCGGCACCAACACGTCGGTCTTGCCTGCAGCGAAGCTGGGACCCACGCTCCGTACGCTGTTCGGCGATCTCGACTTCTGCGAGTGTCGGCACTGCCAATCGGTGCTCGGGCCCGCTGCCTATCTGGCGGACCTGCTGCACTTCCTCGAGACCTCGCCGGCCTCGAACGGGGGAACGGCGTTCGACGCGCTCCGCCAGCGCCGCCCGGACCTGGCGGATCTGGAGCTCTCGTGCGAGAACACCAACATCGAGATCCCCTACATCGATCTCGTTCTCGAGATCCTCGAGAACGAAGTGGCGCTGCCAGTGGCCATTCCGCTTACCGCGAGCGCGACACCCGACTTCGAGGCGGAGCTGACGGCCGGCCGCGTACCACCGGCCATTCGAGCGGCCCTGGCCAAAACCGCAACGACGGTCGGCGACGTGTTCACGGTGCGCCGGGCTCCCCAAAGCCTGCTCCTCACGGTGCCGAGGCGCAGCGAGTGGACGCTGTCCGACGGCTCGCGGCGCTGGCGCGTCGCCTACCAGTCGCGGCAGCTCGTGGCCTGGCGGGAGGTGGCTCCGGGTTTCAACGTGCCCCGTTTCCTTCCATCGCTTCCGGCGCTCGATGCGATCGAAACCGAACTCGCGGCCGGCACGCTACATCCAGACCTGCTGCATGCCCTCGCCCCTGACACGATGCCTCCCGTCAAAGGCACGCCGCAGGTTGTGGCGGTCCCCTCGACTCCCGGAGGCGCCGCGGGCTGGAAGATCGACATTCAGCAGGAAGTTCAAGTCGCCGTGGTGCCCGGCGTGCCGATGGGGGCCGTCATCGTCTACGCGCCGGACGGACAGACGCTGCAGCAGCTTCAGCTCCCGACCGCTCATCTGCAGGTCGTCACGTCGTGGCTGACCGGCGCCGCGACCAGCCATGCGGCGGCCGCCATCGCAACGCTCGGCCTGCCGCCGACGCTGCCCTACACGATCACCCGGGATGCCGCGACGCAGCGCTTCCTGGTGAGCGTACGGACAAGCGTGGTGGCGGCCATCGCGCCCCGTTCGCTGACGGTCACCGCCCTGACATTTCAAAACTCCTCGGTCCGCGAGAACCTCGCCGCGATGCCGGAGAATCGGAATCCGGAAGCGTACGAAAAACTTCGACAGGCACGGTTCCCCTGGAGCCTGCCGCTGGACCTCTGGCTCGAGGAGATCCGCGCCTTCCTGTCGGCGCTTGGCGTATCGCGTCGGCGATTGATGGAGCTGACGCGGGTTCCAGAGCGCGAGCCGAAGGTCTTCGCCGCGGAGCTGCTCGGCGTGTCGGCAGGCGAGTTCACCCTCCTCACGGGGCCCGCCGGGGCGGAGCCGTGGACGTCGTGGGGACTGAAGCAGCAGGGCAATCGCATCGCCGACGTGCTCGCGGGCGTCGAGCGAAGTGGAAGCTGGCTCGAGATCCTGCGGTCCGTGTCCATGCTCATGCAGCAGTCGC
>JAKFXY010000019.1 GCA_021731165.1 Acidobacteriota bacterium | reverse complement strand
GTCCAAATCCCCCCCGGCCGCCTGGCCCTTCTTCTCGTCTCTCCCCCGCCCCCTGTGTTCAGCGCGCCTTCGGACCTGCAGGCGGATTGGCGTGCCCTCGAAGCCGAACTCCTCCCGGATTTTGTTGAGCAGGAACCGCTCGTAGGAGAAGTGAAACGTGGTGGCGACGTTGGTGAACAGCACAAAGGTTGGCGGCGCCACGGTGGTCTGCGCGGCATAGAGCAGACGGACGTGCTTGGTGCCCGGGCTTGCCGGTGGGTTCGCGGCGGTCACGGTGGCGAAAAAGCGATTCAGCTCCGGGGTCTTGATGCGGGTGTTCCGCGAGATGGTCACGCGGTCGATCGTTTCGAGCAGCCTCGGCGTCCGTTCGCCGGTCATCGCCGAGATGTGCAGCAGCGGCGCGTAGTCGAGAAACTTGAGCTGGCGCCGCAGATCCTCGTCGAAGGTCTTGACGAACTCCGGCCCGCGGTCCTTCATCAGGTCCCACTTGTTGGCGGCGATGATGACGCCGCGACCCCCGCGGTCCGCCTCACCGGCAATCGCGGCATCCTGATCGGTAGCGCCCTCGTGCGCATCGACCACGAGCACGACGATGTCGGCAGCCTCGATCGCACGACGCGCCAGCAGCACACTGACATTCTCGACCTGCCCGCCGCCGGCCACGCGTCCGGCGCGCCGAATGCCCGCGGTGTCAACAATGCGGAACTGCCGGCGATGCCAGGTCAGCGTCGTGTCCACCGAATCGCGCGTCGTGCCGGGCATCTCGCTCACAATCATCCGCTCCTCGCGCAGCAGACGATTCACGAGTGACGACTTCCCGGCATTCGGCCGGCCGACGATGGCAATGCGAACCTCGCCGGAGGTCTCCTTCGCCGACGCGGAGGCGGTTGTGCCCAGCCGCTCCACCACCGCATCGAGGAGATCGCCTATCCCCTCGCCATGTTCGGCGGACACCTCCAGCACGGGATCGAACCCGAGCGCGAAGAACTCCATCGCGCCGGCACGGGCACGCTTGTCGTCGGTCTTGTTGATGGCGACGATGGCCGGCTTGTTGGCGGCGCGCACCACCTCTGCAATCTCGCGGTCCCCTGGAACGAGGCCCTCCCGGCCATCGACAACGAGGACAAGCAGATCCGCGTCGGCAATCGCACGGCGGCCGCGCTCCAGCACGAGCGCATGGAGCGGGTCCTCGCTGGCGCCGAACATGCCGCCGGTGTCCACCAGCTCGAAGTGGGCATCCTGCCACTCGGCCGGCTGGGCCATGACATCCCGGGTCGTGCCGGGAATAGCCGTGACAATCGCACGGCGGCTCTTGGTGACCCGGTTGAAGAGCGTGGACTTGCCGACATTGGGTCGGCCGACCAGCACGACGGAAGGCAGGCGTTGTGACATCAGGTGGACCGGGCTCCAAGCCTCGAGCGTTGACAGTCTAAGTGGCTCTCTCTATGATAGTTACCGTCTCCAGCAGCAAAGGGTCCGGCACGCATGATCAAGGTCGACATCGTCAATGAGGTCTCAAAGGTCGCCGATATCACCAAGGTCAAAGCCGAGGTGGCGGTGGACGCGGTCTTCGACGCGATGCGACTCTCCATGCAGCGGGGCGACCGCATCGAGCTCCGCGGTTTCGGAGTTTTCCAGGTGAAACCACGCAAGCGTGGAATCGGCCGAAACCCACGAACGGGCAAGGAAGTGCGCATCCCGCCCGGCCGTACCATCCGGTTCAAGCCCGGAAAAGAACTCCAGAATATCGGGTAACCGCCCCGGAATGGGCTACCCGTCGTCCGACATCCCTGAATCCCACTCTCCGGCGGCACCACGTCCGCCCGGCGAGTCGCTCTCCGTGCCGCCGATGCCGCTCGGCCACGCCCAGCGCCCCGAGCGGATCTGGCGCTACCTCATTCTCTTCCTTCTGACCTGCGTCACGACAACGTACGCCGGGGAAATCCACTACGCGAGCTTCACGATTGGATTCACCAACCAATCGTTGACCCTGTCCGGCTGGGCGCTGTTCGCCCAGGGCCTTTGGTACAGCGTTTCGATTCTGGCGATCCTCGGTGCGCACGAGTTCGGCCACTACGGCGCCTGCCGGTATTACGGCGTGGATGCGTCGCTTCCGTACTTCCTGCCGGCGCCGCTGCCGCTGACAGGCACGCTCGGCGCCTTCATCCGCATCAGGCAGCCTATCCGCAGCAAGCGCGAGCTGTTCGATATTGGCATCGCAGGGCCAATCGCCGGCTTCATCGTGGCCGTGCCGGTGCTCCTCGTCGGCATGTACCTCTCGAAAGTGATCCAGGTGCCGACCGACTTCGAAGGATCGGTGCTCGAGATCGGGGAGCCCCTCCTCTTCAAGGCCGCGTCGTGGCTGACCTTCGGCTCGCTGCCGGAAGGCTATACCGTCAACATGCACCCGATGGCGTTCGCCGCCTGGTTCGGCATGCTGGCCACGGCGCTGAATCTCTTCCCCATCAGCCAACTCGACGGCGGGCACATCTGCTACGCGGTGCTCGGGCGGAAGAGCACCATCGTGACACTCGTCATGGTCGCCGGCCTGATTGGACTGTCGTTCGTCTCCACGTCATGGATAGTCTGGACGGTGCTGACGCTGGGCATGCTGCTGGTCTTGGGCCCGAGGCACCCTCGCGTCTTTGACGAAGAAGTCCCCCTCGACTCCACACGCCTGTGGCTCGCGGCGTTTGCGCTTTTGATGTTCGTGCTCTGCTTCACCCTGTCGCCAATCGAAGCCATGGACATCGTCAGGGGTGGCTAGCGCAAGTGAAAACCGCCCTCGCGTAGAGGCGGACCTTCAGGGCCGCCTACAACACGCTCAGTGGATCGACGTCGATCGTCACGCGGCGCCGGATCTCAGGCATGTCATCCAGAACGGCCTTGAGCGCCTGGCGCATTTCCGCGCGGCGCGTCCCCTTCAGGAAGAACTGTACCCTGTGTTCGCCGCGCAGGCGGCCGAGCGGAGCCGGGGCTGGGCCGAGGCTGGTGAAGCTTCCGGCGGCGGCGGCCGGGTCGAGACGACGGACGATGTCGGTGGCCGTGGACATCGCTTCGTCAAACGTGCGGCCGCGAACGACTCCGTTGATGAGCGCCACCATCGGCGGGTAGCGCATGCCGCGGCGGAAGGCGAGCTCGCGCTCGAAGAACGCCGGG
>JAKFXY010000053.1 GCA_021731165.1 Acidobacteriota bacterium | reverse complement strand
GCCAGGTCGAGCCAGTGCACGAACAGGTGAGCGGCGTGCTCGCCGGCCTCGAGGTGGATGTTCGCGCCGGTGGACGCGAATTCCGGCGTCACCATCATGAAGAGATCCACGAACCGCATGAACAGGATCCAGCACGCCACGACGACGAGGCGATGCGGGGAGCGCTTGAGATCACGCGACAGCAGGACGAGCCACGGCACCGCGAAGTGGAATACCAACAGGAAGATGGCCAGATACTGCCAACCGTTGGTCGTCCTGGCGATCATGTAAGGAATCTCTTCGACGAGGTTCGCCGCGTAGGTCAGCAGGTACTGCGAGAAGTTGAAGTACGCCCACAGCATGACGAAGGCGAACATCAACTTGCCCAGATCGTGGAAGTGGCTCGGCTTGAGAAGCCCGGACATCGGCTCGAGCCCGACGAGCGATCGAGCAATGACGATCGTGAACGCCAGCGCCGACAGGCCCTGGCCTCCCAGCATCAGGAAGCCGAAGAGCGTCGAGTACCAGTGCGGGTTCAACGCCATGATCCAATCGACACCGGCGAAGGTGATCGACAGCGCGTAGAACACCAGCCCTGCGCCGCTGACCCGCTGAATGGTGGTGTGGGAACCGACGTCGCCCGCGTCCTGCGCGCGCGACAGGCGGCTCAGCGCCATCGACAGCGTGATCCAGCCGGCAAAGTAGACGACAGCCCGTGCCAGCCAGAACGTCGTGTTCAAGTACGGCGCACGGTGATGCAGGATCTCGTCCGCCTGCACCAGCTCCGGATTCGCCCACGGATAGAGCGAGCTGATGCCGAGAGCCACCGGGATGAAGAGGACCGCCATCAGAGGCAGTGTGCGGCTCGACGCTTCAAAGATCCGCCGGAAGACGCCCCAGGAGCCGCCCGAAAGGTGCTGGACCATCACCAGCGCCATGGATCCGAGCGCGATCCCAAGAAAGAGCATGTACGCGATCAACCAGGACCGGAAGAAATGGTTCGGGTCAACGATGAAGCCAACGCCGCACAGCGCGAGGCCGACAACTCCCGCGATGAGCGCCTTCGAACGACGGGCGTCGATCTCGGCGACGGGCGGTGCGAAAGAGGTATCCACCGTCACCGTGCCTCCTGCGCCGGCGGTTCACCCGCGACCGCCGCTGGTCGATCGAGCTCAGCCCGGCGGTCGGCAGGCACGTCTTCGACCGTGGCGCGCCGGCTGAACTGGAGCGCGCGGACATAGGCGGCGATGGCCCATCGGTCGGCCACCGGCACCTGCGCCGCATAGTCCTGCATCGCGCCGAATCCGTGCGTCATCACGTCGAAGAAATAGCCGACCGGTGCATTGCGAAGTCGCTCGTCGTGAAACGAGGGCGGCTGGCGGAATCCGCGTTGGACGATCATCCCGTTGCCTTCGCCGGTACGGCTGTGGCACGGTGAACAGAACACGTTGAAACGCTCCTGACCGCGTGCCATCACGTCGGCGGTCACCGGCATCGGGAACGTCTCGGCAGGTCGGCCATCCACCACGCCCTCATACAGGTGCCGGTCCAAATTGAGCTGGCCCCGAGCAACGGTGTTGGCCACGGGCTGCCTGGCCGCGCTGCCGTTGGCGAAGAATGTCGACGCCTCGAGCGGGTCATAGCGCGGTGCGTCGTGCATGTCCTGCCGGCAGGCCGCCATCGCCACACAACTACCCACGATAAGGATCAGTGCGCGGACACTGACCCGCCTCTGTCGCACCGGCCCGCGTTCGCTACGGCTCAACGTCGGTCACTCCTACCGGATGAAGGCCCTGCAGGAACTGGCCCGTGGCCTCTCGGTCGAACCGCGGGTCAGCCGCTTCGATACAGAGAAAGAACCGGTCAGTGGACGCGCGGGCGAACGCCGGCACGTTGAACACCGGATGGTACGGCTGCGGCAGCTTGTTGAGCGCCCACATGCCGACAAAAGCGGCGAGCGCCGCGCCGAGCACCGTGGTTTCGAACATCACCGGGACGAACTGCGGCCAGCTGTTCAGCGGACGACCGCCGATGTTCAGCGGGTACGCAATGACCTGCGACCAGTACTCGAGGCCGAATCCGCCGAGCCCGCCGAGCATGCCGCCGATGAACACGAGGATCGGTAGTCGGGTACGACGCGCGCCGATGGCCTCGGTGAGATCGTGAATGGGAATCGGCGAGTACGCATCCATCTCCCGGTAGCCGGCGAGGCGCGCCTGCTCCGCTGCCCGGACAAGCGCCGTCGGGTTGTCGAATTCGGCCATCAGGCCGTAGAGCGTCGGGGCGTCTTCGGCGTGGGACATCACATCACCCGTGGTGATCCATCTTCAGCTTCGCATCCGGCGTAATGGTGCGCATTTCAAACATCGCCAGCGCCGGCAGGAATCGGATGAAGAGGAAGAAGAGCGACAGGAACAGCCCGATCGTGCCAGTGAACATCGCGAAGTCCCATCTCGTCGGGGCGTACATGTCCCAGGATGAGGGGAGGAAATCGCGGTGCAGGCTCGTCACGATGATGATGAAGCGCTCGAGCCACATGCCGACGTTCACCAGGAGCGAGAGCACGAACAGCAGACCGATGTTGTCGCGTACCTTGCGGAACCAGAAGAGCTGGATCATCACCGCATTGATGGCGATGAGAGACCAGTAAAAGGGCGCGTACGGGCCCGTCATGCGGTTGTACATCATGTAGCTCTCGTAGATGTTCCCCGCGTACCACGAGAAGAACACCTCGTTCGCGTACCCGTACGCCACGATCATCCCCGTCACCAGCATGACCTTGGTCATGTTGTGGATGTGGCGCATGGTGATGAAGCCTTCCATGTTGTAGAACTTGCGCAGGGGGATCGCGAGCGTCATCACCATCGCGAAGCCTGAGTAGATCGCGCCGGCGACGAAGTACGGCGGAAAGATCGTCGCGTGCCACCCTGGAAGCACCGACACCGCGAAGTCGAAGCTCACCACCGAGTGCACGGACAGCACCAGTGGGGTTGAGATGCCGGCAAGGAGCAGGTAGGCCGTCTCATAGCGCTCCCAGTGGCGGGCCGAACCACGCCAGCCAAGCGAGAGCATGCCGAAGATGACCTTGGCCGTCTTCGATGTCGCCCGGTCACGCAGGGTCGCCATGTCAGGCACCAGTCCCGTAAACCAGAACAGCGCCGACACCGTGCCGTAGGTGGACACCGCGAAGACGTCCCAGATCAGCGGGCTGCGGAACTGCGGCCAGAGCCCCATCGTGTTGGGGTAGGGAAACAGCCAGTACACCGCCA
>JAKFXY010000101.1 GCA_021731165.1 Acidobacteriota bacterium | reverse complement strand
CCAACATCAGCTTCGATCGCACCGAGGCCGAGTCGCTCCTCATCGCGCTGGATCTCCAGGGGATCGCCGTGTCCACCGGATCGGCCTGCTCCTCGGGCACGCTCGAACCGTCCCATGTGCTCAAGGCAATGGGGTTTCCCGTCCATCGGACGCAGAACTCGATCCGCTTCAGCCTCGGCGCCTCCAACACCGAGGCGGATATCGACCGGGTCATCGCCGTGCTGCCCGGAATCCTCGAAAAGCTGCGGAACCTGACGCGAACACCGGTTCGCGCCTGAAACGGGCCACGGAGTCATGCGTATTGTCGTAGCCATGTCGGGAGGCGTCGACTCGTCGGTCGCCGCGGCCCTGCTCGCCGAGCAGGGTCACGACGTCATCGGCCTGTCGATGCAGCTCTACGACGCCTCGGCGGGCTCGGCGCGGGCCGGCGACGGTGAGCGCGCCTTCGGAAGCTGCTGTACGCTCGACGACCTCTACGACGCACGACGGGTCGCATCGTCAATCGGCGTCCCGCACTACATCCTCAACTTTGAACGGCAGTTCCGGGAGACGGTCATCTCGAACTTCGTGAACGAGTACACCGAGGGTCGGACGCCACTTCCCTGCGCTCATTGCAACAGCGACTTGAAGTTCGCCACGCTCCTCGATCGGGCGCGCGGCCTGGGCGCCGCGCATGTGGCGACAGGCCACTACGCGCAAGTCTGCCAGGACACCGACGGCCGGTGGCAGCTCAGGCGCAGTGCGGACCCGGACAAGGACCAGTCCTATTTCCTCTTCTCATTGACACAGGAACAGCTGGCCGGTGCGGTGTTTCCGGTAGGCGGCCTGCGGAAGGCGGAGGTCCGGGAGCAGGCGCGGCGGCTGGGACTGAACGTGGCCGAGAAGCCGGACAGCCAGGAGATCTGCTTCGTACCCGATGGTGACTATGCCTCGTTTGTCGCGCGCAAGAATCCCGCCGTGGAACAGGGAGGTGTCATCCTGGACGAGGGCGGACACGAGCTCGGCACGCATGGCGGCGTGCACCGCTTCACGGTTGGCCAGCGGAAGGGGCTCGGCCTCTCGGCCTCCACGCCGCTGTACGTCTTGAAGATAGACGCCGAGGCACGCGCGGTGACGGTGGGCCCCCGCGCCGGGCTCGATCGGACGACGCTGACCGCCTCCGGGGTGAACTGGATTGCCAGAGATGCCCCGCACGCTCCCGTGCGGGTCGAGGCCCAGATCCGCCACCGCCACCGCGCCGCCGCCGGATCCGCACGAACACTTCCCGATCGGCGCGCGGAGATGATCTTCGACGAGCCCCAGCCGGCGATCAGCCCCGGCCAGGCGGTGGTCTTCTACGAAGGTGACATCGTGGTCGGCGGGGGTTGGATCGAGTGAGTGCTATCCGTGCGGCGGAACCGCATCCGCTTCACATGCCGCGAGGTCGGTCATATCGTCCGGCACGGGCAGGTGTTCCAGATACCGCTCCGCGTCAATGGCCGCCATACAGCCGGAACCAGCGGCCGTAATCGCCTGCCGGTAGACATGGTCCTGCACGTCGCCGGCGGCGAATACGCCGGGGATGTTCGTCTTCGTCCCGTCGCGCGTCAGGATGTACCCGGCCTGATCGAGATCAACTTGTCCCTTGAAGAGTGACGTGTTCGGCGTGTGACCGATGGCGATGAACACGCCGTCGAGCGGGACCTCTGCGAGCGAACCCGTCTTGACGTTGCGAACGACGATGCCGGTGACTTCACCTCTGGTGACGTCCTTCACCTCGGCAATCTCCGAGTCCCAGATGAACTCGATCTTCGGGTGCGTGAGCGCCTTGTCCTGCATGATCTTCGACGCGCGCAGCGAGTCGCGCCGGTGAATCACGGTCACCTTCGACGCGAATTTCGTCAGATAGATCGCCTCTTCGAGGGCTGAATCCCCCCCGCCGACGACCGCGATCGGCTTGCCCCGGAAGAAATAGCCGTCACACGTCGCGCACGTGGACACGCCGTGGCCCGAGAGCTTCCGATCCGAATCGATCTCCAGCCAGCGGGCCGACGCGCCCGTGGCAATGATGAGCGCCTCGGTCGTCATTGACTTCCCGTCTGCCAGCGACAGCGTGAATGGCCGCCTCCTCAGGTCAACCCGCGTGACATCTCCCTGGATCACAACGGTGCCGAAATGCTCCGCCTGCGCGCGCATCCCGGACATGAGGTCGGGCCCCATGATGCCCTTCTCGAACCCCGGATAGTTCTCCACCATCGTCGTGAGCATCAACTGCCCCCCGGCATCGAGTCCTTCAATCAGGAGCGGCGCCAGGTTGGCTCGCGCGGCATAGAGCGCGGCCGTCAGCCCCGCGGGCCCGGAACCGATGATCACAATCTGTCGATCTGCCATAGCCAGTTTCGAATGTCCCGCGTCTGAAGAAGACGCCCTACAGGTGTTTGTCGATCATCTTGGCGATGTCTTCCTTCGCCGCGAGTCCGACGAGGGTGTCAGCGAGCTGTCCGTCCTTGAAGAGCAGCATCGTCGGGATGCCGCGAACCATGAAGCGGCCTGGAATCGTCGGATTCTCATCGATGTTCAGCTTCGCCACGGTCGCACGGCCGTCGTACTCCGTGGCCAGTGCGTCCACCGTGGGGGCCAGACGCCGGCAGGGGCCGCACCATTCGGCCCACAAGTCCACGAGCACGACACCGGACTTGGTGCCCTCGTCGAAGTTTCCATCGGTGAAGGTCTTCACTTTCTCTGATGCCATTCCTGTTCTCCTTGGTGCCTAGGTGGCCCCATCCACCTCTTCGTACACCGTAACGTATGCCTGGGCCGACGCGTCCCACGAGAAGTCCTGCCGCATGCCGGCCACCTGCATGCGCCGCCAGAGTGCCCTGTTCTTATAGATGTCGAGTGCCCGCCGAAGGGTTCCGAGGAGCGCTCCCGCCGAGTAATCGTCAAAAGTGAACCCCGTGCCCTCGCCCGACTTTGGGTCCAGGTTGCTCACCGTGTCGAACAGCCCCCCCGTGGCCCGGACCACCGGGATTGTGCCGTATCGCAGGCTGTACATCTGGTTCAGCCCACACGGTTCGAAGCGCGACGGCATGAGGAACAGGTCCGCCCCGCCTTCGATGCGGTGTGCCAACGCTTCGTCGTACCCGATGCGCACCCGTATGCGGTCCGGGTAGCTCGACGCCAGATCGAGCCAGAGATCTTCATACCGCCGTTCGCCGCTGCCCAGCACCACGAATCGCGCGTTCAGTCGCGGCAACTCGTCGGCAATCTGGGCGATGAGGTCGAACCCTTTCTGATCCACCATCCGCGAGATCATGCCGACCAGCGGCCGCGCCATTGT
>JAKFXY010000148.1 GCA_021731165.1 Acidobacteriota bacterium | reverse complement strand
GCCCGTAGCCAGCGCAGAAATCGAACGACCTCACGATTGCGCCACATCCAGCGGGGAAATCTGGTGAAGTCCGACAGTGCGGCCTCCGCGGTGTCGTCGTCTCCGAGCAGCCGTGCCCATCGGTTGGCACGGTAGGCATCCGGCCAGTCGGCTTCGACCGCCACAACGCCGAATCCCCGCCGCTCGATGAGCGCGCGAGTCAGGTCGGCTCGAATCCTGTAGAACTCGCGCGTGCCGTGGGACGCTTCGCCAACGAGGACAAGGGAGGCATTCGGATCGATGGCATCGAGCAGGTGACTCGCGGCGGTCTCCGCGTCAAGCGTGACGGCGTGCTGCCGTACACACTGGACTGCCGCGTCCTGCATCACACACCCCGCCCGACGTCGGCGTCCGCGCTGGACGCTGCGAGGAGCGCCCTCACTTCTTCGTCAGTCGTCTGATCGAAGATGTCGTACCAGAGGCCAACTGCCGTCAACGCCTCCGGCATGAGCGCGCACACCACATCGTCAGCGATTTCGCGAAGCGCACGGCAGGTCTCGGGCGCACCCACCGGCGCCGCCACCACGACGCGCGACGGCTTGAGACGGCGGACCGCGAGCACCGCGGCGCGCATCGTCGATCCCGTTGCCAGGCCGTCGTCCACGAGGACGACGACCCGCCCCTCGATCGGAGCAGGTGGACGAACGCCGCGGTACGCACGCTCACGACGTTCGAGCTCGACCTCCTCCGCGCGGGCCACCGCGTCCACCGCCGCCGCGGAGGGGCGATACCACGCCACCACCTCGTCGTTGAGCACGCGTACGCCGCCGCTCGCGATCGCGCCCATCGCGAGCTCGGCGTGCCCGGGCACGCCGAGCTTCCGCACCACGAGCACATCCAGCGGCGCATGAAGCGCGTGCGCGACCGCGGAAGCTACCGGGATGCCGCCTCGAGGGAGCCCGAGGATCACCACGTCGTCCCGCCCGGAATACTCCCGCAATTGACCGGCAAGCGCGAGGCCGGCCTCGTGCCGGTCCCGGAACCGGACGCTTTCGCGGTTGGGAGCGGGAACGCTCATGGTGCTAATTGCTGGTGCAAGGTCGGTGCCTCCGGTGGCCCCGCCGGAGAGCAGCCTACGTGTAACAGCGCCCGGTGCCGGCGCGCCAAAAACTCCCGTGGTTCCCTATTAGGACCCCATCCTCCACGAGCGCAACGAGTATCTGCGAGCATCGACCCGCATCAAGACCGAAAAGCCGCGCCGCCTGCGACAATGTCAGCTTGAGGCCCGGCATCTCGATGAATTCGGCCTGAATGCGGACGTGAAGGTCGCACTCGAGACGACGGTGTGATGTCTGGCCTTCGGCCGCGAGATCGTGGTGCGCATGCATGACGTGCCCTTTGGAGTTGAACCGCTCCAGGTTGAGCAACGGCTGTGCCGCACAGGCACGGTCGGAATAGCCTGGCGGGGCCTGCCTCCGGGCAGACCGATGCGAAAGATTCCACGCCCGGCCGAAGAAAACCAGCGGCGCTAGGCCGCGCGCCGCAGCCCGAGCTTCCCGAGAATGGCCATCATCGGGCACCAATTCGTGAAGGCCGACTGGAACAGGTTCAGCCCGACAAAGAGCGTGAACCACAGGAACCGGGTGTCAACATAGATGCCGAGCAGCACGCTGAGGGCGACAAGAGCGCCGGCAATCAGCCGAAGTCCACGTTCAATGGTCATGATGGTCTCCTTCTTCAGTTACGAGAGCGCTTCCGCCGGCTCAGGCGACGGCAATGCACCGTCCGCTTCCCGGCGACGCTGGTGCGCGACGTAGTAAAGGACCGGCACCGTGACGCGCGACAGCAGCAGGGACGCCACCTCGCCCGCCATCAGCGAAATCGCCAGCCCCTGGAAAATCGGGTCGAAGAGAATGACCGCCGACCCAACGATCACGGCCGCCGCCGTCAGCGCCATGGGGCGAAAGCGGACGGCGCCCGCGTCGATCACGGCCTCGGCGAGCGGCATCCCTTCGCGCACGCGCATCTCGATGAAATCCACCAGGATGATCGAATTGCGTACGACAATGCCGGCGCCGGCAATAAAGCCAATCATCGACGTGGCCGTGAAGAACGCCCCCATCAGCGCGTGCGCCGGCAGAATGCCGATGAGCGAGAACGGGATGGCGGCCATGATCGTCAGTGGCACGCCGAACCCCTCGAACCACCAGACAACCAGGATGTAGATCAACACCAGGACGGCGGCGAACGCCAGGCCGAGGTCGCGGAAGACCTCGTAGGTGATGTGCCACTCGCCATCCCACTTCATTGCGTACTTCGTGGTGTCGGACGGCTGCTGGGTGTTGAAGATCTCGAACGCGTACCCTTCCGGCAGGCTGACACGCGCCAGCGCCTCGTTCATCTGGAGAATGGCGTACACGGGACTCTCCGCGGCGCCGGCCAGGTCGCCGGTGACATAGGTCACCGGCAGCAGGTTCTTGTGATAGATGCTGAGGTCTTCCGTCGTGTGCGTCTCACGCGTCAGTTCACCAAGCGCCACCGAGTGCGTGCCTTCGAGACGGAGCTGTTTCAGGCTTTCAAGCGAGCCGCGCGACGCGCGAGGCAACCGCATCACAATCGGGACGTCCTCCCGGGCATTCTGGTCGTGCAGCAGCCCGACCTGTGCGCCTCCACTCGCGACGCGGACGGCGGTGGCGACATCCGCGGGCGACAATCCCGCGGCGCTGGCCCGATCCTGATCGACGGCAAGCACGATCTTGGCCTGCGGTGCTTCCACGTACCAATCGACGTCAACGACGCCGGGTGTCTGCTGGAACACGGCCTTGACCTGCCGCGCCAGCTCCACACGCCGGTGCGCGTCGGGACCATAGACCTCGGCGACAAGCGTCTGCAGCACGGGCGGCCCCGGCGGCACTTCCGACACTTGGATCGTGGCGCCAAAGCGGCCAGCCATGGGCATGAGCCGGTTGCGGACACGCTTGGCCACGTCATGGCTCTGCTCACGCCGTTCGTCCTTGGGAAGCAGGTTCACCTGCAGGTCCGCCAGGTGCGGGGCACGTCTGAGAAAGTAGTGCCGCACGAGCCCGTTGAAGTTGTAGGGGGCGGCGGTGCCCACATAACCCTGCACGTCGGTGACGCCCGGATCCTTCAGTACCTCGCCCGCCAGATCTGCAGCCACTCGGGCCGTCTGCTCGAGCGCCGTCCCATCCGGCATGTCGATCACGACCTGGAACTCGCTCTTGTTGTCGAACGGAAGCATCTTTACGGTGACGAGCTGGAGCGGGACCAGCGCCGCCGCCGCCAGCAGCAGCACCGCCACGCCACCCAAGAAGAACAGCCTGG
>JAKFXY010000128.1 GCA_021731165.1 Acidobacteriota bacterium | reverse complement strand
GGTATTGATGAGCGGCATGAAGACCGCCCACGCAAACCCCATCACCGTCTGCTTGTATCGGAGGATGAGGTCCCGTCGCGTCATCTGATACAGCAGCTCACGGTACTCGAATTGCTCCCTCGCGAGCTCGCGGAGATCAGCCAGAAACTGGGTCATGTACGATTACGTGGAAACCACGTCCATTGTAGACTGACATTCCGCTACCCGTCGGACGATCCGCGCGGTTTTCCCCGATCCCCATAGCCGCAGGCTGCCAAGAACTCCGTCCTCCTCCCACCTCATCACTCTCGTGACTCTCGTGATCGAGGTGATGCGGAGGTATCGCTTCGCGTGAGTGTGAAGGCCACGGGTCACCATGGCGGGACTGCGCGCCACGCGATGTCCATGTCGCATTCAGATGGCCTCGTTGGAGCGTGCGCGAACGACACAGAGTACACGGTCGGTGTGCGGATCGTGTAGGTCGCACAGGTGGATTCGCGGTGCCGGCTTCGCAGCGTTCGGTCCAAAGATCCCCTATTTCCCTCTGAAAAATACGCGTTTCGGCCTGCCATACGCATTGCGGCTAGACGCTTGCACCGCGAGGGGGCACCGACAACCGTCCCGGACTATCGACGACGAGGGCCGACGACGAAGTCTGGCTCGTCTCAGGCAGCCGAAATGAACATGAACAAGAATCTCGTTATTGCCAGTACCCTTGCCGCCGCGTTCGGTCTCTCGCTCTTCGGACCGACTGTCGGGGAAAGCCGCGCACAGTCCACAGCGCGGGTCACGTTGACGGCTCCATCGGCCGGCGCCATCTTCGTCACTGGCGCACGCGTCACTCTGACGGCGGCGGCGACGTCTTCCGATCGCTACAAGATTTCGGCCATCGACTTCTACGTGGACGGCGAATTCATCGGGCGCGATTCACAGGCGCCGTATGCGCAGACGTGGACCACCACGGAGCCGGGAGCGCATGTCTTGTACGCCCTGGGCCGGACTCGTGGGGGATCGACTCATTTTGAATCGCAGGATGTGCGTGTAACCGTCACGTCGTCCACCACCACAACGACCACGACGACCAATCCGTCCATCGATGGTGATGCCGTCACCGGCACCACCGCACCGCCGACGATCTCTCTGACGAGTCCCTCGAGCAGCACCACGCTGACAGCGCCGGCGAGCCTCGTACTTCAGGCCAGCGCAACCGCGGCGACGGGTCGGACGATTTCGAGAGTAGAGTTCTACGTGGGCTCGGCATTGGTCGCTACCGACACGACGAACCCGTACTCCACCTCCTGGACCCTGAGCACGGGAACGCATGTCCTGACGGCGAAAGCCGTCGACAGCACCGGTGCCACAGCGACCTCAGCCGGAGTCACGCTGAACGTGACCGGAGCGGCGGTGCCCACGGTAGCGTTGACGTTTCCGACGAGCGGCTCGACGCTCGCCGCACCGGCCAGCCTCTCGCTTCAAGCCAACGCCACTGCCACGACGGGCCGCACCATTACGAGGGTGGAGTTCTTCTCGGGTTCGACGTTGCTGGGGGCGGACGAGAGCAACCCCTACGTGTTCCCGTGGACCGCGGCGGCCGGCGCGCATGTGCTGACCGCCAAGGCAACGGACAGCGCCGGCGGGACTGCCACATCAGCTGCCGTGTCGCTGAACGTCGCCAGCACGTCGCTGCCCACAATCACCTTGACGAGCCCGTTGAGCGGTTCGACGTTCGCCGCTCCCGCCACCGTCCAGCTTGCCGCCACCGTGAGTAATCCACCGGCGGGTGCCGTGGTCGAGTTCCTCAACGGGACCACCGTCATCGGCTCGGACGCCTCAGCACCCTACGCCTTCAGCTGGGCGAATGTCACGGCCGGGAGCTACAGCGTGACGGCGCGTCTCGCGGCCACGAGTGCCGCGGTGAGCGCCCCGGCGGCGGTCGTGGTCGGCAGTTCCACGCCGGTGCCCGCTGGCAACCTCGCCGCGCTGCCCCTGGTCTATGCATCGGGCCTGGTGTATCAGGGCGCCTTCCGCGTACCCAACACGCAGCTTGGAAACTCCAGCTTTGGCTATGCGTGGAAGGGGTTCGCGTTCAATCCGGCCCGGAACTCGCTCTTCATGGGAGGCCATGACTACGAGCAGCAGATCGCGGAGATTGGTATTCCCGGCGCGAGCACGGCCTCCAGCCTCTCGAGCCTGGCCGTCGCGCCTGCCCTGCAAGGGTTTGGCGACCCCACCGACGGCGCGCGTTCCCTGGTCGGAGGGGCGGGCGACGCCACCAAGATCGGCGGCCTGCTGGTCTACAACGGCGAGCTGTTCAGCTCGGCGTATATTTACTACGACGCGGGCGGGTTACAGCAGGTCTCGCATTTCCGCAACGGCGTGGATCTGACGAACAGGACCGACGCCCGGGGCCCCTTCAAGGTGGGCTCCAGCATCGCGGGCCTGGTCTCCGGGTACATGGGCCTCATTCCGCAGGCGTGGCAGGCCACCCTTGGCGGCCCGGCGTTGACCGGCCAGTGCTGCCTCTCCATCATCTCCCGCACGTCGTACGGGCCGTCCGCGTTCGCCTTCGATCCGGCCACGCTCGGCCTGCAAGCCACCGTCTCCGCCGCGCCCTTGGTCTACTACGATGCGAACCATCCGACGCTGGGTCCGTGGAGCGGGTCGAGCCCTCTCTATGGCGGTTCGACCGAGATCGGCGGCGTGGTGTTTCCAGAGGGGACGCGCTCGGTCCTCTTCTTCGGCATCAACGGGCAGGGCACCTTCTGCTACGGGGACGGTTCGAGTCAGAATCCGCCGCCGTCTGGGGCCTGCTACGACCCGACCACCTCGGATAAGGGTGGCCATGCCTATCCCTACGTGTACCAGGTCTGGGCCTACGACGCGCTCGACCTCGCCGCGGTCAAGGCGGGCAGCAAGCAACCGTGGGACGTGGTGCCCTACGCCTACTGGACCCTGAATCTGCCCTACACGCCTCGGGGCATGCCACGCATCCAGGGCGCGGCCTACGACCCGGCGACCCAGCGCATCTGGCTGTCGGTCGTGAAGGCCGACGGCGACGTGCCAGTGGTCCATCAACTCTCGGTCGTACTGCCGTGAGAATCCCGCTGATGTCTGCCAACGCCTCGTGGAGACGAACCAGAACCTGCCGGAGGTCCATGTAAATAGTAGTAGTTGAGCTGTTCCAGTCCTCCAGGTCGTCTGGCGACCGCTCTTCTGAGAGATCTATACTGGTGCCGTGCTGTCCGACCACCTGAGACGCCTCTACGTGTTCGAAGGCGCCGTCACAATCGCACTGACGCTCACCTTGGCGGAGCAGCCCGTCGATGCGACGGTTGCCCGGGCGACAAG
>JAKFXY010000100.1 GCA_021731165.1 Acidobacteriota bacterium | reverse complement strand
CGGCCGGTCACGAGCGTGCGCGGAGCCCCGGTTCTCCTCTCGTGGAGCGCGACGCTCTTCGAGTACCTCATGCCGCTGCTCGTCATGCGAACCTACCCGAACACGTTGCTCGACGAATCCTGTCGCCTGGTCGTCCGGCGCCAGATGGACTACGCCGCGGCCTGCGGTGTGCCCTGGGGGATGTCCGAGTCGGCGTACAACCTGGTGGATCGACACGGCAACTACCAGTACAAGGCGTTCGGCATCCCAGGACTCGGGCTGAAACGCGGCCTGGGCGATGAAGTGGTGGTCGCACCGTACGCCACGGCGCTGGCAGTGACGATCGACCCGGTCGCGAGCATCGACAACCTGGGACGACTCGCCGCCGCGGGTCTCGAGGGCGAGTACGGATTCTTCGACGCGATCGACTACACCCCCCGCGGCGAGGACGCCATCGTGGAGGTTGACGGCCCGGCCCGCGGCGTCGTCGTCCCGACATACCTGGCCCACCACCAGGGCATGACCCTCGTGGCGCTCACCAATGCCCTGTTGGGCGACCGCATGATCGAACGGTTTCACGCCGACCCGAGGGTCCAGGCGACGGAGCTGTTGCTCCAGGAGCGCGTGCCTCGCAACGTGGGAACCATTCACCCGCGTCCGCTCGACGAAATGCGCGTGGCCGCGCCGGTCGCATCGATCGCCGTGCGTCGATACCGCTCGGCGCATACCAGGTTCCCCCATACGCAGTTCCTCTCGAACGGCAACTACGTCACATCCGTGACGAATGCCGGCGGAGGGTCGAGCGTCTGGCGCGGGCTTCCCGTGACGCGATGGCGCCGGGATGCGACGCGCGATGCGGACGGTCAGTTCATCTTCCTGCGTGACGTGCGCAGTGGCGCCGTGTGGTCCGCGGCCTTCCAGCCGTCGCGGCGCGAGCCCGACGAGTACGCCGTGACCTTCTCCGCCGACCGCGCGAGTTTCCGGCGGCGGGACGACGACGTGTCCACGCAGCTCGACATCGCGGTCTCGACCGAGGACGACGTCGAGGTGCGCAGGATCACGGTTCGTAACCATGGGACGCGTATCCGCGAGATCGACGTCACCAGCTACGCCGAGATCGTCCTTGCCTCCGCGGCCACCGATCTCGCCCATCCGGCGTTCGGGAAGCTGTTCGTCGAGACCGAGTTCCTGCCGGGCAGCGGGGCCCTGCTCTGCCATCGACGGCCGCGGGATCCCTCCGATGTCGCCGCCTGGGCATTTCACACCCTGAGCCTGGAAGGCCCCTCACAGGGGCCGCTCGAGTGGGAGACCGATCGCGCCCGCTTTCTTGGCCGCGGCGGCCACCCGGGCAACCCGCAGGCACTCGATGGGCGCGCGCTCTCCGGAACGACCGGGATTGTCCTCGATCCCATCGTCAGCCTTCGCCAGCGGATCCGCCTTCCACCGGCCGCCACGGTGCGGCTCTCATTCGCCACTGGCATGGCGTCGGACCGCGAGACGGTGGAAGCGCTCGCGCGGAAGTACCACGATTCCCGCGCCACGGCCCGCACGTTCGCGCTGGCGATGACGCACGTACACAGCGCGCTCCACCATCTCGGCATCTCCGTCGACGATGCCGTGCTGTTCGAACGCCTGGCGTCACGCGTGCTCGGCACCGACGGTTCGCTTCGCTCGAACGCCGACACCATCGCGTCGAACGAGCTCGGTCAATTCGGGTTGTGGCCGCACGCGATTTCCGGCGATCTCCCGATCCTGCTCGTTCGCGTGGTCGGCCATGACGACCTGCCGCTGGTGCGGCAGGTGCTGCAGGCGCAGGAGTACTGGCGACTCAAAGGGTTGAGCGCCGACGTCGTGATCGTGAACGAGCATCCCATCGGCTACCTCGATGAGGTCCAGGCGCAGCTCACGGCCGTCCTCGAAGACGGCCCGTGGAGCAACTGGCAGCATCGACCGGGGGGGCCCTATCTGCTCCGAGCTGACCGCATGAGCCACGCCGAGCGCGTCCTGCTCGAAGCCGTGGCGTGCGCGATTCTTCGAGGTGACCACGGAGACCTTCGAGCGCAACTGGCACGGCCGGACACGGTCTATCCACCGACCATCCCGCTCGTACCAACGTCATTGCCGCGCGGCGAGTCGGCGACGGCGCCGATCGCCATACCTGCGATGACGCTGCCCAACGGGCGTGGGGGCTTTGCCGACGATGGGCGAACCTACGCCATCCTCCTCGAGGGAGACCAGAACACGCCGATGCCCTGGGCGAATGTCATCGCCAACCCGGGCTTCGGCACGATCGTCACGGCGTCAGGCTCAGCGCACACCTGGTCCGTCAACAGTCGCGAGAACAGACTGACGCCGTTCGCCAACGATCCGATCGGCGATCCCACCGGTGAGGCGCTCTTCGTGCGCGATGACGAGACCGGCGAGTCGTGGTCGCCCACGCCGGGCCCGATGCCCCGTCCGGTCACCGGCCGATGCCTCGTCCGCCACTCCGCCGGGATGACCCGCTTCTCCCGGACAAGCCACGGTATCGATCACGAGTTGGAGGTCTTCGTCGACGTCAGCGATCCCGTGAAGTTCTCGCTCCTCACCCTCACCAACCGCGGCCCGGCCACTCGAACCCTGAGCGTATTCGCGTACAACGAGTGGGTGCTCGGACCGCCGCGCGCCGGCGAGCACCTGCACGTCGTCACGGCCCTTGACCAGGCCAGTCGCGCGATCATCGCCACCAACGCCTATAACCAGGAGTTCTCCCGCCACGTGGCGTTTGCGCACGCCACCGAGACGCTGTCTTCTTTCACCGCGGACCGCCGCTCGTTCATCGGTCGCAACGGCGACCTCTCTCAGCCGGCCGCCCTGGCCCACACCGGACTCTCGGGTCAGATTGGCGCCTCGCTGGATCCCTGCGCGGCTCTTCATGTTCGGTGCGTGCTGCCACCGGGGGAGAGCCGACAACTGCTCTTCCTCTTGGGCGAAGGCACCGATCTCGCTCACGCTCGCGACCTGATTGTCCGTCACGGACGTCTCGACGCGGCGGCGGCCGCGCGCGCTCGTGTACACGAGTCCTGGGATGAGACCCTCGATGCAGTGCGGGTACGTACGCCCGACGATTCCTTCGATGCGCTCGTCAATCGATGGCTGCTCTATCAGACAGTGAGCTGCAGGCTCTGGACACGCGGCGGGTACTACCAGCCCGGTGGCGCGTTTGGCTTTCGCGATCAGCTCCAAGACGTGATGGCGTTGTCCCTGTCGCGGCCGGATCTCGCACGCGCGCATCTTCTTCGAGCGGCAGGACGGCAGTTTGCCGAGGGCGACGTGCAGCACTGGTGGCACGAACCGACCGGACGCGGCCTTCGCACCCGTTGTTCCGACGACCTGCTCTGGCTGCCGTACGTCGTCGCCGAGTACGTGCGCACGA
>JAKFXY010000130.1 GCA_021731165.1 Acidobacteriota bacterium | reverse complement strand
GGGATGCCCTTGTGAATCCGGCCACCGCCAAAGAGTATTTCTTCGGGGCCAAGGTCCACTCAGATTGGAAAGAAGGAAGTCTCATCACATTCACGGGGGAGTTCAACGGTAATTCCTACCATGAGAAGGGAACCATCCTGCAATACCAGCCTGAGAGACTACTGCAGTACAGCCACTGGAGCGATCTGGAACAGTTGCCGGATCTCCAGGAGAACTACCGGAACTGGACCTTCCGCATCGAATCGGGGAGCCCTAGCGTCGTCCTGTCGGTTATCGAGGACAACATTCCAGATGAAACCAAACGAGCGCGTTCCGATGAGTTTTGGTCGGGTGTCCTGACAACCATCAAGGGGATCGTCGAGTCTGGGACTTGAGACGTGGCCCCTGGTTCATCATTCCTCCGGTGCACTGGGTTCATGGGACGCATAACAAGTCGCTCCACCCGACCGCCTTCGGCGGCGGCTGAGCGCCGGCGCGTTATGCAGCTTGAAATGAATTCGTAGCCACCAAGTGATCGAGGCAGTTTTCTTCGACCTGGACGGCACTTTGTTTGACCGGGATGTAACCGTCGCACGAATCCTGGCTTGGCAGGCGAGTGAGTTTGCGGTGGCAATCAGGCCGGAGCGCTCGGCTGACTTCATTCAGCGCGTTACAACACTTGATGAACACGGTCATCGCGACAAGCGCGAGGTGTACGAAGTCGTGGCGGCAGAGTTCGGGCTCGACGCATCGGTCCGGGATCAGCTCGTCAGATCGTTCTGGGCAGAGTATCCACGTCACTGCCAGCCTGGAGCCGGCGTTGCGGCCACGCTGCGTGAGCTACAGCAACGCGGGAAGCGCCTCGGCATCATCACCAACGGTGTCGCGTCGGTTCAGGATGCGGCGATTGACGCGCTGGGTATTCGCCGCACCATGGACGCCATCTTGATTTCCGAGACCGAGGGCCTTCGCAAGCCAGCCCCCGAGCTGTTCCGTCGAGCCACCGGCAGAGTGGGCGTTCCGGTAGAGCGTTGCTGTTTCGTGGGCGATCATCCGACGGTTGATGTGGCAGGGGCGATGGCGGCTGGCCTTCAGGCGTTCTGGAAGCGTACGTCGTATTGGTCACCGTCGGGGCCAGTGCCGACAATCGAGGCGATTCCAGACCTCCTGCGATTCATCTCGTAGGAGCTGCATAACAGGCCGCTGCACCTGTCGGCACCGGGGCCCGCTCACGCCTGCCCCTCGCGCGGGTGTATCGTGGTGCGCGCGTGCCGCAGATGAGCGGCAGGACGTTGGGCCGACATTCGACTGGGTGACTCCACACCGATACTCAAGAGGTGCACCATGTCGCGAAACAGAACCGTAGAGTCTGTTTGGTTCTGGTCGTTTCTATCGATCCTCATCGCGTTGTTTACAGTTGGCGCGAGTGCGCAGGCCCCGTCTCCAACACTGCCGACGAAGGAGCTGAAGCTCGACGCCAAGGGTCTCGAACGAGTCGCCTCCGCCAAGACGGTTGCGGTGATAGCCAGAGCGCTGCCGCTGATCACCAAGGAGCAGACCTTGGGGCCAAGTGCTTTGAGTGGCGGGAAGGTCAGGCTCAGGGACACGCTTGCCGTCTTTCCGATGGGCGGCCCGGGCGTGGCCCCCCCCCCGTTGTGGGTCGGAATCGACACGGAAAACGCACTGGCGGCGGCTTCCGGGGTGACGACGCCCGATGCAGAGGGGGTCGTTGAAAAATTCCGGCGCGACGTCGAGAACGCGAAAAGTCGCGTCAAGAAGTAATCACCGCCGCTGGGTTCCTTGAACGTGCGGCCCTCGCTCGTGCACGTGGCAACCTCGGCATCGAAGCTGGTGATCTTGCTGCGCCGATGGCATCCCGGTTGACAGTACTCATGCATGAAGCCGTCGGGCATAGGTGACAGCCAGATATCGACCGTGCCGTAAACTGGCCGAATCGACTATCACGTATTTCGATGTCGGGGCGGCCCAACATGGCGCTGCACCCGTCGGTCACGTGATCGAGAGCGGCCGCTCGTGAGCGCTGGCCGTTGGGCCGACGAGAGCGCGAACCAAGTCGATTGACGGGGTTCGAAGATAGGCAAGGCCAGACCGTGGCGCCGGTGGTGTATTCTGAACCGAGGTCTACCGATGGCTCATCCTTCAGTGCCGTTGCCGCCGCCAGGGTTCGAGAGCCTGCGAGTTGAAGATCAGATCGACTACGTTCAGTCGCTCTGGGACAGCATCGCGGCTAACGTCGATCAAGTGCCGCTGCACGAGTGGCAACAGGCGCTGCTGCAAGAGCGGCTCGCGGCGCATCGTCAATCTCCCGGTGACTCCCGACCGTGGCGAGACGTCATCGAACGCGTTCAAGGGCACCTTCGTACCAGCCGATAAATGGCTCGGCTCGACGTTCGACCCGAGGCGGAGCTCGACGCCCAAGAGGCCGGTTCCTGGTATGAGGGCGAGCGAGTTGACCTCGGAGCCAAATTCCTCCTCGAACTATGCGCCACCTTTGTCCGCATCGAGCAGGCGCCCCTCCAGTTCCCGCTCGTCAGCGGTGACATTCGACGAGCCATCCTTCATCGCTTTCCGTTTGGCGTCTTCTTCATTGAAGAGGGCGACGTGGCCACCGTCCTGGCCATTACTCATCTGCACCGACATCCAGGGACCTGGCAGTCACGCCGGTGACAACGCTGGCCCAACAATGCGATGGAGCCGACACCGCGCCCCAGTGATATCGTGACGGGCGCAGCGCGGCTCATCGCTGCCGGTGGCCGGAGTGGGACGTAGCGACTGTTACGGAAAGCTGGCAGAATCAATCGGTGAGTCCGACCGTTCTCCAGAGCGGGCCCTGGTTCTTTTTCTTCTCAAGCGACCGTGGTGAGCCCATCCACGTGCACGTGGCGCGGGAACGTAAGACCGCGAAATTCTGGCTGGAGCCCGTCCGACTCGACTACAACCACGGCTTTGCCTCGATTGAACTTGGCAAAGTCGAGGTGTTGGTTCGATCCCACAAGTCCGAACTAGTAGAGGCGTGGCATGAGTTCTTCAAGTCTGGCAACTGAAACGCCAACCGCGAAAGCCGTCAAAGTGTCTGCGGACGCCCTCCTTGTTGAATTGCGAGATGGCCGTCGCGTGTCGGTTCCGCTCACGTGGTATCCACGCTTGGCTGAAGCGACGCCCCGCGAACGACGAAATTGGGAACTCATTGGTTCCGGCATCGGCGTTCACTGGCCAGACATCGACGAAGACATCTCGGTCGAAGCACTGCTGGCCGGCCTCGCATCGAACGAGAGCGCTACCTCGTTACGCCGCTGGCTATTGAGCGGTCGGCAAGACAGGTAACAGATCAGTCTGGGGACATGGGTGACACGCGTTTTCGGACGGTCCGCCCCTTGTGATCGGTGATGCGGTGTGTCCGTTCGTCCATCCGTCCCAGCTTCAGCGG
>JAKFXY010000069.1:2362-3539 GCA_021731165.1 Acidobacteriota bacterium | reverse complement strand
CCTACAATAGACAGGGAGACTCCAGACGTGGCACAGCCCTTGGACCGCATCACCCACAGCCCCGACATCTTGGCCGGGCGAGCGACCGTCCGGGGTTTGCGAGTGTCCGTCTCGCACATCGTCAATCTCGTCGCAAACGGCATGACCCAGAGCGAGATCATCGCGGACCTCCCTGACCTCGATGACGAGGACATCCGCCAAGCACTCGCCTACGCAGCCGCGCTCGCCAAGGACGAACTGCACCCGCTGCACGCGTAAGTCGATGCGGTTCCTGGCTGATGTGGGTGTCTCGCCACGGACGGTCGAGTTCCTGACGCAGTCCGGGCACGACGCCGTTCACGCCCGCACCCTCAGCCTTCATCGCGCCGCCGACCGCGGCATCATCGAACACGCCCGGGCGGACTCTCGGATCGTCGTGACGTTCGATCTCGACTTCGGGGACATTCTTGCGCTCGGTGTGATGGACAAGCCCAGCGTCATTATCTTCAGGCTGTCGGACGAACGCCCGGCCTCGGTCAATCAGCGCCTCTCGCCGGTGCTCGATGAACAGAGCGAGGCGCTCGAGGTTGGAGCGCTGATTCTGGTGGAGGATTCACGTTACCGCGTCCGCAGACTTCCAATTCGGCCTGGGTAACGCCCGTGCTCTTGCGCGCATCGGGGACGACGCGCCGGTGGCAGTGGAACCTGAATGGTACCGGTACGGGGATTCGAACCCCGGTCCCGTGGCTGAGAACCACGTGTCCTGACCCCTAGACGATACCGGCGCAGGGGAGAAACCCTAATACTACTAGCCCGGTTCCCCACCCTGCAACCGGCCCCGCGATCGTGGATCTTGAACTTAGCTACCGATCTCGCCGCCGTCGTCCTTCGTGATCACCACGCAGGCCGAGCGCGGACGTCCGCCATCGTCGCCGTCGGGCCAGGAGCTGTACGCCTTCGGATTGGCCGGGTCGTTGCGAGCGTCGCTGGAGCTCGGGAGGTCAGGTGTCTCGCCCGGGTGCTGGATGCCAACGAACATCGTCTTCTCGTCGGGCGTGACCATCACGCCAGTGATCTCGCATTGCCTGGGACCAACCAGGAACCGGCGAATCTCTCCGCTCCTCGGATCGGCGCACAGCATCTGGTTGTGGCCAAAACCGGCGTAGTCACCCGCGTTGATGGTTGAGGTCGATACGTC
>JAKFXY010000069.1:0-1746 GCA_021731165.1 Acidobacteriota bacterium | reverse complement strand
TTGCCGCCCTTCGTCTCCTGAACCCACGCCCCTTCATGCTTGATGCGCCCCAGCGCGGTGCGCTTGACCGGCGTCGATTTCGGATCGAAGGGATCGATCTCGACGACCCAGCCGAACCGGTTCGCTTCATTGAGATAGGTATCGGCATTGAACCGCGCGTGGGTGGTGTGCCACCTTAGGCCGGAACTGGACGGAGTGATGCCGTACCGCTTTTCCAGGCTGCTCCTCTGGTCCGGAGTGGTGGTCCGAAAGAAGAATCCGTTGAAGTTCTCCTCGCACGTGAGATAGGTGCCCCACGGAGTAAATCCCATCGCGCAGTTGTTGAGGGTTCCAAGAACCCTCGTTCCCGTCTGGTCGTCAGAGGTCTTCAACCGGTCGTCGCCCGCCGCCGGGCCCCCAATCGTGATCGGCGTCTGGCCGGTGATGCGGCGAGCGTACTTCGACCGACGCACGAGGTTCCAATCGCTGTCCTTCGAGGATCCGTGGCTGCGCCAGCGGCGACGATGGCGATCGCCGTGACTAGAGTCCTTCTTGATCTCGATGATCGACACGCCATGGGCGTTCAAGGACTTGTTGGTCTTTTCCTCGTTCCAGTTCGCGATACCGTCGGGGAAGAGCAGGCCTTCGTCAGCGTACTCGTTGTTCTGCACGAGCAGGCCGTGGCGCGACCCGTCAATCGGGAAGTACACCAAGCCGTCGTTGTGTGCGCCCCATTGCTGAGCCTGATCGGCGGCGCTGTTGCTGGCATCCTGCTCGAACTCCGGTCCGCTCGATACGGGATCGCCCCAGGCGACGAGGACTTCAGCGGTATATCCACGCGGTACCGTCACGGTGTCGGCGGTCGAGACTTCGATGCCTCGAAAGCCGAGCAACGCCCGGCGCGGCCCCGCGCCGACTCCATGTGCCAGGGCCGAGGTGGGTACGGCTTTCAGCAGTGCTCCAACGCCGCCCACCGAGACACCTACCGCGGTAGCAAGACCAGTCCCGAGAAAGCCGCGCCGAGACAGGCGGGCATCAAGGACCTCTTGAAAGGTCTCGTTGTTGGAATTGTTCGTCCCATCATCATCAATGTTTGCCAAGGCTGTCTCCGGATCGGAAGTTCGAGCGTCTCGGTTGGTTGGTGGACCGTAGAGGAAGGCAGAATATCGGGGGGCGATTACAGAGCCGCAACGATGCGGCAACGGCTCGGTGAATTGATAAGGACGGGAGGGAGAGACTACGAGGAAGTAGGCGGAGACGAGGGACGGCGGGGAGCCGACCCTCGTGTGTCGTTATCGCCGGTTGCGCGCGCCGCGACCTGCGGCCCGATAGCCTTCTTCGTAGCCCTCGCGAAATCCAGCGCGGTAATTGTTTCTGTACGCGTCGCGCGATCCGTAATTGCGGTTGTACCCCTGGTCGGCGCTGCGGTAGTTGCGGTTGCCGGCCGGATCGTACCGGTCACCATCCCGGCCGTTATCCAGACCGCGCATGTACCCGTCTGCGTAGCCGCGGGCATAGGCCGGTTCCTGATAGCCGCCCCGTCGCTCCTGCGGCCGCCAGGGCCTGAGCGGGCGCGCCTGACGCTGGATCAGGACCACTTGGCCGCTAATCTGTTCGGCCGCTGCCGGCGGCGTGACGATGCCGGCCGTCATGAAGCCCAGCGCGATCATCACTGTAGAGACGTATCGTTGCATTGAACTGTCCCCCGGAGAGCTGGCTGAAGCTTGACCGTGCAAACCAGGGTCCAAGTTCGTTCGTCGGCGGGAA
>JAKFXY010000047.1 GCA_021731165.1 Acidobacteriota bacterium | reverse complement strand
GCTGTTGAGGGGGCCGAAGACATTGCGGATGAGCCCATCCTTCCCGGACGCATCGCGTCCCTGGAGGACGACGAGCAGCGCCTGCTTCGATTCGGCGTATAGCGCCGTCTGCAGCTTCGCGAGCCGCTCAAGGATGGGTACCAGTTGCCGTTCGGCCTCGTCACCTCCCGGCTCACTGGATTCCGCCGCCCTCGCGTCGGTCAGCGATATGCGCCTGGAAGGCTTGACCGGCCTGAGCGGTTCGAGCGGCATCGCGGTGACTACTCTGCCACATCGCCACGCGGGGATCACCTCTTACATGTAGGAGGATGCCGCGGCGTGATCGCGAGGGGACGGGTCGCTCCGCGGCGCATCGTCGAGGTCGAGGTCGCGGCAGACCTGCTGCACCAGGTCGCGGGTCACCGGCTTCAGCTTGCGAGCAAAGCCGATGAGGAGAACGTTGTCGCAGATCACGTTGATCGTGCGAGCAACGCCACCCGAGAGTTCGTGAATGAGCACCACGGCTTCGCGCGTGAAGAGCTTGCCAGCCTGTGAGCCCGCGGCGTGTACACGCCAGACGATGTAGTCGGCTGTCTGGGAAAGCATGAGCGGCGCAACCTCGCATCGCATGGATACACGCTGCATGAAGTACCGCAGACCGGGCTCATCGAGGCGGGTCGCAAGTTCGGACTGCCCTGCCAGAATCAGGGGCAAGAGCGTCACGTGCGCCGCCTCCATGTTGGCGAGCCGGCGCAGCTCATCGTAGAGATCGTCGCTCAGGTTTTCCGCTTCATCGATCACAAGCGCCGTAGCCATGCCCCGCGCCCGGCGCTCGCAGAGCGCCGACTGGAGCTCATGGAAGAGCGCCGTCTTCGACGAGACGGCGCGCGGCCCGAGTGCGAACTCGGCGACAAGCGTCTCGATCAGCTCTTCTCTCGTCAGTGTGGGGTTCTTGAGGGAGACGCACTGGACGTGGCGGCAGCGCGCGGATTGCAGCGCCGCTTGAAGAAGCGTCGTCTTCCCCGTTCCCGGGTCGCCGACCAGCACGGTGATCGGACGGGCCGACAGCAAACCGCTCTCGAGATGGCCGACCACCCGCCGCTCACTCTCCGAAAGGAATACGAACTTCGAGTTGTACGTCAGCTCAAACGGGGAATCGGACAACTCGTAGAATCGTTGGTACATCCGGCCCTTGCACTTACTGGCCCCGGAAGGCCACTGGAACAGAAGTCCTGAACTTGACGGGAACGCCGTCGAACGTGGCTGGGCGGAACTTCCACTGACGCGCCGCCTTTAGGAGGAACTGGTCGTACGCCAGCTGGGCCCCTTGCGCCACCACCACTTCCTGAACGTCACCGGTCTCGTTGATGACGAGATCGAGCACCAGAGTCGTGCGAGGGGGCCATATTACGAGTTCACGTGCCAGCGCGGGCGGCAAGTCGGGAACCATCTGACTGACGGTCACCGGTGGGGAAAGGCGGCTGTCACCGACGCCGGAGTAGATGGAAGCGGCGCCGGCCGATGACACCGTGGGCGGCGCGTTGGCGGAGAGCGCGGGCGCTCCCTCCGCCTCCTTCGCGGCCACGCGCGCCGGCGGCTGCCCGGCTTCCGCACGCACCAGGCCGAGAAAACCATCGACCAGCACGCTCAAGTCGGCCAGCATCTCGTCCACGGCTCCGGCGGCGCGTGCCTCCGCGAGCAACCGACTCGCGACGATCAGGTGGGGTTCGGCCCGCGCCAGATCCTTCCCCTCGATCGCCGACCGGGCAATCCGGTACTCCTCGCGGATCAGGGCGGGCACCAGCCGCTTTCGAACACTTGTGAACATGGCCTTGATGCGTGGTGACATCTCACCGTCATTGAGCGCCGCGAACGGATCCTTGCGTATCAACGCCTCGACGAGCTGTTCGGCCTCCGCGGTCCGCCCCAGGGCAAACAGACAATAGGCTCGATACTGGTTGACTTGGCGCACGACATCCGGCGCCGCGCCGTTCGCCAGATGGATGAGCATCGACAACGACTCCTCGTACGCAGCCGAGGCGTACAAGTCCTTCGCGGTGTCGAGCGGATCCTGGCCGGAGTACGCGGGGCCCGCCGTCGACACGACGAGTCCGACGATGACGATCGCTCTCATGGCGTGGCCTCTTGTGGCCGGGTCAGGTCCGCGGAGACGCGATTGGGCCCCCTCACCGACACGACCACGCTTTGCCGCCGTTCGCCGAGTTGAGGGTGGCGGAAAACAACCTGATGGATCCCGATGGGGAGGGACAGATTGGCGATGGGCGTCTGCCCGGCACTGGCGTTGTCGATGAACACGTCCGCCCAGGGACGCGCGTTCAGGCTGACCTTGGCTGTTGGGAGGTCGACGAGAAGCCCGGTGACACGACCAGGGCCGATGTTAACCCTCATTGGCGCTTCGTACCCAAGGTTGGGATTCGCCAGGACCACGTCGTGCCAGCCTACGGCGAGCATGATGCGCGACATCTGACTCGACCCGACGATGTCGCCGCCTTCCTTGACCTGCACGTCAAAGGGCGCCGTGATTGTCAGCCAGCCGCCCACCGGTCCTGTCTCGATTGCCGGTGACGCCGCAACCGGCGCCGTCCCTCCGGCGCGAGTCGAGATCACGCGAGCAGCGCTTGGGGCCTCGCGCGCCACTTGGACGCGGCGCTCGGCCACCGCGGGAGCGCGGACGGTCCGCGGCGGTACACCGCGTGATCGAACACCGACATTCGCCCGCGCGCGCGCAGGCGGGGTCACGACAGGGCTTGTGACAGGCATGGGCGGCGGCGCTGAGACTGTCATCTCGAAGTACTGCGCCACGGCACTCCCTGAGACCACGTCCACCGGCACGCCGCGTTCGTCTCCGTCGGCACGCACGACGAGCGCGTGGGTGCCTGGGCTCAGCGACAGCTTGAGCGGAGTCACGCCGCGGTGCTGGCCGTCGATGAGCACGTCGGCCCCCGCTGGTCGAGTATTGACAGCCAATTCACCAGGCACAACGGCAGCCGGTGCACCGGACCACAGAAACTGCTCCAACAGGAACGCGACGACGCACAGTACCGCGGCAATGGCGACGCCAGGCGCGAGGTGGTTCCTTCGGGGTGTCTGTTCGGGTGCCGCCGGGTGTTCAGAAGGGAAGACCAGCAGGGATTCCACGTCGCTCCTCGGAGCTGACGGGACCCGTCCGGCCCCTTTCGGGTCGAACCGCGAAGCCGGCTGCAAGTGCATAAGAGGTAATACCGCCGAGACTCTAACAGGGTGCCTGGCTCAGTGACGTTCTCGGGCTGCTGAGCTTCGCACGACGCAATTTCTATACTTGGACGGAATGCCGAAATGACTAACCCGGTGAATGATACGGCCTAATTAGTCTGAACGGGGGAAGACTCTTGTCTGAGAAAGACAAGCTTTCGAAACCTTAGCTGACTGGCTTAACTCGCTGGGCTGGCTTGGGTTGGCGGGCACCGTCCGAGCGTCATGTCCGACCAAGGCGCGCTGAAGGTTAGACGGCGGCCATGACCGCACGTTTGGTTGGCGCAGGTAGTTCTAGAGCCGCGAACCAGGAAGCCGGGAAGAGATAGTCTTCACCGGACTCATCGATGACCCGGACCTGCCGGTGGCGTGCCGCGA
>JAKFXY010000014.1 GCA_021731165.1 Acidobacteriota bacterium | reverse complement strand
CCTCAATCACGTCCCGCCCGATGACCTCCTGCTGACGCGCGCTCTGCACGTCAACGATTGGCGAGGCGCTGGTCACGGTGATCGTTTCCTCGAGTGACCCTACGGCCATGTCGGCGTTCACCGTCGCAATGAAGGTGCCCGTCAGTTCGATCCCCTCACGCCGGAAAGTCCGGAAGCCAGGAAGGGTAAAGGTCA
The DNA here is from genome assembly GCA_021731165.1 of Acidobacteriota bacterium. GTDB lineage: Bacteria > Acidobacteriota > Vicinamibacteria > Vicinamibacterales > UBA2999 > JAKFXY01. The sequence goes on along the minus strand of JAKFXY010000014.1, from coordinate 3,461 downwards.
CGGTATAAGCACCAGGACGAAGATCAATCACTCGGTACTGCCCGTTGCCGTCGGACACGACCGAGCGCACTTTTTCAATGAGAGCAGGGCTGGCCGCTTCCACGGTCACGCCTGGGAGCACCGCCCCCGACGTATCTCGCACCACGCCGGTAATAGACGCCTGCGCATAGGCGGCGGCTGGAACCACGAGGAGTCCCGCCACAATGCACAGGAACATAGTCAACTTACGCATTCTTCAATTCCCCCTCTGTATGTCATCGCACGTGTCACTCGCGTGTCCAGTCCGCCCGCAGCCGTGCGAACGTCCCGCGCACCCGGGAACCCTAACTTCGAGAGATCGTGGGTCCGCGCCGTCGATCTCCCTTCATCCACACTCAAGTCGGCCGAGGCCAGGGATTGTGCCCGGTCGCACCCCGAACTTCTTGAGAAACAGGCCTAACGCCATATGGCCGACAGGCATTTTGAGTATCCCGCGCGATGTCGGCCGACACGCTGCCAAGGAACGCGGCGGTAAGGGTTTCACACCCCTGACCAAGAAATCAACCCTGTCACCTTTGGCATGCGAATCCGTTAGACCGCCAAACCCGGACCTTTGCGGCCAGGCCTGAGCCAGAAACAGAGGGATTTCAGGAAAAACCGTGAAGGGCAGGCACGGGAATTCATTCCTCCATGCCTGGTATACCGACGCCGACGGCGCGGGACAGAGCCGGGCCGGCTGATCGCCAGCCAGGAAAGGGCGGCGGGAGCGGAAAACCGCTCCCGCCGCCGGGATGCCGAGGCGACCTAGAAGTCGAACTGCACGCCGAGCTTTGCGAACCGCGCCTGCAGAATCGTCAGCGGCCCACGGAACGCGGCGTAGTTGGCGTTTTCCGTCAGCACCGCGTTGCTGTTCAGCAGGTTGAAGACCTCTAGCTTCAGGTTCGTTCGCGTCCGGCCGAACCGCAGGATCTTACCGAAGCTCATGTCGAACTGCTGCACCCGATCCCCATGGATGGAGCCCGGCGCGATCAGATTCACCGTCATGTTCGGTGCGCTCCCGGAGAGATTTCTCCCGAGTGAGGGGGAGACCACCGCGTTGGTGGCGGTGTAGTTGGCCTGGACCATCGAGAAGATCGGATTCGTGATCTGCGACCCGGCCGCAGCGGCCGCGTCGTAGCTTTGGATCGTCGCGCTGACCTGCACGTCCACCTTGGGAATGGTGTAGCTGCCAAACCCTTTGACGTTGGTCAGGAACCCACTGCTCTGATGACAGTAGGCCACGGCGGCCGTGCGCTGCAACAACTCGGTCGTCGCCGATGCGGGCGAGGCGCCCGATTCGATTTCCGGCGACACCGCCAGCAGGTCGCAGTTGTCCGTCACTGTCCGGCCCGTGCTGACGCCCCCCTGCATGATGATCCCCCGCGGCAGCCGCGTGTTGATCGCCAGGTCTACACCGTTCCACACCTCCGACTGATCGCCGTAGTTCTTCGCGAACGTGTAGTAGTTGTCGGTCACGCCCACCTTCTCGGGCTTGAGGTCATACAGCGGGCCTACCGTGTAGCCGCCGCCGCCCGGCAGCCTGGAATCGACCGGCGCCGTGATCGTGAACTTGTCGTAGTCCGCGATCGTTGTCGCCCGGTTGTCCTTGGCCGTGAAGTTCCCATACCACCGGCGGAAATAGCCGATATCCACCGACACCTGATTCGTGAGCTGCTGCTGCACGCTGGTCCCGAACTCCCAGTTGAAGGGCCGGCTGCCCCAGCCGCGCAGAATCGCCGGATCGATTGCCGCGGTCTTCAGCGGCTTGCCGAAATTCTGATTCGCCATCGGCCCGCACTCCTCGTTGCCGAGCGGGCTGGCCAGATCGCAGTTCGGCACGAAATTGCCCCGACGCGGATCCCCTTCCGGATAGAAGCTATCGTTCCACGAGCGCGAGGTCTGGTTGCCGTAGAGGTTGACGGGGTTGCTCCCGTCCCCGAAGAAGCCCTGCAGCCCGATCGCCAGGACATACTTGTTCAAGGTCGTCTTGATCGCCGTCTTCCCGTTGCCGAACACATCGTACGCGGCGCTCAGGCGCGGCACGATGTCGTTCCAGTTCAACTGGTCCTGATTCGGCAGCAGAATGTTCCGGTCGGGCGCAAACCGCGTCGGCCCCAGGGTCGCCTCGGGGTAGCTCGTCTCCAGGTGATCGTACCGCACCCCCATATTGGCCGTCAGCTTCCCGATCGTCCACTGGTCCTGCACGAAGATACCGATCTCCAGCGGGATGGTGGCTCGAATCAACTCCGGTCGCAGGTACTGGGTCACCTGGTTGGGAACGCCGTTATTGAACCGGTACGCCACGTTCTCGGCGGGTGCGCGATTCAACCAGTCGCGCATGGCATGATGCTGGCCGAAGCCGACCTTGAACGAGTGGCTGCCGGTCACATACGACACCGACGCCCGCGCGCGCCACGTCAGCATGTCGTTGATGGTGAGAGCGGTCCTCCCTCGATACGTCTGGCCGTTGGACTGCTCGGTTATCTGGATGAAATCCCCGAGCAGTCCTGTCTGGCCCTCGGGGTGGGGCGTACCTGGCAGTCCGGCGTACCACTGCTCTGGATGACGCTGCAGACCGGCCTCGAGCAGCAACCGGCTGGTTTGCGGCGAGGACCACGTGAACGACTGGATATCGGCCCACGGATAGTGCCACTCCGTCGACGACTCGGGCGATTCAACCGGCGACAGCGCATTCGGGCAGGAACAGCGCCACTGGTCGTCGTAGAAGAAACTGAACTTGTTCTTCTGGTTGGCCTGCCACGTGACACGGCCGTTGTAGCTGTGCTGCTCGTGCCAGATCTGCCCCCGTTGGTTGGTGTTCGGCACGAAGTCCCAGCGAGCCGGGTTGCCGACGTTGGCATTGACAAAGCCGCCCCCGTACGTGTTCTCGCCGTTGTAGCGGGCCGCCGCGTAAAACCACAGCTTGTCCCGCAGAATCGGGCCGCCGAACCCCGGGTTGTAGTCCCAGAGCTTCTTAATATTGTTGGCCGTCGGCAAGCCTCGCGCCTTGAGTGCGTCGTCCAGGTTGACGCCCTGCAGAGAGCTCGACGTGCCACCCGCGAACATCGTCCCGCGGAACACGTTGCCGCCGTCCCGCGGAATCACGTTGACCCGCACGCCGCCGGTCTCCATCTCCGCCGTGCCGCCGGCGTAGTCGATGGCCATTTCCTGCGTGCTGGTGATATTGGGCATGTAGGCGCTGTACTGCCCGCCCCCCTCGGCGCTGTTGGTCGAGAGGCCATCCAGCGTGACGCGCTGGTCAGTGACCCGGCTGCCGTGCGTGGTCAGGAAGACCAGCGAAATGGAATTCGTACCGCCGCTGTCAGCGCCGTTGTTGCTCGTCAGAGCTGGAATCAGCGTCGCCAAGCCGAAGGCCGTGCGAGTGGTCGGTACCGCCTCAATCACGTCCCGCCCGATGACCTCCTGCTGACGCGCGCTCTGCA
>JAKFXY010000125.1 GCA_021731165.1 Acidobacteriota bacterium | reverse complement strand
CAGTACGTCGGCGTGCTCTGCGTCGAGTTCTTCGTCACGACGGACGGGGACCTCCTGGTCAACGAACTGGCGCCCCGCCCCCACAACTCCGGCCACCTCACGTTCGATGCGGCCATCACGAGCCAGTTCGAGCAGCAGGTGCGGGCGGTGTGCGGGCTGCCCCTGGGTAACCCGGCACTGGTGCGGCCTGCAGCCATGGCCAATCTGCTGGGAGATCTCTGGCAGGACGGCGAACCCGACTGGGCCGCCGCGCTCCGATTCCGCGACGTCAAGCTGCACCTCTACGGCAAGACGGTGCCCCGCCCCGGCCGGAAGATGGGCCACCTGACGGCCATGGCCGGAAGCGCCGCCGAGGCTCAGGACCTGGTGGTGGCCGCCCGTGACGCCCTGCTGGGCTGAAATTCACGTCTGGAAGTCAGAATTTACAGGTCTGACACTGTCAGGCGGGTCCGGCCCGGCCCCCCGAGCGCGCTAAAATCAAGCGGACGCGGGCTTTGTGAAACATCGGCCCCGCCCCCGTCGTCAATCTAGTGGTGAGGTTCCGAATTGGCGTGTGCCAATTCGCATCCGCGCCACTAATAGAGCCAGCGGACGTCCCGCCGGCGCCCCGGACGTCCCTCGTTCCCAGGTTCGAATGAGACTGAAGCATCTTCTTGTGTGTGCGGGCTCGGCCCTTGTCCTGCTGCCTGCCTGCGGCACGCCCGCGCCGACCCCTGAGTCCACGGCCGCGACGGCAGCGGCGGCCACCTCCGCCGGCACCCCTGTTGACGTGCAGACGGCCCGCGCCGAGGAGCGCCAGGTGTCGCTGGTCGTCCGGGCCACGGGCACCTTCATCCCGGACGAGTCGTCCGACGTGACGCCACAGGTGGCCGGCACCATCGTGCAGACGATGGCCCAGGTGGGCGATGTCGTGAAGGCCGGCGCCGTGATCGTGAGGCTCGACGACCGCGATGCCCGCATCCGGCTGAACCAGGTGCAGGCCTCCCTGCAGCAGGCCGAGGCCGAAGCCGCCCGCGCCAAGCAGGAACTGCAGCGGAACGCCGACCTGGCGAAGAGCGGCGACATCTCCCGCAGCAGCTTCGACCGGCTGACGTCACAGGTCGCCATCGCGGACGCTGCCGTCGCCCAGGTCAAGGCCCAGATGGCCGCCGCCGAGAAGGCGGTGGACGACACCCTCATCCGCGCGCCGTTCTCCGGCCACGTGAGCGCGCGGCCGTCCTCGGTTGGCGAGTACGTGACGACCTCGGTGAAGCTGCTGACACTGGTGCGCATCCAGCCCATCAAGCTGAACCTGCAGGTCCCGGAGTCGGAGGCGTCCCGGCTGCGCAGGGGGATGTCCGTCGAAGTCGCCGTACCCGCCCACGAGGGCGCGGTGTTCACGGGCACGGTCGGGGCAATGAACGTGGCCATCGACCCGAACTCCCGCGCGATGACGGTGGAGGCCCACTTCCCCAACACCGACGGCAAGCTCACGCCCGGTATGTTCGGCAGCGCTGAGGTGCGGCTCCCGGCCACCGAGTCTGCCGTGTTCGTCCCCAGCGCGGCCGTGACGCGCCTCGCCAACGGCGATGCGTCAGTCGTCTTCGCCCTTGAGGGCGGCCAGGCGCACGTGAAGGTCGTGCAGGTGGCCGACGAGCTGAACGGCATGCGCCGAATCATTTCAGGTGTGGCGGCAGGCACCGAGGTGGCGATCACCGCCCACGAGAAGCTATTCGACGGCGCGCCCGTGAAGGTATCGAGTCATGCACAAGCTCGCTGAACTCTGCGTCAAGCGGCCCGTCTTCGCCACGATGCTCATCGTGTCGTTGACCGTGATGGGGGCCTATTCCTTCTTCGGCCTCGGCGTCGACTACTTCCCGAACATCGACATCCCCACCGTGGCGGTCACCGTGACCAATCCCGGTGCGTCGGCGGAACAGATCGAGAGCGAGATCACCAAGAAGCTCGAGGGCGCCGTCAACACCATCAGCGGCATCAGTGAGCTGCGCTCCACCTCCAGCGAAGGCCAGTCGACGGTCATCGTCACGTTCGAGCTCGAGAAGGACGGTGACGTGGCCGCGCAGGAAGTGCGCGACAAGGTCAACCTGCTGGCCGGGCAGCTTCCGGAAACGGCCAAGGCGCCAATCATCCTGAAGGCGGACCCGGGCGCGCAGCCCGTACTGCAGATCGCCGTCGCCGGGTCCCGGCCGCTCCGCGACGTGACGCGCTTCGCGGAGAAGGAAGTCAAGGAGCGGCTGGAAAGCGTCAGCGGCGTCGGGCAGGTCAGCATGGTCGGCGGCAGCGAGCGCGCCATCCAGGTGCGCCTCGACCCCGACAAAATGCGGGCCTACGGCATCACCGTGCCGGAAGTGACCGCCGCGCTCCGTGCCCAGAACCTGACGCTGCCCGGTGGCCGCGTGGAGCAGGGCGCGCAGGAAGTCACCCTGCGCACGATGGGCAAGATCACCGACGCCGGTGAATTCAACCGGATCGCCATTGGCAACCGGGGCGACTACGTCGTGCGGCTCGGCGACATCGGCGACGCCGTCGACAGCCAGGTTGAGATGCGCTCGGCGGCCTTCCTCAACGGCCGCCCGGCCGTCACGCTGACGGTCAGCAAGCAGTCCGGGCAGAACACCGTCACCGTGGCGCGAGCCATCAAGGCGCGCCTGGCCGGCATCACGGCGACGGTGCCGAAGGACATGTCGGTCGACATCGTCGACGACCAGTCGAAGTTCACGGAAGCGTCGCTCGACGCCGTTCAGGGACACCTGATCTTCGGCAGCATCCTGGCGTCGGTCGTGATTTTCATCTTCCTCGCCAACATCCGCACCACGCTCATCGCCGCCGTGGCGATCCCCATCTCGATCGTCTCCACTTTCACGCTGATGTCGGTGATGGGCTACACGCTCAATCAGGTCACGATGCTGGCACTGACGCTGATGGTGGGCGTCGTCATCGACGACGCCATCATCGTGCTCGAGAACATCTTCCGCTACATCGAAGAGAAGGGGATGGACCCGTACGAGGCGGCGATCAAGGGCACGAAGGAGATCGGCCTCGCCGTGATGGCCACCACCCTGTCGCTGATGGCCGTCTTCGTGCCCGTGGCCTTCATGGGCGGCGTCGTGGGCCGTGTGCTCGCGTCCTTCGGCCTTACGGCCGCATTCGCCGTCGGCGTGTCACTCCTGGTCTCCTTCACGCTGACGCCGATGCTGACGTCGCGGTTCGTGAAGCCGCCGAGGAAGGAAGACATCGAGTCGCATCACACCTCGAAGGACTCCGTCATCTTCAGGCCGATCGAGCGGGTCTACATGGCGATGCTGCGGTGGTCCATGGCACACCGGTGGGCAATCGTCACGCTGTGCGTGCTGGTGACCGCGAGCATCGTGCCGCTCTTTGCCGCCATCGGGAAGAACTTCGCGCCGGACGAGGACCGCTCGAAGCTGTCGATCAACGTGCGCGCGCCCGAGGGCACCGGCCTGGCGGCGATGACCACGATCCTGGAGCGCATTGCGGCCGATCTGCGCAAGTACCGTGAGGTCACGGACACCCTGGTCTCGGCGGGGGCGGGCATGGGTGGCGGCCAGGGGCCCATGATCAACCTCGGCACCTCCAGCGGCAACATCGGGTCGATCACCGTGGCGCTCACGCCCCCGGAGGCACGCACCGCGGACCACATTGCCATGATGGAACGGTTCCGGCAGCTACTGGCGAGCTATCCAGGTAACCTCCGGACCTCCGTTCTCGCGCTCGGAGGCCCAGGCGGCGGCGTCGGCGTGCAGTACTCGATGCGCGGACCAGACCTGGCCCTGCTCGGTA
>JAKFXY010000036.1 GCA_021731165.1 Acidobacteriota bacterium | reverse complement strand
GCAGGCGCGCCGCCAGTTCCCAGTGCGCGTTGATGATGGCCAGCCCGAGCATGGTGGTGGCATCCGGTGCCGTGTCCTGCACCGTGGTGCCTCGGTCCAGCAGGGCGAGCGTGGTCTCGATGTGACCGGCTCTGATGGCGAACATCAGGGGCGTCATCCCCGTTACTGATCGGGCGTCCACCTGCGCTCCTGCCTCGATGAGCGCGCGGACGGCTCCCGCATGGCCCTCGGCCGCCGCCCACATGAGCGCCGTCTGGCTGCGGACGGCGTCCTTCGCGTTCGGATTCGCGCCACGGGCGAGCAGGTGCTGCAGCACCGGGACGTGGCCGGCCTGGGCCGCAATCATCAGGACGGTCTCGCCGCTCTCGCCGCGGACCGTCTCGGCCGTCGCCCCGTGCCGGAGCAGCGTGTCGACCACGGCGGCGTGCCCGCTTGTGGCCGCAAGCCAGATGGGCGCCACGCCGTACCGGTTCGTCGCGTTGACGCGTGCCCCGGCGGCCAGAAGGGCCGCAACGGTGGCCGTGTCCCCGTGATGGGCAGCCCAATGGAGCGGCGTCGTGCCGTCCGCCTCCATGCCGTTGATAGCACCGCCCCTGGTGAGCAGGGCGTGGGTCGTGGCGGCATCGCGATTCCGGATGGCCTCGACCAGCGACCCGGAGGGTGCGGCCAGGACGCCGGCTGGAAGCAGGCTGAGAAGAACCGCGAGCGTGACCTGCCTCATGGGTGTGGCCTCATGGAGTTGCCGGACGAGGTGCATTCTAGGCCACCCTGCGCCGTTGCGAAGCGCCCGTGCCGCGGGCGCGTACCCGAGGAGAGGCCCGGGAGGTCCGGCTTGGGGATTCCGGTAAAGTAGGTGGGCTTGGGCGCCGGTGATTCGCCCATGGGGAGGATATTGATGAGGACGAAGGGATTTGTGGCCGCGGGCTTCGCCGTGATCGCGCTGGCGGGGCTCCGGTTCGCACCGGTGTCGCTGCAGGCGCAGGGCGGGACGGCCATCTCCGGGGTGGTGAGCTCGCAGGAAGAGGGCAAGATGGAGGGCGTCGTCGTGACGGCCCGCAAGGACGGGGGTAATTCCCAGGTGTCGGTCGTGACCGACAAGGGAGGGAAGTACGCGTTCCCGCGCACGCACCTCGAACCCGGCTCCTACAAGCTGTCGACGCGGGCCGTCGGCTTTGACCTGACCGACCCCGGTGCCGTGACCGTCGCCGCGGGCAAGACGGCGAAGGCGGACCTGAAGCTCGGCAAGACGCAGAATCTGGGCCGGCAGCTCTCCAACGTCGAGTGGTTGATGAACGTGACCAACCGGACCCCTGAGCAGAAGGACCGGATGGTGCACCAGCTCCTCGCCTGCAACTACTGCCACACCTACCGGCGGATCTTCCCGACGAAATACACCGCCGAGCAGTGGGCACCCGTCATCCACCGGATGGCGAAGTACTACGCCGACGGCACGGCCGTGTCCGACGACAACAAGCGCGGCCGTCCGGCGCGCATTCAGGAGCCGGGCCGCGTGAAGATGCTCGAGGAATCCCCGAACTGGGGCGCTTCGCCGGGCATGCCGCGCACCGAAGTGGCGGACTTCTGGTCCGCCGTGAATCTGAGCGGCGGCCGGACGGCGTATCCCTTCGAGCTCAAGAAGACCCTGCCGCGTCCGAAGGGGGCGGCCACGAAGGTGATCATCACCGAGTGGGATATCCCGACCGCCGGGACGGCCACCCACGACAGCGCGCTCGGCCAGGACGGCCGGCTGTGGTTCACCGACGAGAGCGCGATGTACCTCGGGATGTTCGACACCAAGTCGAAGACCTTCAAGGAATACGGCCCGCCGACGATTCCGGATGTGCCGAAGGGCATCATCCCCGGCACGCGCGACGTGGTGGTGGGCGACGACGGCATGATCTGGATGCCCACCCGCACGGCGAAGAGCGGTTCGCAGCTCCTGCGCTTCGACCCGAAGAGCGAGAAGTACGACTGGGTCGAGGGCGTGCAGGCGCAGTTCATCTCGAAGGGGCCTGACGGCAAGATCTGGGCGGGCTTCACCCGCGTAGACCCGAAGACGCTCAAGTCCGAAGGATCCTTCAGCCCGTACTCGTCCGCTGGCGTGGTGCCGAAGGGCGCGGTCGGCTACGCCGGCAACACCGAGATCGACTCGAAGGGCAACCCCTGGATGCTCACGCAGGCCGGTCCGGGTGGGGCGATGGGCTACGACGTGGCCAACAAGAAGGCCATCTGGTGGCCGGTGGAAAACGCCATGGGCCGCCGTGGCGCGATCGACCACGAGGACAAACTCTGGTATGGCGAGTACCGTGGCGACTCGGTCGTGAGGGTCGATACGAAGACCGGCGAGTTCAGGCGCTGGAGGCTGGACGCCTATTCCGGACCGTACACGTCGTCGCACCCAGACAAGAAGGGCCGCGTCTACGCACCGAGCAACATGGCGGAGCGGCTCTACCGGGTCGATCAGAACACGAACGACATCATCGCCTACCAGTGGCCGACCGAGCTGGACACGAAGAAGATCAACTACCAGCCCGGCACGGAGCACACCGACAAGCCGGTCCTCTGGTTCACCAACATGCGGACGGCCCGCGTGTCGCGCGTGGAAGTGCTCGAGTAACGAGTCGTCCGGCCGCCTCGCGGCGGCGGCGTCACGTCGAGCGGCGGGATCGGACCAGCGTCCGGTCCCGCCGTTTGTCTTTTGAGGCGTCGTTGGCTATTGTCCGGTGTCGTGGCCGCGATGGGTGGCTGCCGGGAGCCCGCATGAGAACGACGTTCGGCGACCTGATCTTCGGCCTGACCTGCTTCATCATCGGCATGGTCGTGATGAGCAACCTCGACCGTACCGGTGGACTGAGGCCCGACCCCGCCCGGCAGGCCGCTCAGCCGGGGAGCGTCGACCTGATGGCGCCCCAGGCTCCGGTGGTCGTGGACTTCACGAACCAGCCCCTGTGGGCCTACGGGTTCGAGCGCCGGCCCGAGCCCGGTGAGCGGGCACAGCCCCAGGCCCCCCCCAACCGGCGGCTGCGGCCGAACGAACCCGAGGACGAGCAGACGCGGACGCGCACGCTCGAGGGCAGTACGGCCAGCTACTCCTTCCTCGACGTGCGTGACGGACAGCACGTCATCGACTGGCACCCGCAGGACCACCCGCCGATGCCGGACATCATCCGGCATGGGCCGAAGGGCCTCGGAGACCGGACGCGCGGGTGTGGCTCCTGCCATCTGCCGAACGGCATGGGCCGCCCCGAGAATGCCGCCCCGGCCGCGCTGCCGAAGGAGTACTTCATCCGGCAGATTCGCGACTTCCGCGACGGGCGCCGTGCCAGCGCGGACCCGCGCAAGCCCAACACCAACACGATGATCGACCTCGCGAGAGCGATGTCGGAGGCGGAGATCCAGCAGGCCGCGGAGTACTTTGCCGCGATCCCCTGGTCGAAGCGCGTGCGTGTGGTGGAGAGCGCCCTGGTGCCGAAGACGCGCATCGCGGGCAACCTCTTTCTGGCGACCGCGGCGGCCCTCACCGAGCCGATCGCTGGCCGGATCATCGAAGTGCCGGAGGATGAAGAGCGCACGGAGAAGTTCCGGGACCCGAGGGCCGGCTTCGTGGCCTATGTGCCGCCAGGGAGTCTCGAGCGAGGCCGGGCGCTGGTGGATCTGGGTGGCATGACGGTGGTCGACAACCAGATCGTGCAGGGCCGGACCACCGCGTGCACGGCGTGTCATGGGCTGGACCTGATGGGCGTGGCCGACGTGCCTCCCATCGCCGGGCGGTCGCCGAGCTACATCGCGCGGCAGCTCTTCGATATTCAGCAGGGCACGAGGAACGGACCCA
>JAKFXY010000108.1 GCA_021731165.1 Acidobacteriota bacterium | reverse complement strand
GCCTTGAGCACATGGGACGGTTCGAGCGTGCCCGAGGAGCAGGCCGATCCGGTGGACACGGCGATCCCCTGGAGATCCAGCGCGATGAGGAGCGACTCGGCCTCGGTGCGATCGAAGCTGATGTTGGTGGTGTTCGGCACGCGTGCGCCACGGTCGCCGTTTACCACCGTTCCGGGTACCGCACGAAGAATCCCTTCCTCCAGCCGGTCGCGCAGCGCCGCGAGGCGGACCGCTTCCGCGGTCATCTTGGCACGTGCCTCCTGCGCGGCTACACCCATGCCGATGATGCCGGGCACGTTCTCGGTGCCGGCCCGCCGGCCGCGCTCGTGCTTGCCGCCGGTCATCAGAGGCAGGAGCCGGACCCCACGACGGATCCAGATGGCGCCGACCCCCTTCGGTCCGTACAGCTTGTGCGCCGAGAGGGACAAGAGATCGAGCCCGAGAGCCTTGACGTCCACTGGAATCTTGCCCGCCGACTGCACGGCGTCGGTGTGAAACAAGGAGCCACTCTCGTGGGCAAGCCGGGCGAGCTCCTCGATCGGTTGAATAGTCCCAATCTCATTGTTGGCGTGCATCACCGAGACGATAGACGCCGCGTCCGCGAGGGCCTCGCGCAGCGCCTCGGGGGCGACGACGCCACTCTGATCCACGGGGAGCAGCGTGGTCCGCCAGCCCCGGCGGGCCAGTGCCTTCAGGGTGTTCAGCACCGCTTCGTGCTCAATCGTGGTGGAGATGAGCTGGCGAGCCGGGCCGGCAGACTCCGCCGCGCCTCGAATCGCGAAGTTGTCACTCTCGGTGCCGCCGCTTGTGAACACGACCTCCGATGGGTCGGCCCCGATCAGGGCCGCCACCGAACTGCGAGCCTCGTCTATGGCGGCTTTGGCCCGTTGCCCGAAATAGTGCACGCTCGATGGATTACCCCATTGATCGCGGAGGGCGGCCGCCATGCGATCAACGACCCCTGGTGATAGCGGGGTGGTGGCGTTGTGGTCGAGGTAGATGCGCTCCATGCGGGGGGCCTTACGAATCGTAGCACCTCGCACTAAATCTCAGCCGTAGCGTGACTAGACAAGTTTTTTTTGCGGCCGATATACTCAGTGGGCTCTGGCCCCGGCACCCGGGTATTTCGGTGATCGTGAATCGCGCGGGAGCGCAAGGCCCGCACGATCGGCCCATAAACCTGAGGAAAAACGACAATGTGGAAGCGTGACGAAGCGGTAAAGCCGACAGCTGGCCCGGCCACGCCGTCCTCCCCGGCTGCTGTGAGCCAGGAGGTCAGTGCCGTCGCGGCGCCGAAGCCGCCGGATACCCGGCAACAGATCGGGAGGGACATGGTGAATATCGGGAAGTCGGTTGTCATCAAGGGCGAGTTGAACGGCAGCGAGGACCTCACGGTGGAGGGCCATGTCGAGGGCAAGATCGAACTGAAGGACCACGTGCTGACCATTGGTCCCAACGGAAAGATTAAGGCGCAGGTGTTTGCCAAGGCAGTCATCGTGCTCGGCGAAATCAACGGGAACGTCACCGCCAGTGAGAAGGTGGACATCCGTGACGGCGGGTCCGTGGACGGCGACATCATCTCGCCGCGCGTGGCGATCGCCGAGGGTGCGCATTTCCGCGGAAGCGTGGACATGCAGCGCAAGGGCGTGGCGGCGGGCATGCAGCCGCAGGCCGCCCAGGTGCAACAGCCGCAGGCACCGAAGCCGGCGGTGGCCGCAGCCGCGCATTGAGAGCCATGGTGATTCGTGATTAGGGATTAGAGAGTGGCACTGTGTTTCACTAGTCAGTAATCGCGACTCACCAATTGGCTCTTTCCGATCTTTTCAACCGCAAGCGCAAGGGCGACGGGGATGCCGATGCCGGGCCGATTGATGCGCCCGGCCATCCCACAAAAGCGCTCCCCAAGTTTCTCAGCTGCCTCGCGAACCGGTCGCAGCCGGTGCTGCTCGACCTCGGCCCGGTCGTCGGCTCGAATGTGACCTTCCTGGGCGAGCATCTTGGCTGCAAGATCTTCGTCGAGAACCTCTTCAAGGACATTGACCGCCATGTCTTCGAGGAGAAGATAGGCGAACTTCCAGCGTTCTTCGAGAAGCGCTTTCCGCAGGATGACGCCAGCGTGGACGGCATTCTCTGCTGGGATGTCTTCGACTATCTCGACTTGCGGACCGCGTATGTCCTGGCGCACCAGCTCTCGAGGATTCTGCGTCCAGGGGGGGCTCTCCTCGCCCAGTTCCAGGCCGCGGCTGTCCAGAAGCCAGGGCCGCCGACGTACACGAGGTATGTCGTGGTGGATCCCGCAACCCTCCAGTACCGCCCGTACGCCGCGGCGCGCGGCCAGCAAAAGGTGCTGCCGAACCGCGACATTCAGCGCATGTTCGAGCCCCTGCAGGTGACCGAGCAGTTCCTGCTCAAGACCAACATTCGCGAGGTGCTGTTTCGGAAGACGGCGAGCACAGTCGCTGCACCGCCGACATCCGCGGCTCGCCCCGAGTAACCGCGAATGGTCCGAGTGAGATCGCGCGCCGGGAGAGGCCTCATCGCGCTCCTCACCGACTTCGGTATCCACAATCACTACGCCGGGACGATGAAGGGTGTCGTGCTGGGGATCTGCCCCGCGGCCACTCTCGTCGATCTCACGCATGCCATCCCGCCGCAGGATGTCCTGACGGGCGCGCTCGAGCTTGCCGACGCGTGCAGGTACTTCCCTTCCGGCACGATCTTCCTCGCCGTGATAGACCCCGCGGTTGGTTCGGCTAGACGTGCCATGGCAGTCGAAGCGGGTGGATATCTGTTCGTGGCGCCCGATAACGGTCTGCTCACGGTGGTGCTCAACGAGACGCCTCCAACCCGTCTCGTGGAGCTGAGCAACCCGCAGTACGCGCTGCCGACTGTCAGTTCGACGTTCGAGGGGCGCGATCGATTTGCACCGGCTGCCGCCTGGCTCGCCGCGGGTGTCGATCTCGGCGCGCTCGGCCGTCCGCTTGTAGAGTGGCACCGCCTGGCGGTTCCCGAGCCGCGCGCCTCCGAGGGACGCATCGAGGGCGAGGTCCTGCGTGTGGACCACTTCGGCAACCTGATCACCAACATTGGCCGGGATCTCTTCGATCGTGTCGCGGCCGGCAGTACGGACCTGGAGATCGTGGCCGGCGGCCACTCCGCCAGGATCGTGACGACATATGCAGAAGCCGAGAGCGGAGATCTCTGCGCGCTCTTCGGCAGCACTGAACAACTCGAGATCGCGGTCAACGGCGGCAGCGCGGCGGCCCGGCTCGCCGTCGGGAGGGGCGGACCCGTCACGATCGACGTGCTAGGATTTCGCGTTCATGGAAGGGCGTGTCACTGATGGATTCTGATCTCTCGCTTGATTTTCTCCGGGTCGTCGAACAGGCCGCCGTGGCCTGCGCCCACACGATGGGCCAGGGCGATGGCCACAAGTCCGACCAGGCCGCCGTCGAGGCCATGCGCAGGGAGATGGACTCCCTCGCGATCGACGGCACCATCGTCATCGGCGAAGGGGAGCGCGACGAGGCGCCGATGCTCTACATCGGTGAGAAGGTCGGCATGGCCGGCAAGGCCGGCAAGGAGAGCGAATATCCGCAGATCGACATCGCGGTTGACCCGCTCGAGGGCACCAATCTCTGTTCCACCGGCGCGCCAAACGCCATCGCCGTGCTTGCCGCCGCCGAACGCGGCGGGCTGCTCCACGCGCCCGATCTCTATATGGAAAAGCTGATCGTCGGCCCCAGCTCGAGGGACTCGGTCGATCTCGATGCGCCGGTCAAGTACAACCTCTGGGCGATCGCCAAATCGATCGGTCGTCGTGTTGAGGATCTGGTCGTCATCGTGC
>JAKFXY010000123.1 GCA_021731165.1 Acidobacteriota bacterium | reverse complement strand
GGCCTCTTCCTTCTCCTCTTTTCAACTCACTGGCTGCACTGTATATGTGCAGCCAGTGAGTTGAAAAGAGGAGAAGGAAGAGGCCATGGCAAAAGGCGACGACATGCAGAAAGAGGGCGCGCACGAGGAAGAGTCGCGCGTTTCACGCCGCGATTTTCTTCGGGTGGCTGGAGTGGGCCCAGTACTGACAGCGGCCACCGCCGCCGCGGTGACATTCACGGAGTCCACCGCGTTTGCGCAGAACCGCTGGGACCATGAAGCCGATGTCGTCGTGGTTGGCAGCGGCGCGGCCGGCTCCACGGCGGCGTTGATCGCGCATCAGGCCGGCGCCAAGACCATCATGCTGGAGAAGGCGTCCTCTGTCGGAGGCACGACGGCGAAGTCCGGCGGCATGTACTGGATTCCGAACAACTTCCGCATGCACGAACGCGGCGTTCAGGATTCCAGGGAAAACTGTCTGCAGTTCATGTCCAGGCTGGCCTATCCGACGTTGTACAACCCGAAGGCTCCAAGATTTGGCATGCCGGAACTCGAATTCAGCTGCTTCGAGGCCTTCTACGACAACGCCGGCCCCATCGTCGCCGAACTGAGAAAAATGGAAGTCGGCGATATGCAGCCGGGCCCGACGGACTACTACGCCGAGGCCGCCGGAGACCGCTACGCGGAGCTGCCCGAACACTTTCCACACCGCGGGCGCTCGCTCTATTCGAGCACGGTGACCGGCGACCGCCATCCCGGCAATACGTCCAGGACGTACAACGAGCAGAACGGCTGGTTCCTTATTTCCCAGTTCCGAGCGGCCATTCGTGCGCGCGGGATCGAGGTGTTGCTGAAGCATCGGGCCACGCGGCTGGTGCTGAACAGGAGCCGGGAGGTGATCGGGATCGAGGCCACGACGGACGGAAACAAGACCGTCACCTTCCGCGCGCGGAAGGGCGTCATCTTCGCCACCGGCGGCTTCACGGCCAACCCCGAACTCTGCCTCAACTATCTGCGGGGCCCGATCTTTGGAGGCTGCGCGGCGGCAACCAATCAGGGCGATTTCGTGTACATCGGCCAGGCCATTGGCGCGCAGCTCGCGAACATGAGCAATGCGTGGTGGGGACCGTGCATCCTCGAGCACGCCCTGGCCTCTCGGACGGTTCCGATGGCGTATTTCTCGACGCAGGGCGACAGCATGCTCCAGGTCAACTGCGAAGGGAAGCGCTGCGGCGACGAGAAGCGGTACTACAACGACCGCACGCAGGTGCACTTCTACTTCGACCCGAACCGCACACGGTATCCGAATCTCGTGCAGGTCATGATTTACGACGAGCGCTGCCGCGAGAAGTTCGGCGTGGACGACACCAACGGCGCCATGCCCAAGCCGGGCAGCAAGTCACCCGTGGTGATGACGGCCGACACGCTCGAGGATCTCGCCAAGGTCGTGGATGCGCGGCTTGCCGAAATCGCGGGCAAGACCGGCAACTTCCGCCTCGATCCCGACTTCACCGACAACCTCAAGGACGCGGTTACACGTTTCAACGGCTTCGCCAACGCGGGCGTGGACCGCGATTTCCACCGCGGCGCCACGACGCCGCTCGATCCGAAGGCCGAGAAGCCGAACGCCACGATGTACCCGATATCTCCGACGGGACCGTACTATGCGGTACTCATCGGGGGCGGGACGCTGGACACGAAGGGCGGGCCGAAGATCAACGCACATGGGCAGGTCCTGGACACCGAGAACAAGCCGATACCGGGCCTGTACGGGGCCGGCAATTGCATCGCGTCGCCCTCGGGCCAGGGGTACTTCAGCGCCGGCGCCACCCTTGGCTACGCTATCGCGTACGGCGGCATCGCGGCCAAGCACGCGATCGCTCAGAAGGTGAGGCCTGTTTCGAGCTGACACCCGTCGTGCCACTCGACGTCAGCGGGCCAGCATTGACGATGCCGCGAAGCTTTCTGACGTACCGCGAGTTTGTTGGTGATCGGGGGGCGAACAGCCCGTTGTTGGTCATCCTGCATGGGCGGGGCGCCGACGACGAGCAGTTCGTCCCGCTGTATGACTCGTTGACGCCCTCCTATGATGCCTGCATGGTGCGGGCGCCTGTTCCCGTCGTCCCGCCCACGGGCTACCGGTCCAAAGCCGCGGAGCGCAGTTGGTATCAGGGTGAGGACATCCACCGCCCTGAGCCCGTCAGCTTCGGCAATGCGCTCTGGCAGCTGGAACAACTTCTCCGCGACGTCCGGGACCGAATCGGCGTCGAGCGTCCGGTGGTGCTTGCCGGATGCGATCAGGGTGCGGTGTTGTGTCTCACGATGGCGGCGATCGCGCGAGACTGGCTCGCGGGCGTCGTGGCCATCGACGGAGGGATACCGGCCATCGACGGCTGGACTCTTCCTGAGGGCGAGGCGGATGCGCTGCCGTTGCTGCTCGTGTACGACTCCAATCCCCGCGAGGCAGACGAGCGAGTAGCCGAGAGCACGGTAGAGGAGTTTCGCCGGCGAAACTCCGATGTCGAGATTGCGCGTGTGGACGGCCTGCTCGAGAAGCCCCTGGAGACGACACCGATCGTCAGCGCATGGCTCGAGAAGATCAAGGGCTGAGCGCGCCTTCCTTGCCAACCCTCGATCAGGTCAGGGCGGCGTCTGCCTGCCCTTCCACGTCATCGCCAGCCACAGGTCGTCCATCGTGTTGCTCGTCAGGAACAGCCGGAGCGGCTTATTGCCGGGGGTAACCGGCGAGGCCGGCTTGAGGTTCTCGAGCTTGCCCGCCAAGAGGCCGGCGATCGACGAAGCGCTCAGAACATCGGTCGCGCCCGTGCCGGCGGCATTGCCCGAAACCGTGATCTTCTGAACTCCAGCGTCGATCCGTGCCAGCAGGTCTGCCCGCTCGACCGTGCCGATCCGGTCCTGGCTCCAGGAGGGATAGTGCTCCGCACGCAGGTCCAGGCTGAGCTCGGCGCGCAGGGTGCCGCTGCCGAGCGTGACGCTCGTGAACTTCGCCCAGGCGCTGGGGAACTCGTGACGGACCGAGAACAGCCGGGTCATTCCGGCGGCAGTGGCCTTGCCGATCTCCGCGGTGAGGCGGGCTGTCGCGGCGTCCCGTAGACGACGGCCGCCGTCTCGCGCTGTATAGCGCACGTGAAGGATGACGTCGCTGATCGTGTCGTAGTCGAACTGACGGAAGTCCGCCGGAAGCTCCAGGCGCCACGTGCTCTCGGTGCCCGCGCCCTCGAAGGGGAGGTAGCGCGAGTCGTTGAGGTTCACCTCGAATATGCCTGCGTCCCCTTGGCCGCTGCTCGTCACGATGGACTGGATGGAGGTGTAGTCGTCTATAAAGCGGTCGTCCCCGGCTGGCACCCGCTCATAGGGGCGCGTTCCGACCGTACTCGTCCGGCGTACGGAACTTGCGAGAAGAGTCAGCGTGCAATGCACGCCGGTGTAAGGACCGGTCACGCAGGGAATCGTGAGGCTCACCGACTTGAGCCGGCGCATGAAATGTCCGGGACAATCCATGTCGTACAGCATCTCGGGAATGGTGAATTCGCACCGCCCGGTCTGCCGCAGTGACAAGAGGGCCATCGGGTCGAGCTGCAGCAGCGACACGTGTCTGGTCAGTTCGTAGCCGCGCTGATCGCTCTCGAGATAGGCCACCTCCATCCGCCTCAGATCCAGCGCGAGCTGCTCTCCGGCCAGGAGTCCTTTCTTCGCGCTGTCCCAGTACGCCGGTTTGACAAACGACGCGGCCGGAAGGCCTCGTTCGAACTGGAAGCAGCGCTCCGCGCGCTTCGCGAGCTGCAGCGCGATCTGATAGGTGCGGAAGTTCAGCGAGAGCACCTGACTGCTCATGAACCGATAGAGCTGCTGGCTGGAGTACTTCGATTGCAGAAATGCGCCCACGTCCTGGGCCTGGCCGACCTGTTGTCGCGTATTCTCCCGTTCCTGCGTGGCGATGTCGCGGCGGATCTCGGCCGCCGTCACCTGCTTGTCGATCTGCT
>JAKFXY010000022.1 GCA_021731165.1 Acidobacteriota bacterium | reverse complement strand
TCACGACGAAGTCACGCGGCGGCGGCCTCGGACTGGCCATTGCGAAGCGTTCGGTCGAGATGCACGGCGGCACGCTCACCGTCGCGTGCCCGCTGACGGGTGGCACAACGGCCACCGTCTCCCTCCCAGCCGACGATGCACCACCCGGATGAGTGCGGACTTCTCCGGCCGCGCCCGTCCCGTGGCTCCGGAAGGGCTTTCCATCGCGCCCTCTGCCCTTGGCACGGCCTTGGCTCGGGTACACAGAGGGCGTGGCGCCGACGCGTGCACGCGGGAACCTGAGGAGCACGTATGACTACTGTGGCAGTGACCAGGATTCTGGTGCCGGTGGACTTCAGTCCGCAGTCCGACATGGCGGTGGAGTACGCCACGACCATCGGCGTTCGCTTCGGCGCGCGGGTGGATCTCCTCCACGTCGTGGAGGATCCGTTTGCCCTTGGCACCTGGGAGGGCGATACCGAACGCCCGGACCGGCGGGCCCTCCTCGAAGGCCTGTCAGCCAGTGCGCGGCATCGGCTTGACGCCATGGCCGGCGCCTTCTCGCGTCACGGCGTGACGGCAGTGGTGCACGTACGGCCTGGGCGCCCGGCTGCGGCGGTGCAGGCTCTGGCGGAGGAGTGCGGGACCGACCTGATCGTGATGGGCACGCACGGCCGCACCGGCGTGGCGCATCTCCTCATGGGCAGTGTGGCCGAACAGGTGGTGCGGTCCGCTCCGTGCCCCGTACTCACGGTGGGCAAGATGAAGGAACCCGTGACCGCCACCCTCCCCCAGGGTCTTCCGGTTCAGGTTCCCGCTACCTAAGGAACCACCACCACCACCGCCCGGCTCCGTTCGAGGACCGCGCAGGCGACCTCTCCGGCGTCGTCGTGCGCCCGCCCGAGGATGACGAGGCCGACATCATCCTTCTTCGTGACCTTCACGATGCACTCGGCCACGTCACCCTCCAGAATCAGCAACTTGGCCCCGCGCCCGCCGGGGATGGACAGACCAAGGCGGTTCAACCGCTCCCGCGGCAGGGCGTGATCGGTGCCTTCATCCGTCACATGCAGCAATAGCGGCCGATGCGTGGAGCCCGTGCCAAGCGCAGCCGTGACCGCCAGTTGGGACGTGGCGTCGGACCGCAGGTCGAGCGGCACCAGTACAATGCCGAAGCGCGGTACGGTGCGCCCCCCCACCGACGCCGCGATCTCCGGGCCGGAGGGCGGTACGATCGCCACCGGCACGCGGGCACCCTTCAGCACATCACGCGCCGTGGAACCCAGAATCGCGCGGCCGAGGAATCCCCGGCCGCGCGTGCCCATCACAATGAGCCCGGCCTGTTCCTGTGCCGCCACGTTCAGTACGGCCTCGGCCGGGGGCCCTGGCACAACACGGGTCTCGGTGGCTGCCCGGTAGCCCACGCCGCCCGGTACCGCGCTCAGCATGAACTCCTGAAGGGCCGCGCTGGCGGCCGCCCGCGGTTCCTCGCCCTGGCCAGCCCGGGGGTCGGCCCGCACCACGAGCAGCCGTGCGTTCAGGTGCTCCGCAAGGCCCACGGCCGCGTACACCACGGCCGGCGCACGCGCGGAGTCATCAATGGCACACACCACCGTCCGGATCGACTCTTCGGACATCGAACTCCCCTCCTGCGGCCCGCGGCCGCGCCGAACCTGCGCTGGCCAAACTTATCACCGCTCTGCAGATCGCCGAGCACGCGCGCTCCACGTGCCGGCCCGATTCGCCCTCGGACAAGGACCGGTCGACGTGTCGCAAAGCGTCGCGGAGCACCTGTGAGGGATTCCCACTACTCCGGATTATTCCGCGCGGCGTGTCGCGTGCGGACAGCGCACGGGAGGGTGTTTGCCGTGGAAGCCAGTGGCAATCGGTACGGCATCGAGCTTGCACAAGGGTAGGACAGGCTACAGGAGGCTTCCATGATGCGCACCCACCACTCGCTCGCCCACTGGATCGAAGCAGCCGAACACGGCGTCCTGCGGTCGTTCATCATGCTGCTCGGGCTGGTCATCGCCCTCATCGGGCTCGGCCTCGGTGTGACGCTCGTGATGCTGCCGGCCGGCATCGCCCTGGGCGTCACCGGCACCATCGTGTTCATGTTTGGCGCCATCGGCGACATGCCGACCGACGACTAGGAGGCGAGGGCAGCCACCTCATTCACCTGAGCAGATCGAACTGCTTCACGTACTTCACGATGAATGCCCGGTTCACCGGGCCCAGGCCCTGCAGGCTCTCGGTGTCGTTGTAGACAACGAAGAGCCCCGTCCCCGCCGTCTCCAGCCAGTGGAAGCGCAGGTTGGTGGACCAACGCTGGGTCGTGTCGTTGTACTGCACGAGGCTCTGCACGAACACCGAGGGTGAGAAGTTGTGCGTCACCCGGAGGCTCCCGAGGTTGGTCTGGAAGTCCCCCTGTGGCAGGTCCAGGCGCCGGTGTGTCCACGTCAGGTCGAAGACGAACGTGCCCCCCTGCCGGATGATGGTCTGCAGCTGGTGGCTGTTCTGGTTGCCCGTGTAGAACCGGCCGACGTCCCACTGGTGCCGGACGAAGAGGGGCTTCCGTCGATCCGTATTCTCGCGCAGCGTCAGGCGGAGCCCGCCCACTTCCCCCGCGGGGATGACCACGCCCGGAAACACCTGGAATGGCCGCCGGAGCCCCTCCCAGGTGCCGTTGAGGCCGGTACTGATGAAGTTGCCGTTCTCCCAGTCCCAGTGGTTGTCGATGTGCAGCTCGGCATTCTGCAGCTCACCGGTGTCAAGGTAGTCGTACCGGGTGTAGTTGATATGCGGCAGGAACTCCCGGAAACCCCAGTCACGGATCTTCTGCTGGCGCATCGTTTCCTCGAAACGCGCATACCACCGGCGATACCCGAAGGTGTTCTGCAGGTAGCCCACCTCCGGGTTGAAGTCCTCCCCGACCATCCCGTAGTCGAACTTCAGCAGGGTCTTGCCGTCGTTGTACTCGGACGCCGCATTCCAGGCGTGCTCGCGCCCCGTCAGGCCCGGGGTTTCCGTACGCGCGGCAAACGCCCCGACGGTGAACTTCTCCCCCACGCCGAGGCGGCCGTCGAGTCCCCACGTCCGGTTCCAGTTCCCCTCCCCGGCGCGATCGCCGGTGGCCGCCCGGCTGATGAAGATGCCGCCGATGCCCGACCGCCGGCGTAGGTCACGGCTCACGCGGGCCACGGTGAAGTTGTTGCCCGGATTCCCGCCCACCGCGTCGGTCTGCATGTTCAGGAAGCCGATGTTGAATCCGCTCGTCTTGCCGCTGAGCCGACCGCCACCCAGAATCGGCACCAGGTTGCCGTTGTCGTCCAGGCCGATACGGCGGCTGAAGAACAGGTCCAGGTCGCCGGTCGAAAATCCGCCGCCTGCCGACGCGCCCACCGTGAAGAGCCCGGAGTTCTCCAGGAAGAACGGACGCTTCTCCGGGAAGCGGATATTGAAGCGCGTGAGGTTGATCTGCTGGTTGTCGACTTCAACCTGCGCGAAGTCCGTGTTGTAGGTCAGGTCCACGTTCAGGCCAGGCGTGAGGCCGACCTTGGCATCCACGCCCCACTCACCGTTGGTCAGCGTGGGCGTCCGCGTGGCAAAGCTCCGGTCCGCAGAGCCGACCACATAGGGCAGCACCTTCAGGTTACGGGGCGTCTTGAGGGTCAGCCCCCGCAGCTCCCCGGCTGACGAGAGCCGCGGCAGGTCGAACTGCCGCGGCAACGGTGCCCAATAGGTACGCTCGCGCCGTCGCTGGATCAGCCGCGAGACGTTCATCCCCCAGGTCTGCGGCGCTGCGCCGTAGCGTAGGGTCCGCAGCGGAATCCGGAACTCCGCTGTCCAGCCGGTCTCGGTCCGGCGCGTCCGCACGTCCCAGCTGCCGTCCCAACTCGCATTGGCCACCTGGTTCCTGACCTGCGCATCGAACTGGACACCCGAGGCGTTGGTGCCGAAGACGAACCCGTTCTGGCGGTCGCGGAACGTATCGAACACGACCTGGAAGGAATCCTGATCACCCAGGAAGGCATCGCGTCGCTCGCTCGTCGTCACGATCTCGGCCGGGTTGGCGTCGGTGAGCCACGCCCCGATGTACACGGCCTCGTCATCAAAGAGCACGCGTACTTCGGTCGCCTCGCTCGCCGCCTGCCCCTGGAGCGGCTCCGCCTGCAGGAAGCTGGTCATCGCCTTGGCGGGCTGCCACGCGGCTTCGTCGAGCGCACCGTCCACAGTCACCGGCCCGGTGGCTCGCACGGCCGTCGCCACCGGCCGTGGCGTGGCGGCCAGGGCCATCGGGTCGTTCTGGCTGGTCTGCTGCGCGAGGAGGGGTACGGCGGCTCCGGTGCCGAGCACGAACG
>JAKFXY010000139.1 GCA_021731165.1 Acidobacteriota bacterium | reverse complement strand
GTCTTTGCCACCAATGGGTTCCCAGCCACTTTCCGATCGCGCGCGGCGGGTCCTGACGGTCCTCGTCCGGGAGTACATCGAGACCGGCGGAGCTGTGTCGTCACAGGTACTGGCCGAGCAGTCGGGTTTGGGCGTGTCGCCGGCCACGATCCGCAGCGTACTGGCGCAGCTTGAGGCCGACGGATACCTGATTCAGCCCCACACGTCCGCCGGCCGCGTCCCCACTGACAAGGCCTACCGGGTGTTCGTGGACCTCCTGCTTGAGACCGGGCGCCTCACCAGGGCTCCGATTGCCGTGGAACACGCCTTTCAGGAACACGCAGCGCGCTCGCCCCTGATGCAGGACCTGATGGTGTCGCTGGCCCACGTCGTGACGCAGGCCACACAGCATGTCGGGTTCACGATCGCGGAGAGCCCCGCGCCCGTGCTGCAGCACATCGAGTTCGTCCCGCTGGGCGGCACCCGCGTCCTGGTGGTCGTGGTGGCCCGTGGCGGACAGGTGACGCAGAAGGTGGTGGACGCCGGCGAGCCGGTGCGCCCGTCGGATCTCAGCCAGGCCTCGAACTACCTCAACTCCGAGTTCGCCGGCCTCCCGTTACACGAAGTGCGCGCCGCCGTCGTCGCCCGCCTCCTGCAGGAGCGGACGCTCTACGACGAACTGCTGTCCCGTGCGCTGCGGCTGGCCAATTCCACGCTCGAGGCCCTGCCCATGGCCTCGGAGTTCCATGTGGAAGGCGCCGCCTCGCTGCTGACGGCGACCGGTGCCGGCGATGCCGCTGTGTCGCTCTCGACCCTGCGGGCCATCGTGGAGATGATGGAGGAGAAGCAGCGACTGCTCCGCCTGCTGACCGAATACATCGACGGACCCGGACTGACGGTGGTGATTGGGGCGGAGCACCTGACGCCGGACCTCAGGCCATTCAGCCTCGTGGCCTCGACCTCCGACGAGGGCGGTTCGCTCCGCACCGTCGGCATCATCGGACCGACCCGGATGCACTACTCGCGGGCGATCGGCGTCATCGATGCCGCCGCCCGCACGATGAACCAGGTGCTCAGAAGCGGCCACTAGGCCGGAGCACGCCGCAGTTCGCCATGCCAGACCACTCGATGGACTCCCAGGACACCGTGACACAGGAAGACGATCAGCCCCAGGGCCGCGACACCACCCCGGCCGATGCCTCCGGGCAACCCGACGGCGAACTCGACGTGCTCCGCAAGGAGAAGGATGCGCTGCAGGATCGCCTGTTGCGCGCGGCCGCCGACTTCGACA
Organism: Acidobacteriota bacterium; assembly: GCA_021731165.1. Taxonomy (GTDB): domain Bacteria; phylum Acidobacteriota; class Vicinamibacteria; order Vicinamibacterales; family UBA2999; genus JAKFXY01. The sequence goes on along the minus strand of JAKFXY010000139.1, from coordinate 3,088 downwards.
ACTACCGCAAGCGCATCGAGCGCGAGCGCCGGGACCTCGTGGACTACGCCGCCACGGACATCATCGCCGAGGTCCTGCCGATTCTGGATGACCTCGAACTGGCACTCAGCCAGCCCGACGTGCCGGAGGTGGCCGCCTACCGCCAGGGCGTGGAGCTGGTGCATCGGAAGATGATGGACCTGCTGAAGAAGCGCGGCGTGACGCCGATCCTCGCCGCTGGCGAATCGTTCGACCCCAACGTGCATGAGGCCGTCGTGCACGAAGTCAGCGAGGAGCACGCGGAGGGCACGGTGACCGGCGAACTGCGACGCGGCTACATGCTGCGCGACCGGCTGCTCCGCCCGGCCATGGTCAAGGTGGCAAAGTCGTCGTGAGCAAACGCGACTACTACGAGGTCCTGGGCGTGGGTAAGAGCGCCAGCGATCCGGAGATCAAGAGCGCCTACCGCAAGCTCGCCCTCAAGTACCACCCGGACCGCAATCCCGGCGACAAGGCTGCCGAGGAGCAGTTCAAGGAGGCCGCCGAGGCCTATTCCGTGCTGGCCGACGGGGACAAGCGGCAGCGCTACGACCGCTTCGGCCATGCGGGCGTGGGGAGCGCGTCGCAGGGCGGCCAGGGCTTTGACCCGAGCGTCTTCACCGGCTTCGAGGACATCTTCGGGGGGCTCGGCGATATCTTCGGTTTCGGCGACGCGTTTGGCGGAGGGCGCCGCCGGGGCGGTCCCGCGCGTGGCTCCGACCTCCGCTACGACCTCGAGATTTCCTTCGATGAGTCCGCGCGGGGTACCGAGACCAGCATCCAGATCCCCAGGCAGGAGAGCTGCGAGACCTGCAGCGGCACCGGCGCGGCCGCCGGCACCAAGCCCCAGACCTGCCCCGGCTGCCACGGCCGCGGCCAGGTGCGTTTTCAGCAGGGCTTCTTCACGATGGCCCGCACATGCGGGCAGTGCCGCGGGACCGGGCAGTTTGTCGCCTCCCCGTGCGCGACCTGCCGGGGCGCCGGCAGTGTGGAGAAGCAGCGCAAGCTCACGGTGAAGATTCCGCCCGGGATCGCCACCGGGCAGCGGCTGCGCCTGACGCAGGAGGGCGAGGCCGGCGCGGCTGGCGGGCCGCCCGGGGATCTCTACGTGGTGATCCACGTGCAGGATCACGACTTCTTCGTCCGGGACGGCAACGACCTGCACTGCGAAGTGCCCATCAGCTTCCCGACCGCGGCGCTCGGCGGCACCATCACCGTGCCCGGGCCGTTCGACGAACAGAACCTCAACATCCCAGAGGGCACCCAGACCGGCACCTCGTTCCGCCTGCGGAACCACGGCATGCCGGACGTAAGCGGACGCGGCAAGGGCGACCTGCTGGTCACCGTGCGGGTCAAGACCCCTGCGAAGCTCTCCAAGGAACAGAAGAAGCTGCTGGAACAGCTCTCGGCCGCGCTTCCGGAGGTGCCTGCCACGCCAACCTCCAAGGATGACCGCGATGAACGCGGCCTCTTCGACCGCGTGAAGGACATCTTCGGATAACGCGGCACCCGTGGCGAACGCATCCGCGCTCGAACTGCACTTCTCCGCTGATCCCGCACTGCCGCTGCCGGGTGAGGAGGTCTCGCTGGGGGACCGTGTGCAGGTCGCGCTGCTCGACTGGGCCCTGACGGCCATCGACGAGGGCTCGCCGGGCTCGACCCTCTGGCGCGTCTACTTCACCGACGCGGCCGAGCGTGACCGTGCGGAGGGAGCGCTCGCGCCGGCCTTCGCTCCGCGGGGAGTCGCCTTCACCCCCATCGAAGTGGAAGACGAGGGCTGGGCGGCGAAGTCGCAGGCCAGCCTGACAGCCGTCCGCGTGGGCCGTATCGTGGTCACGCCGCCCTGGGACCCGGCCGCCAGCCTGGCCCCCAGCCCCGTCGACAGCGACGGCGTCATCACCATCGTCATCCTGCCGTCGATGGGCTTCGGCACTGCGCACCACGCCACCACCCGCCTGTGCCTCCAGGCGCTGCAGGCACTCGATCTCCAGGGCGCCACCGTGCTCGACGTCGGCACCGGTTCCGGCGTGCTGGCCATCGCCGCCAGGCGCCTCGGTGCCGCGCAGGTCCTCGGCATCGATGACGATGCAGACGCCATCGCGGCGGCGCGCGACAGCCTGGCGCTCAACCCCGGCGTGGATGTCACGCTGGGTGTGGTCGATCTGTGCCAGTCGCATCTGCGGACCGCCGACGTCGTGACCGCCAACCTGACAGGCGGGCTGCTCATGGCGGCCGCGCCGGTGCTCATGCATCTCGGGCGGCGGCTCATCCTCAGCGGTTTCCTCAGACACGAACGCGACGACGTACTCGCCGCCTACGCGGGCTGGACGGTCGAGCGTCAGGACACGGAGGATGGCTGGTGTTCCGCGACGCTGTCGCGTCCCTGAGGACCGACGGCAGGCTCCTGCGCTAGAGTTCGACCATGAGTCAGGACCGTGACGGGTTCGCCGACGAAGAAGTGCCGTCCGGGCGGGGCTACCCCCCTGCCTACGCACCACGCCCGCTGCCCGAACAGGCGCTCCGGCTGCGCGGTGCATTCCCCCGCCTCGGAGAGACCGTCCTCTCGCCGCCGCCGGCGTTGCCGGCTGGGGCTGAGGCTTGGTTCCTGATCCCCGACTGGCGCCGCGTGGCCGCCACCTACAACGTCGCTGTCACGGATGCACTCGCGGTGATCGCCCAGTCCCGCCCCACCTCACTCGCGCGCATCGAGCGGCTCGGCCCGAACAGTCTGCGCCCCCACGAACGCTCGGCGACGATGGGCCAGCGCCTTCCCGGCCTGGGCGACTCGGGATTGCTGCTGGTGGCGGCGCAGTTCGGCCTTCGCCACAGGGGGCGGTCCGTCCGCCGCAGCCGTGCCAGGTTCGCCGACCACGAGTTCGGACTCGGGGCGTTTGCCGTGGCCGTGATGCTGCTTACGCATCCGGAGCGCATCGCGCAGTTCGACCAGCTCTATCTCGACTGCGCCGGGGACGAGTATTCGGCCAGCGACGAGCAGCAGTTCTCGGAGGCGCCGTACTTCCGGTTCCTGGATGGCCGGCTGGCGTTCGGCACGAGCTGGTATGGCACGAGC
>JAKFXY010000039.1 GCA_021731165.1 Acidobacteriota bacterium | reverse complement strand
TCGTTCTGGTATACAGAGCCGAGAAAGCCCGAGAACACCGCCACGACAGTGGTGATGGTGGCGTAGGCCGCCGAGGAAACCCAGCGCTTCCAGTCGAGCACGTGAAGGAGTCTACGCGCATCCGATAGGCCGGAATAGTCGTGGCAATAACTGCGTACTCGCGGACTATCTATCGTCCGTTCGTGGGCCGCTGTGCCGCGTCGGGAGGGCGGTCGAGACTACGCGCGCGACCGGCCGCCTGCGAGCAGGAGCATCGCGCCGCCGGCTACCGCCACAATCCCGAGCAGCGGGGGAATGAATACCGTCCGCTGACGATCGGCCGTGGCGTGGATCGGGCCAATGTCGAGCACCGTTTCGCGACTCGTGTAGGTGATGCCCCCATACAGGAGTCCCGCCACACCGAGCACGATCAAGATCATCCCTGCGATACCGCGTCCGTTCATGGGGTCCTCACCAGGTGAGGATGCCGCACGGACAGGTCCCAGGTATGTGCAGAAGCGGACAGGGGTGACGGGCGTTCAGCCTGGCGCTGGTTTTAACTGCCGGTGGCATATACCGGATGTCCCTTACGAGGGCCTCCGGGTCCCAACGAGTGGGATACAGTCAGCGCCATTCTGGAGGGTGTTTGACATGACTAAGCTTTTGACTCGGTTGGCGTGTGGGTGCGTCCTGGTCCTCGTCTCGGCCGCCTCGGCGGCCGCGCAGAGCTCCATCGCCGGTGTGGTGACGGACGGAACGGGCGCGGTGCTGCCTGGCGTCGTGGTCGAAGCGCGGAGCCCCGTGCTCATCGAGCAGGTCAAGACCGGTGTCACCGACGGGCAGGGGCAGTACCGCATCGTGGATCTCCGCCCGGGGACCTACGCGGTCACGTTCAGCCTCGCCGGATTCAGCAACGTCCTGCGCGACGGCATCACCCTGGAGAGCAACTTCGTCGCCAAGATCGACGCCGTCCTCAAGATCGGTTCGATCGAGGAGACCATCACGGTCACCGGAGCGGCGCCGGTGGTCGACGTGCAGAGCTCGCAGCGCCGGGAGGTGCTCACCAGCGAGGTGATGGACACGCTGCCGACCGGGCGGACCTTCTCCACGCTGGCCAAGGCCCTGCCCGCCGTGGCCGGGCAGGCAGCCGACGTCGGTGGCTCGACATCGTCGGAGTTCCGCGGAGGCGTGTCGGCCTACGGCGGCCCCGGTGAGCAGATTCTGATCGACGGCATGAGCATGTCACCGGGCCAGGGTGACGGCAGCCAGACGGTCCTGTTCCTGAACCATGGCACGGTGCAGGAGTACGTCTATCAGATCAACGGCGCGTCCGCGGAGTTCCAGACGGGCGGTGTCCAGATCAGCATGATCCCCAAGACCGGCGGCAACCGGTTCGCCGGCACCGGCGTGGCGATCTACTCCAACAAGTCTCTCCAGACTCTCAACGCCTCGGCGGAGCAGCTGGCGGCGGGGTTGCCGGCCAGTCCCGGGATCGACAACATCTATGACCTGAACCTCAGCGTGGGTGGCCCGGTGAGGAAAGACCGGATCTGGTTCTTCGCCTCCTACCGGCGGTGGGCGGCCAATCCGCGCCTGCCGATGCTGCACGACGGAAAGCTCGGTCCCGCCGGCACACAGCTGGTCGACAAGAACCTCAACACGTCCACGGGCGTGCGGTTCACGGCGCAGGTCACGCCGAGAAACAAGGTCACCGTCTACTACGACAGCGTGCCCCGCATCGAGTACTACAACAACGTGGCGCCGGAGCGGCGTCCCGAGGCCACCGGCGTCGCCAAGCCGAAGTTGAGCTACGTGGCCCAGTTGAAGTGGACCTCGCCCATCTCCAATACGTTGCTCGCGGAGGCCGGCTGGTCCGGTAACTTCCGGGGCTATCGCGGCACGTTCCAGCCGGAGACGCGGACGGCGTCCGAGTATCCGCCGTACGGCGACATCGCGAAGTTCGAGGTGCTGACCAACACGTTCTACAACAACATCACGAACGAGTGGTACAACCCGTTCTGGAAGCACCAGAGCATGGCGTCGCTCTCCTACGTCACGGGTGCCCATGCGCTCAAGGGCGGCGTGCAGTACGGCAAGGGCTGGAGCTTCTCCGAGGGCACGTCGAATGGCGACATCCTCCAGCGCTATCGCGGCGGCGTGCCGTTCTCTGTCGACGCGCTCGCCACGCCGCTCTACTGGCGTTCGGAGATCGACATGGACATGGGCGTGTTCCTGCAGGACACGTGGACCATCAAACGGCTGACGATGAACCCGGGCGTCCGCCTGGACAAGTTCATCGGCTCCGTGCCGGCGCAGTCGATGCCCGCCGGGCGATTCCTGCCCGCACGCAGCTTCGCGCCCATCGAGAATCTGCCGAACTGGACGGACGTCTCGCTGCGATTCGGCGCGGCCTATGACCTGTTCGGCAACGGCAGGACGGCCCTCAAGGGCAGCGCCGGACGCTATGTGGCGTCCGAGTCGGTGTCGTTCCAGACCCGCTACAACCCCTCCACGTCTGCCGGGGCCGGCATCACGGGAGACCCGCGCGACTGGACGGACTTGAATGGCGACGACATCGCGCAGAACAACGAAATCGGTCCGTCGCGCAACGCCGCCTTTGGCACCCGGCAGACCAGCAAGGCCGACCCGGATCTCAAGCGTGGCTACGACCTGCTCTACAACCTGACCCTCGAGCAGGAACTGAAGGAGAACTTCGGCGTGCTGGTGAGCTACAACCACCGGGATGTGAAGAACCTGCTCTTCACGGACAACCTGGCCTACAGCGCCAGCGACTACGAGCGGCTCGAGGTCGCGGACCCGCGCGGAAACGGCCAGATGCTGCCCGTGTACCAGATCATCCCAGGCCGCGTGCGTCCCACTGACAACCTCGACACCAACTCCGACTCCAACTCACGGTGGTACCGTGGCGTGGACCTCGTGGTGCACGGCCGCTTCAAGAACGGCGCGTCGTTCTCCGGTGGCACGTCCACGGGGCGGGTCCTGCAGCGCACCTGCGAGGTCGAGAATCCCAACGCCCTGCGCTTCTGCGACACCAGCGAGTTCGATGTGCCGTTCCAGACCTCGCTGAAAGTCTCAGGCTCGTACCCGCTGCCCTGGCTCGGAGCGCGGATCAGCGCCGTGCTGCAGAGCGTGCCAGGGCAGGTGCCGGGCACGACCGGCGGTGGCACGGGCGAGCAGGTCATCAACTACACCGTGACGCGGACGCAGTTGCCGGCGCTCTCCACGGCGTCGTCGGTGGTGGTGCGGCTCAACGAGCCCGGTACCGTGTTCATCGATCGGATCAACTCCCTCGACCTGAACTTCTCCGCGAACGTCAAGGCCGGCCGTCTGTCGCTGAAGCCGCAGATCGAAGTGTTCAACGTGTTGAACATGAATCCAGTGCTGCAGGTGACGACGCAGTTTCCGATTCAGGGCCGGCCGCAGCAGATCCTTCAGGGCCGCCTGATGCGCCTGGGGATGCAGGTGGAGTTCTGATGGCGGTTGCACGTCGGCGCCACCGGCCGGGCGACGGGCCGGCCTGATCGTCAACCGGATCACACGCCAGGGAAGGGTCTGGTGCCGCAGGGCATCAGGCCCTTCGCGCGTACGCAGCACGGTACACTTGGTGGGAATGCTGGGCGCCAGGGCAATGGACCTCGGAGTACTCGGACGGTGACGCCGGAACGGATCTGGCGCGGCAGGCGCGACGAGGAATTGCTCGACGCGGCCGGCCGCCTGCACGACTACTACGAGGACGGGCAGTGGGCCATCCTCTCCGAGATGGCCCGGCGTGGGCTGCTGATGCCCAACGGCGAGGCGCCGCAGGTGCCGGAACGCCCGCAGCCGGAGTCATCAGCCGCGGTGCCGCCGGCGGCGGCCGAGGTGGCGGTCGGCACGACGGAGCCAGGCGGGACTTCGGGCCTGCACGGCAGCCTCGGGCTCTGGCCACCTGGCCAGGCGATGGGACGCGTCTGGCGCGGCGAGTTCTCTCTGGCGATGACCTACTGGGGCTTTGCCCAGTTTGGCGGCCTCATCCTGGCGATACCGCAGCTCGGCCTTCGCGTGATGAACCTGACGACCGCCGCACAGCTGGTTGACGGCGCGGCGTTTGCCTATTCGGTCGTGGTGATCGTCGGCATCTGGCGCAGCGCAGCCCGTTACCCCGGGAATCCCATCTGGGCGCACCTGGCACGCCTGGCGACGCTGATGCCGCTGGTGGTGGCCGTGCTGACGATGCTGGGACAGGGATAGCGGATGACCTCGGCTCCGGCTCAGACCCGCGTGGCGTTTCTGGACCTCGCGCGCCTGATCGCCACCGTAATGATGGTGCAGGGCCACACGACTGATGCCCTGCTGGGGGCGGTGCACCGGAGCGGTCTGGGGTTCGAGACCTGGAGCGTCATCCGTGGACTGACGTCTCCCATGTTCCTCTTCGTCTCCGGATGTGTCTTCGGCCTGGTGACCGTCCGTCAACTGGGGCAGGTGCACTTCCGCGACGCCGCGCTCC
>JAKFXY010000091.1:2792-4619 GCA_021731165.1 Acidobacteriota bacterium | reverse complement strand
GAACCTGGGCATCGACGACGTGACGGTCACCCTGACGAGTGCGGGTTTCTATACGGCAGGCACTGAATATAGCGCCGATGGCAAGGTGGATCACAAGCTTCGCGAGCGCTGACGCTGAAACACCTTACCGTATTGCCCCGAGCGGACGCATCGGAGCATTAGTCGAGACGAGTCAGCTTCAGCCCTGGGTAGTAGTGGGCCAGAATGGCCTCCGCGTTCTCGCCTCGAGCGGCACGGCGGCCGGCGCCGATCACGCATAACCCGACGCCGTGGCCGTACCCGCGTCCGGTGAACCGCAGGCTGGCGCCCATGTTCTTGAGCACGAACGCCGTACTGCGCAGTCGGTTCGCGCCAAGCGCCATCCGGAACTGCTGGCCGCTGACGACGTCAGGCTGAAGTCCGGCGACGCGGAGGGTGCTCACGCGACCGGAGGCGTTATACGACTCGACTTCGACGCCCGACAGCCGCTCGCCCTTGAACCCCGCCTGCTCGAGCGCGCGGTGCACTTCGCGCAGCGACAGCTCGACGTCCCACGGCACATCGCTCTCGTGCACATCGTCCGGGGCGGATCGGAGGTAGGGGTGACTCACGCCCGGCCATACCTCGGAGGCGATCTCCGACTGCCCCCCGCAGGAGGCCGAGTAGAACAGTTCGGCCGGCTCTCCCTCGAAGGTCAGCAACTGCCCCGCCGTGGCGAGCGACGATCGGCGGGTCATGGCGTTGGCCTGCCGGAGCACCTGACAGTGCGTGCTGTCGCAGAGGTCGTAGCCATCGCGATGGTGGCGGGAAGTGTTGGCCAACGAGTACGTCCGAATCGCCACCGCGAGCACCTGCTGCGCGATATCACTCGATTTCGGCTCCCCTTCTCCCGCCAGAACCCGCGCCACGTACAACTCCAGCGGAATCGTCGTGACCTGGCCGGTGGCCACCGACCCGACGCGGACGGAGCGCCCCCGGCTGGCGCCATCGAGGTCGCTGTCGGTGATGTCGCCCTGCGCTGGAGCGCTCGAAGGAAAGGCTCCACATGTCAACACCGCGAATGTCACGAAGCACGCAAGACGCACTGCGGCCTTGCGCGTCACAGCTTTCGCCGGCACCCGGGCCGGCAGCGACACTCGATCACCTGCTCGCCATCCGTGTAGTAGTCGTAAGTCAGCTCCTCGCCAGCCTCGATATTGCGCGCCGCGCGGATCCACACGGTGTTGCCGACGATCTGGCTGTAGCAGTTCGGCTTGCAGGCATGGTTGATGAAACGGGCGTTGTTGCCGCCTACATGGGCATCGCGAACCCATCGGCGGTTGACGGTAAAGCACCAGATCTCTCCGCGCTTCAGGTATCGAGTTTCGCGCTTGAGGCTCTCCTTGTGATCGACGAGCTCGCCGGCGTAGTCGATGATTCGAGTGTTTTTGTTGATGGGCTCGAGGGCGAACACACCGAAGCCGTGTAACCGCGATCGGCGCCGGCGAATGCGGGGAAACGTGCCGTCATGATTCATCCGAGACACAGGATAACAATCTTTGTCCCATAATGTGGACCATGCGATCGAATACGGCGTTGACCGCGCGCGAAGTCGTCCGAGCCTGGGGCCGAGTGCTCTCGGGCTACAGGCCCAACCTCTCAGTCGAAATCACTCGCGAGTGCCCGCTCCGCTGTCCTGGCTGCTACGCCTATGGCGACGAACATCTCGGAGGAGGCGTCACGCTCCGGGGACTCTCGGACTTCCAGGGCGATGAGCTCGTGAGCCGCTTCATGGCGCTCGTCGACGACCATCGTCCCCTGCACGTGTCGATCGTCGGCGGCGAACCGCTGGTACGCTACCGTGAGCTT
>JAKFXY010000091.1:0-2270 GCA_021731165.1 Acidobacteriota bacterium | reverse complement strand
CGGCACATCACGCCATGTCAGTTCGGCGGTGACCCGGACTGCGCCAATTGCGGCTGCATCGCCTCTGCGGGGCTCGAAGCGATCGGCCGCCACCGGCTGCCTGGGGGCCTGCAGGTCGGCAAGATCTTCTACGCGTCGGTGAAGGTGGGGAACGTCGCGAGGCGATTGCGCCGGCCGCCGTCTCTCGCGCCCGCCCCGCGCGCGACACCTGACACCACCTAGGTCGACAGGATTTCCCCGGCCCGTCGCAACGCCGCATCCACGTGGGCCACGATGTTCTCGGCGCCGACGTGCCGGTGGAACTCGGTCTTGTCCATCATTCGTGCCGGCTGCGGAAGCGCGCCGCAGAGCAGCAGGGTCTTCCCCTCACTCCGCAGTGCGACGGCGACTTCCTCGAGAGCCCGCAGCCCGGTGGCGTCGACGGCCGTCATGTTGCGAAGCCTGAGGATGACCACCGGCGGAAGATCCGCCACCTGCGCGAAGAGCGCCGTCAATTTGTCGGTGCTGCCGAACAGAAAAGGACCGTGAATCCTGAAGATGGCGACACCCTCGGGGATGGGCTTGTCCTGCAGGATGTGCGGGCGTCCCCGCTCCACATACTCTCGAGTGACTCGCGACACGGTCGTCGTGGCGGCCACGCGGCGGATGAAGAGCAGCGACGCCAGGATCATCCCGACCTCCACGGCAACCGTCAGGTCGGCAATCACCGTGAGTACGAAGGTCGCCAGCCAGACCAGCCGATCGGTCCACCCTTGCTTCCAAAGCTCAGGAATTTCGCTCCACTCCCCCATGTTCCAGGCGACGACGAGCAGGATTGCCGCCAGCACCGTCATGGGAATTCGCGAGGCAAGAGGCGCGGCAAACAGGAGGATCACGAGGAGGACGGCTGCGTGCACCATCCCGGCCACCGGCGTCCTGCCACCAGAACGGATGTTCGTCGCCGTGCGCGCGAGCGCCCCGGTAGCCGGAAGCCCGCCGACCAGCGGTGACGCGATGTTGGCAATGCCCTGCGCGAACAGCTCGACGTTCGGGTTGTGGCGGAGACCGGTGAGTTTGTCGGCAACCACCGCTGACATCAGCGACTCAATGGCTCCGAGCATCGCCACGGTCAGCGTCGGTGAGAGGAGTGTCAGAACAAGGTCGGCGCGAAACTGCGGAATGCGGACCCGCGGCAGGCCGGCGGGGATACCGCCGAACCGGGTGCCGATGGTGTCGATCGGCAACTGCAGGAGGCTCGCCGCCACGGTACCGGCCACGAGGGCGACGATGTAGCCGGGCACGCGCGGCACCAGCCGGTTCCAGACGAGGATCAGGGCGAGCACGCCAATGCCGACGGCGATCGTCTCTGGAGAGGCGGTACCGGCATTCGCCGCCAGTACCTGGATGCGGCCGATGAACTCACCAGGCACGGCCGTCGCCAGCGAGATGCCGAAGAAGTCCTTGAGCTGCGTGCTCGCGATCACCAGGGCGATCCCGTTGGTGAAACCGATGACGACAGGCCGCGGAATGAAGCGCACTGCCGTCCCGGTGCCCGTCAGACCGAGGATGACGAGAACGACCCCGGCCATCATCGTGCACATGAAGAGGCCGTCCACTCCGTAGCTGGCGACGATGCCCGAGACCACGACGACGAAGGCGCCGGTTGGGCCTCCGATCTGGAAGTACGACCCGCCGAGCGCCGAGATCAGGAAGCCGGTCACGATCGCGCAGTAGATACCCGCCTGTGGCGACATCCCCGACGAGATGGCGAACGCCATGGCCAGCGGGAATGCCACCAGGCCCACGGTGACCCCGGCGATCAGGTCGGCGACGAGGAGGCGGAGGGAGTAGCGCTTGAGCGCGAAGACGGAAGCCGGAATAAAACGCTTGGGCATGATGCTGACACGAGCCAGGCCGTCCCTCGAACACCGTCGCTGGAGGCACCGGCCACCATGTGCCCAGCCCGGCCGTCCATCAGGAGTGCCTGTAGTACTGATTGTACATGCCCCTCCTGAACAACCAGCCCCCGAGCGGCCCGAGCCAGTTCAGGACGTGGTGCATATAGCCGAGGTCCATCATCTCGATCAGATTGCCGTCAAAATCTTTCGCGAAGAAAAACGTGTGCCCGCGCGGCGACCGCTCAGGCCTGCTGACGCACTCGACACCCTTGCTCACCAGGTAGTCGTACCAGCGCTCGGTGTTCCTGACGTTAAACGAGATGTGGGTCAGGCCGACGCGATTCCACGGAATAGCGTCGGGCGGCAATCGTGGCTCAAACTCGAAAATCTCGA
>JAKFXY010000096.1 GCA_021731165.1 Acidobacteriota bacterium | reverse complement strand
GCCGGCCCAACGCGAACATCCTCATCCGTGAAGGCGAGACGATCTTCGTGCCCCGGGCGGAGAAGTTCTACGTGTCGGGCTACGTGCGGTCCCCCGGCGCCTACGTCTACGAGCGCGGGATGTCGTTACTGCAGGCGCTGACGCTTGCCGGCGGGGTGTCCGACAAGGGCTCGGCGCGTGGCATCAAGGCGCAGCGGGTCGTCAAAGGCGAGAAGAAGGAGGTCAGCCTGAAGATGACCGACCCCATTCTGCCTGGCGACACGATCGTCGTCCGCCAGCGGATGCTGTAGCGCCAGGGCGCCCCGCACACACTTGCGCATGAACGCTGCCGAGGCGCACGCCTCCGCTCCAACCACAGTCGTTGAAGCGGGCCGCAGGCCATTTGTCACGCTGGCACGGGAGTTCTGGGCCTACCGTGAGCTGCTGTACTTCCTGGTGTGGCGTGACGCGAAGGTCCGCTACAAGCAGACCGTGCTCGGCGCGGCGTGGGCGGTGCTGCAGCCCTTCATGACCATGGTCGTCTTCACGATCGTCTTCGGCCGGCTCGCCGGCGTGCCCTCCGACGGCCAGCCGTACGCCCTCTTTTCCTTTGCGGCACTGGTCCCGTGGACGTACTTCGCGCAGGGGCTTGGCAACGCCGCCGCCTCCCTGGTCGGCAACCGCATGATTACGCGGGTGTACTTTCCCCGGCTGCTGGTGCCGGCCGCCTCCATCCTCACGCCCCTCATCGACCTGGCGATTGCCCTGGCCATGATGTTCGTCATCCAGATGGGCTGGTACCGAAGTCTCCCGCCGGTCACCGTGGTCGTGCTCCCGGTCTTCATCGTGCTCGCGGCGGTGACGGCCTTTGCCGCGGGCCTGTGGTTTGCGGCGCTGAACGTGAAGTTCCGGGATGTCCGCTACGTGTTGCCGTTCGCACTGCAGTTCTGGATGTTCGCGACGCCGATCGCGTATCCCGCCTCGCTTGTGCCTGAACGGTGGAGGCCGCTCTACGGGCTCAACCCGATGGTGACGGTCGTGGAGGGTTTCCGCTGGTGCCTGCTGGGCACGCCTGCCCCGGTGCTGATGGCCTGGGTCTCGTGCGCCAGCGTCGCAGTGGCCCTGTGGCTGGGCCTGGCGTATTTCCGGCGTGTCGAGGGCACGTTTGCCGATGTCCTCTGACACGGCCCTCAGCGTCCAGGGCCTGGGCAAGCAGTACCAGATCGGTGTCCGGACCCAGCAGGCGGGTACGCTGCGCGAGCGGATCGCGATGGGAGCCGCGGCGATCGGGCGGCGCCTCTCCGGCCGCGAAGGCGCCGAGGGACCGACCGAATCGCTCTGGGCGTTGAAGGACGTCTCGTTCGACGTCCCCCGGGGTGAAGTTGTCGGGGTCATCGGCGGCAACGGTGCGGGCAAGTCGACCCTCCTGAAGGTGCTGTCGCGCATTACCCAGCCTACCGAGGGTCGCGCGGTCATCTCGGGCCGCGTGGGCGCCCTGCTCGAGGTCAGCACGGGGTTTCATCCGGAGCTGACGGGCCGGGAGAACGTATTTCTGAACGGCGCGATTCTGGGGATGTCGAAGGCCGAGATCGTCCGCAAGTTCGACGAGATCGTCGAGTTCTCCGGGGTCGACCGGTTCATCGACACGCCGGTGCGGTTCTATTCGAGCGGGATGTACGTGCGGCTGGCCTTCGCGGTGGCTGCGCACCTCGAACCGGAGATCCTCTTCGTGGATGAGGTGCTGGCGGTCGGCGACGCGCAGTTTCAGAAGAAGTGCCTCGGCAAGATGAGCGAGGTGTCGAGGGCCGGCCGGACGATCCTGTTCGTGAGCCACAATCTCGAGGCCGTGCAGCGCCTATGTTCGCGAGGGCTGCTGTTCGAACGTGGCCGGCTCGTCGAGTCCGGATCGATCGACGATGTGATCGCCAGGTACCGCGCCGCGCAGAGCGGCGACGAACTGCTGGGACGCTTCCGTCCCGCGTCCCGGCGGGGTCTGGGGTACGCCAGGGTCGAGGATGTCCGCCTGCTGGTGAACGGCAAGGCGGCCGGCCAGGTGTCCTGTGATGCAGACCTGGTGATCGAGTGCCTGGTGTCCACGGCGCCGGGACAGCCCGGGAAGCTGCAGGGTCACACGCTCGAGCTGACGCTGTGCGGGGATGACGGTGTGCCCCTGTGCAGCCTGATGAACGTGGACGATGGTGGCGCGGAGCTGCCCTCGGTGGGCTCGTGCTGGATGCGGGTGTCCGTGCCCGGTCCGACCTTCGTGCCCGGGAGGTATCGGCTCAACACGTTCCTGGGGATTCCGAACCTCCTCGAGACCGACAGCGTGTTCGACGGCTTCGACTTCGAGGTGCTGCCCCCCGTCCATCCCTGGCGCCCCTACGAGCTGACCCGCGCGCACGGCATCGTGTGCCGGCGGGCCTCGTGGAGCGTCGTCGAGGCGCCGATGCCCAGCGTCGCGCGGTGAAGCCGGCGCTGCCCGCCGGCCTGCCATGAAGATTCTGCACCTGCTCGGATGGTATCTGCCGCGATCGGTCGGTGGGACGGAGGTGTACGTGGCCGCCCTCGCCGCACGTCAGCGACAGGCCGGTCATGACGTGCGTGTCGCGGCACCGGAACCGGGCGCGGCGGGCGAACGGACGTACCTGCACGAGGGGTCGCTGGTGTTCCGCTACCCGATCGCGCCGTCTCCGACCCGGGCCGAGGCTCGTCAGGCCGTACCGGTGCGCGGCGCGGAACGGCTGCACGCCTGGATGCAGGGATGGCGCCCCGACATCCTCCACATCCACACGTTCGTGACCGGCGTTGGGCCGTGGGAGATCAAGGCCGCCTCGGAGTGTGGGGCCTCCGTGGTGTGCACGACCCACTCAGGATCGCTCGGGTTCCTGTGCGCGCGGGGCACGCTCCTGCAGTGGGGAAAGACGGCGTGCGACGGCGTGGCCAGGCCGGGCAAGTGCGCGGCGTGCCTGCTGAGCAGCGCGGGACTGCCGCGCCCGCTGGCGGACGTGGCGGCCCTGATCCCTCCATCCGCCGGTGCGGTGCTGGGGAAGATCCCCGGGCGCGTGGGGACGGTGCTGGGCATGACGGCGTTCATCCGCGGCAATCTGGCCCTCCAGAAGGCCACGCTCAACAGCCTGGACGCCTTCGTCGTGCTGACCGAGGCCGGCCGCCGGATCGTTGTGGACCAGGCTGGTCCGGATGCGCCGGTGATGCTCAACCGGCTGGGCATCCGAGAGCAACCCCGCCGGGCACCGCGGAAGGCGGTCGATCCCCGCGCGCCGCTGAGCGTCGCCTACGTGGGACGGCTGGATGCCATCAAGGGCGTCTACGACTTCGCACGGGCCATTCGCGTGACAGGCGGACGGAGCCGGCTGCGCTTCGAGTTCCGGGCTCCGTTGAGTTCCCAGCAGCAGATTCACGTGGCGGACAGGATTAAGACGATCGTCGGTCCGGACGCGCGTGTGACGTTCGGTCATCCCCTGGCGCCGGACGCCGTGGCCGGCTACCTGGCTTCCATTGATCTGTTGTGCTGCCCGTCCCGGACGTTCGAAGGAGGCCCGACGGTCGCGCTGGAAGCGATGGCAGTCGGGACTCCCGTGGTGGGTACCCGCATCGGCGGACTGGCGGAGATCGTGGAAGAGGGTGTGACAGGGCGCCTGGTCGCCCCGGGGGACTGGCGGGCACTGGCGTCGGTGCTGGAAGCGGTCGCGGCCGATCGGACGTGTCTCGAGCGCTGGCGCGCCGCCATCGGGGACATCCGGACGATGGACGAGGTGGCCGGGGAGTACGCCGGGCTCTACGCCCGGATCCGCGACAGGCACCGGGAGGGTCAGTCGTGAGCGTGGCCGGCGAAATCCGGTCGTGGACGCTGCGCCAGTGCGGGGTCCATCGCCGCCGCCTGGCCCAGGCACCGTTCCCCGGCGCGGCGGTACTCGTGTATCACGGCGTGCGCGGCGACCGCGTGCCCAGGCATGCCATGCAGGGCAGGGAGTTGCATGTCGGCGTGGCCCGGCTTGCCGAGCAGTGCCGGACCATCCGTGAGCTGTGCGCACCCATCTCCGGCGAGGACTTCGTCGCGGCGGTGACCGGCCAGCGGCCATTGCCGCTCAATGCGGTCATGGTGACGTTCGATGACGGGTACGCGAGCACTCTGAGCCTGGCTCTTCCCGTGCTCGAGCGATTCCAGATCCCGGCCGTCGTCTTCGTGTGCCCCGATCCGGTGGCCCGTGGCGTCCGCTTCTGGTTCGACGCCGTTGCGGAACGGCGCGGCGAGGACGCGGTCGAGGCCATGAAGACGTTGCCCTACGGGGCGTGGCTCGAGGAATCCCGGCGCCATGAGATGCCGGCGTTGGAGGGTGACCCCCACCGGCCGCTGTCCGTGGATGAACTCCGCCGGCTGGCGGCGTCGCCCCTGATCGAGATCGGCGCGCACACGATGACGCAACCTATTCTGGCGAACGCCTCTCTCGACCGGCAGCGCGATGAGATCGTACAGAGCCAGCGCGTGCTCGCCGGGTGGGTCGGCACGGCGCCACGCCTGTTTGCCTACCCGAACGGCCGGCCGGGGCTGGACTACACCGCGGACACCGTGGCGATCGTGCGCGACGTCTTCGCGGAGGGCTTCGCGGTGGGCGACACGTTCACGGAGCCCGGCCAGTACCCTGGTGAGCAACGGCGC
>JAKFXY010000129.1 GCA_021731165.1 Acidobacteriota bacterium | reverse complement strand
ACATCGGCGGCGTCCGCCATCTGTGGAATCCACTTCGGGCTGACGAAGGCGGATACCTCGATGACAACGTGCCCGGCGTCGGCCAGCCGGTTGACGAAGTCGATCTTCCCAGCCGTGGGCACGGTCGCTGTCTCATTCTGCAACCCATCACGCGGCCCGACTTCGACGATGCGGACGGAGGAGGGAAGAGCCACGTCGTTCACGCTTCTCGGTTCTCGCTTTTCGGTTCGTGTTCAGGTTCGAGTTCAACCAGCGGAACGCCTGGTTGGACAAGCTCTCCCAGTCGGCATGGGACGCTCTTTACCCGCGCATCGCGCGGCGCGACGATCGGCAGTTCCATTTTCATCGCTTCAAGCCGGATCATGACGTCTCCGCGCACGACCTGCTGTCCGGGCACGACGTGGATGGTGACCACCGTGGCGGGCATCGGCGCCGCCAGTGCCGTCTCATC
Source organism: Acidobacteriota bacterium (assembly GCA_021731165.1). Classification (GTDB taxonomy): domain Bacteria; phylum Acidobacteriota; class Vicinamibacteria; order Vicinamibacterales; family UBA2999; genus JAKFXY01. The sequence goes on along the minus strand of JAKFXY010000129.1, from coordinate 4,223 downwards.
GTCGAGGCCGCGTCGGCGAGCAGCTCCGGCGCCGCCCACGGGGATGACGTGGACGCGGCCGTCAAGAAAGACCCATGTCTCACGTCCGGTGGCGACGGCCCACGCGAGACGCGAGCCGGCAGATGTCGCAAGGGAGAAGGCACCGGCACCGAGGGACGGGACGGCGGCTGGGATTGGAGTCCGGTGGTGGGACGATCCGATCGAGAGAGTCTCGAGGTCGCCGTGGGATGTGTCCAGACGAAATCCCCGCATGGAGACCCAGGGATCGAGGTGCATGCGCTTGCCGGCCGACGTGTCTGTGCCAGCGGATGCGGCCGTGTGAGACGTGGCCCGAACGAGGGTGGCCAAGGCGAGCACCTCTGGCGGCGGCGCCGACGTAACGACTTGGGAGATCGCATCGGCTTCGGCATCGAGAAAACCAGTGTTGATGTCGCCGCTGACAAATCGCGGGTGCTCAAGGAGTGCTATGAGAAATGGTACGTTGGTTCGAATGCCGAGGATGGGGAAACTGCGCAGGGCAGCGATCGCCCTGAGGCGCGCTGACTCACGCGACTCTCCCGTGGAGATGAGCTTGGCGATCATCGGGTCGTAGTGCACCGTAATCTCGCCGCCCTCGGTCATGCCGCCATCCACGCGGATTCCCGGCATGGACGGCTCACGATAGAGGAGCAGAGGCCCCGCCTGGGGCAGGTGGCCGCGCGAGGGGTCCTCGGCATAGACGCGGACCTCTATCGTGTGTCCTCTCTGCGCAAGCGCCTCCTGCGTCCAGGGCAGCGGTTCGCCGGCGGCAACGAGCAGCTGCGCGTGAACGAGATCGACGCCGACTGCCAGTTCGGTGACCGGGTGTTCGACTTGCAGTCGCGTGTTCATTTCGAGGAAATAGAACGCCGTCGCGTCTCCTGTTCCCTCGAGCAGAAACTCCACTGTTCCGGCGTTCTGGTAGCCCGCGGCCCGTGTCAGTGCGACGGCGGCGTCCGCCATCCGGCGCCGAAGGCCCGCGGTGAGCGCCGGAGACGGCGATTCCTCCACCACCTTCTGGTGGCGTCGCTGAATCGAGCATTCGCGTTCGAAGAGATGAACGACGTGGCCGTGATCGTCCCCAAAGACCTGGAACTCAACGTGGCGAGGGCGATTGATCAGTCGCTCGACGTAGAGCGTGCCGTCGCCGAACGCAGCGAGGGCCTCGCGACGAGCCTGCTCGATTGCCCCCGGAAGCGTCGATGCGTTGGGGACGACCTTCATCCCGATCCCGCCGCCACCGGCTGAGGGTTTGAGCACCACCGGAAGGCCGAGCCGCATGGCGGCAACAGCGATCGCGGCATTGGACTGGTCGGAGGGCGTCTCGCCGGGCACAACCGATACACCTGCCTCGCGCGCCAGGTGCCGGGCGGCGATCTTGGACCCCATCCGCTCGATCGCGTCGGCCGGCGGGCCAATGAATCTCACCCCCCGCTCGACACACATGCGGGCGAACGTCGGATTCTCCGAGAGGAAGCCGTAGCCTGGGTGAATGGCCTCGGCCTTCGCCTCCAGGGCCGCGTCGAGAATGGCGTCAATAGAGAGGTAGCTCTCGGCAGGGGATGCAGGACCGATCCGAATCGCGCGGTCGGCCAACGCCACGTGCGGCGCCCCGGCATCCGCATCTGAATAGACGGCGATGCTCTCGATGCCGAGCGCTCGGCAGGTCCTGATGACCCGGACGGCTATCTCACCGCGAGCGGCGATGAGGATCCGGCGAAACATTCCAGGCGGCCTTCCGCTTCTCGATGAACGCCCGCATGCCTTCCTGGCCCTCGGGCGAGACACGACGCGCGGCGATTGCCTCGGCGGTCATGGCAAGGGCGTCGGTGGTGTCGCGATGGGCGATCTCCCGCAGCAGCGCCTTCACGGCGCGGATGGCATCGGGCCCTGAGCTGAGGATCTCGCGCACGTACGCGGCGATGCGGTCGTCAAGCTCCTCGGTAGGCACGACCTCGTGCACGAGCCCGATGTCGCGCGCGTGGTGGGCGCTGAACCGCGCGCCGGTGATGAAGAGGTGCCGGGTGGCCGACGGCCCGATCTTGGCAATCACATAGGGAGAAATGATGGCGGGAATGATGCCGAACTTCACCTCGGTGAATCCGAAGATCGCCTCATCGTCGGACACGACAATGTCGCAGACGGCAGCCAGACCCGCGCCGCCGCCGAGCGCGGCACCGTGAACTCGGCCGACAAGCGGCACCGGAAGCCGGTCCAGAGCGGCAAACATCTGTGCAGCGGCCGTCACGTCGCTCAGGTTCTCGGCGTGAGAGTAGGCAACCATCTGTGACATCCACGAGAGATCCGCTCCAGCGCAGAACACCGGCCCGGCGCCGCCGACGACCACGCACCGTACGCTCGAATCCTCCGCGACGCCTTCGGCCCACGCCGTGAGCTCGGCAATGACTCGCGCGTTGAAGGCGTTGCGTACCTCCGGCCGGTTGAGCATGACGTGCTCGACGGGTCCGTCGCGCTCGGTTGCGAGAAATTGATATGTCATTAGGTGTCGACCACGAAGTTCACGACGATTCCGTCGCGCTCTTCGTGGTTCACATTCGAAACACTCCGAACTTCGCTGGTCGAACAGGGGCATTGAACGCGGCGGACAGACCGAGCGCGAGAGCCTGGCGGGTCAGGGCGGGATCCAGGATCCCGTCGTCCCAGAGCCGCGCGGTCGAGTAGTACGGGGAACCTTCTTCTTCATACTTCGCCAGGATCGGTTCGCGGATGGCACGCTCCTCGTCCGCGTCCAGTGCCTTGCCTTCCCGAGCGCGCTGGTCGCGCTTGATGGTGGTCAGCACGCCGGCGGCCTGCTCGCCACCCATGACCGAGATGCGTGCGTTCGGCCACATCCACAGCAGGCGCGGTTCATAAGCGCGTCCGCACATCCCGTAGTTGCCTGCACCGAAGGAGCCGCCGATGACCACCGTGAACTTCGGGACGACTGAGTTGGCCACGGCATGCACCATCTTCGCCCCGTCCTTCGCGATGCCGCCGCGCTCGTACTGCCGACCGACCATGAAGCCGGTGACGTTCTGAAGGAAGAACAGCGGGATGTCGCGAAGGTTGCAGAGCTCGATGAAGTGCGTGGCCTTGAGGGCTGACTCGGAGAACAGCACACCGTTATTGGCGATGATGCCGACGAGAAAGCCGTGCAGCCGAGCGAATCCGGTGACTATCGTGGGTGCGTATCGTTGCCTGAACTCGTCGAATCTCGATCCGTCAACCAGGCGCGCGATGACCTCTCGCACGTCGTACGGCCTTCGGAGGTCGGCGCTGACGGCCCCGTAGATCTCCAGGGGATCGTACGCCGGCTCCTCGACGGTGGTGACGTCGGCGGGGAGAGACTTGGCCATGTTGAGCGTGGACACGACGGTCCGTGCGATCTCCAGGGCATGGGCGTCGTCGTCGGCCATGTAGTCGGCTACCCCTGACAATCGGGTATGCACATCGGCGCCGCCAAGCTCTTCCGCGGTCACTTCCTCTCCGGTCGCCGCTTTCACGAGAGGTGGGCCGCCGAGAAAGATAGTGCCCGTGCCCTTCACGATGATGGTTTCATCCGACATGGCGGGCACGTAGGCGCCACCAGCGGTGCACGAGCCCATCACCACGGCGATCTGCGGGAGCCTCTCGGCCGACATCCTGGCCTGGTTGAAGAAGATGCGCCCGAAGTGCTCCTTGTCAGGAAAAACGTCCGCCTGAAGCGGGAGGAAGGCACCGCCCGAGTCCACGAGATAAACGCTCGGCAACCGGTTGTCGAGTGCCACCTGCTGGGCTCGCAGGTGCTTCTTCACGGTGACGGGATAATAGGCGCCGCCCTTGACCGTGGCGTCGTTGGCGACGATGACAACTTCCTTGCCCGATACGCGGCCAATGCCCGTCACGATGCCAGCGCCAGGCGCCTCGTTGTCGTACATCCCGTACGCGGCCAGGGGGGAGAGCTCGAGAAATGGCGAGCCCTCGTCGAGCAGCCGGTCTATGCGCTCGCGCACCGGGAGCTTTCCCAGTCCGCGATGGCGCTCGATCGCCGCCGGGCCGCCGCCTCCGCGCGCTTCGGCGAGATGGGCCCGCAACTCAGCCACGAGGGCCGTCATGCGCGTCCGGTTCTCGAGGAACTCCGGCGCGTCAGTCCTGATGCGCGTGGGCAGCTTATCCACTCACCATCCGCAGCAATCGGTCTTGTATCCGCACTCGGGACAACGCCA
>JAKFXY010000150.1 GCA_021731165.1 Acidobacteriota bacterium | reverse complement strand
ACCGCCAACCTGCGGGCGCCCATCGTCATCAACCTGGAGAAGCACCTCGGGTTCCAGATCATGCCGCACCAGTGTGTCTATCCGCTGCGGCATCCGCTCGCCCAGGCCGCGTAAGGGCGCTGGACACTGGACTGATCAGGAGCCGCGCGATGCTGGTCTTCACCCGACGCCGCAACGAAGCGATCATGATCGCTGACGGCATCACCGTACGGGTCATCAAGGTGGGCCGTAACGGTGTGCGGATCGGTGTGGACGCGCCGTCCTCGGTCCCCGTGCACCGTCAGGAGGTGTATGACCAGATCAAGGCCGCAAATCTGAGCGCGTCCGGGGCACCCACGCAGCTCGATGCCGTCGTCGAACGGCTGCGCGCGGCCGGCCCGCAAGGCGCCCCGGCCGGCGTCGTGTGACGATCGTCGACTGGACGGGCGTCGCACCCGATCCTGTCGCCACCCTCTATGCCGAGGAGGCCGGCTACTGGCGGGAGACCTTCCGCTGGGATACCGCCGAGCAGTGGGCACACATCGAGACGGCCCGCACGACATGGGGGCTACCCGGGCTGATCGCCCAGGACACAGATGGCGGGACGCGTGGCTGGCTGTACTACCTGCGCACGGAGACGGCCGGCGTTCAGGTGGGCGGCGTGACCACCTCGGACGTCGCGACCACCGACGCCCTGATCAGCCGGTTGACCGCCCTGGAGTGCGGACGGCGCCTCTCGGCGTTCACGCCGGCGCGGGCACCAGGCCTGGCGGCCGCCTTTGAGCGGACGGGCTGGGCCGTGACGCCACACCTGTATCTCACGCGGTCGATTGCGGACCTGCCTCCGGGGCCGGCGGAGCCCGTTCCGGTCCGGCCCTGGCGCCGCGACGACGCGGCGCGGGCGGCCGGCCTGCTGCAGGATGCCTACGCGGGTATCGACGGACGGCTGTTTGCTCCCGGAGGGTCTGCGCGCGAATGGCGCGACTACGTGTCGAGTCTGACGGAGCAGACCGGCTGCGGCCGTTTCCTCCCGGCGGCCAGCGGCGTCGTCCTGGCGGACGGGTGCACGAAGACGCCGGCAGGCGTCATCCTGACGACGGCGATCGCGGACCAGACGGCTCACATTGCGCAGGTCGGCGTGAACCACCGGGTGCTGCCGCGGGGTGGCGGACGGAGCCTCCTCGGATACGCGATACAGCGCGCCGCTGCCGCCGGACACTCCACGATCTCGCTTCTGGTTGCCGCCACCAACACCCGCGCCCGGCGTTTCTATGAGACGGCCGGGTTCGTCGAGCAGGGCCGCTTTCTCGAAGCGGTGCGCGCCGGCGTCAGCCCTTGCGGCTGATGAGCGCTGACCCCCCGGGTGCCGGCGCCACGACGCGCCGGTAGGCCGCAAGGGTCTGCTCCCCCTGGTCCAGCGCCTGCATCGCCGAGCGGCGCGCCCGCTCGGCCCGCCGGAAGGATTCGAGCGTCCGGTCGTCGCCGGCCACGATCGCCGCCACGCGCTGGGCCGTCTGGCGATGGAGTGCGGCCACCGCCTCGAATGCCGTCCCTCCGGCCAGGGTCGTCCGATGCTCCATGAGGGTCTTCCGGATGGGCATCAGCCCGTGCTCGACCGCCAGCAAGCCCTCCATGACGCGGTCCCGCTCGTCGGCCGCCGTGTGGAAGGTGTCGAGGTCGTTGGCGGCCCCGGCCTGATGCTGCCTGGCCGCAATCTCTTCGAGGCGCGTCAGCAAGGTCAGCTCGGCGTCGAGACCTGCCTGATACTGCGCGACGAAGACGGCGAGCGCCTGCCCGGTCATCCGCGTGCCGCGGAGGAGGCGGCCGACACCGCAATCTTCGCCCAGGCCTCGCGCATGCTGGCCAGTAGTCCCCGGACCTCCTCGATGGCGCCGTCGTCCGATCGGCCCGTCGCATCGAGCAGCCGGCTGGTCATGTAGCGATAGAGGCGGTCCAGGTCGACGGCCACCTGTCCACCTCGGGTCATGTCGAGCGTCCCGTGGAGTTCCCCGATGATGGCCTGGGCCCGGCCGACCGCACGGGTGCGGGAGGGGCGATCAACCCGGCCGGCCGCAAGGCTCGCCTCACCCAGGAAGCGGATGGCGCCGTCATAGAGCAGGACGACGACCTCGAGCGGGGAACGGGACGTGATGTCCGTGGTCTTGTAGGCGTTGAGCGCGCGCGCGGCAGTCTGCATGGTCTGGTCGTCGTCCGGTTGGGGTGGATTAGAAGCCGCTCGCGAGCGAAGAGAGCGTGGCCTGCTGATTCTTCAGGCGCGTCATGGCCTGGTCGGCGGCGGAATACTCCCGCTGGAGGTTGAGCCGCTGGATGTCGAGACGGGCGGTCATCGTGTCGATCTGGCGGGTCAGCGCCGACACGCGGTCCTTCATGCGGTTGCGCGTGAGCGACACGAGCCCGCCCGCCTGGGTGTACTCCTCCATGAGGTCGTGGACGGCGCCAAAGGCACCTTCCGCTCCGGACCCGGCAAAGAGCGACTGCACGGCCTCGGTGTCGGTCTCGACCGCATCGTCGAAGGCGTCCTCGTCCAGCTCGAGCCTGCCCGACCCGGCCATCGAGACGCCGGCCTCCGCCAGACGGGTGAAGGTGCCCGTGCCGTAGGTGTCGAAGATCGCCGAGCGCAGCGACGCCTGCAGGCTCCGGATGAGGGGCTCGTGCGCGACGCTGTTCTTGCCGGCGACCTTGGCGGTCCGCTGCTCGTCGAAGAAGCTGAGCACGGCGTTGTAGGCGCTGATGAACGCCTTGACCTTGTCCTTGGCGGCGGTCGTGTCGCGGGTCACGTCAATCCGGATCGTGGTCGCGGCGTCCTGCTCATGCAGCGTCAGCGCGACGCCCGGGATGGCGCCTTCGACGACGTTGCTGGCGCTGGTGATGGCGATGTTGTTGACGGTGAGCGTCGCGTCGATGGCGGCCACGGCGTTGTCCGCGGCGCTGTCGCCGCTGGTGCCGTCATTGTCGGTGTCGACAAACGAGAGGCCGGCTCCGCCGGTCAGCGCGTTGGTGATCGTGAATGCGGTCGCGGCGCCGGTCTCCATGCCCGTCAGCACCAGGCGGTACTCGTCCGGCGCGGACCTGACAATCGCCGCCCGCACAGGTGTGTCGGTGGCGTCATTGATCGCATCCGCGAGGTCCTCGAGGGTCGTGTCGGCCGTCACGGTGATGACGATCGGGTCGCCGGTGGCGGGCGTGATGGTAAGCGTGCCCCCAGATGCGACGACGGTGTCGGTCGTGGCCACCGTTGTGTCGGAGGCTGTGACCTGCGCCCGGGCCAATCCGGTGACGACGACGTCATAGGTACCTGTCGCCGTACCGTCCCCGGCTGTCGCCGAGACGGCGGTGTCGTCCCCGGACGTCGCCTTGAGCGTCTGCAGGGAGTCCACCTCGGCCAGCGTGTCCGCCGCGTCCTGCACCTCGCCGAGCTTCCCGATCAGGCCGCCCAGCAGGCTGTCCTGGCCCTTGAGCTCGGACTGGTGGGTCTCGAGGCGCCGCAGGGGCTGACTTTCCTGCGTCATCACGGCATTCAGCAGCCCCGCGAAATCGATCCCGTTGAACCCGCTGATGGTGACTGGTGAACCCATGATCGCCCTTTCGCCCACCCGGAACGGGAGGGCCCCACGGGATGTAAGCGAGATTCGCGCCAGCTCAGAATGACGGTCGGGCGGGTGAGGGGACGCGCCCCCTCATCCCACCCGCCTGCCTTCCAGCGTGCCCGATCCTTACCGCAGCAGGGAGAGGATCGACTGGTTGGACTGATTGGCCTGCGACAGGGCGGCCATGCCGGCCTGCGTCAGGATGTTGAACTTCGCCATATTGGTCGATTCCTCGGCGATGTTGGCGTCGCGGATCCGGCTCTCGGCGCCCTTCGTGTTGACCATCTGCGACTGCGCCAGGCTCATCGCGAACTGGAGGCGGTTCTCCAGCGTGCCGACGGTGTTCTGCACGTCACCCAGGGTGGAAATCGCGGCCTGCACCTCGGCCAGCGCGTCCTGTGCCTCGCCGGCGTCCGTGAAGGAGGTCGCGGTCAGACCGAGCGTCGAGCTGTCCGCCGCGCCGATCGTGTCGGTCACGGCGCCGTCGGCCACGGTGGCCTCCGAGCTCACGAACACCGAGAAGTCCTCGTCCGCGTCCAGACCGGCCACGGTGGCCTCGCGGTCGATTTCCTCGATGATCTTGCCGTATTCGTCCGACAGCTTGGCGACGTCCACGCCGTTGCTGCTGGAGCCGGCCTGCGTGGCCAGGGTGGCCAGCCGATCGAGCAGCGTCGAGATGTTGGAGAGCGCGCCGTCCTTGATCTGGAGCTTCGAGAGGCCGTCGTTGGCGTTCCGGATGCCCTGGTTGAGGATGTTCACTTCGTTGCGGTAGGTGTTGGCCACCGCGAGACCCGCGGCGTCGTCGCCGGAGTAGTTGATGCGATAGCCGCTCGACAACCGGCCGAGGGCCTTGTTCAGGCCGACCTGGGTCATCGAGAGGTTCGCCGCGGCGTTGGCCGAGGCGATGTTGTTGACGACTGAGAACGATGCCATTGCAGATTCCTCCGTGATGAAGAGACCGGCATCCTTGCCGGCCGGCCGACGGCGGAATGCCGTTGGCGTCACGGGAGTAATCGGACACAGGCCCCGTGACTTGAGCCGGGATGGCCGTACCGGCTGGCCGTCCTGCCGACACCGTGTCGGCTGGACGCCCCGCGGCGTCGGGGCCGGGCCCCGGCCTTCAGAGGGG
>JAKFXY010000071.1 GCA_021731165.1 Acidobacteriota bacterium | reverse complement strand
CCCGAAGAAAATCGCGGCGTGAAACGCGCGACTCTTCCTCGTGCGCGCCCTCTTTCTGCATGTCGTCGCCTTTTGCCATGGCCTCTTCCTTCTCCTCTTTTCAACTCACTGGCTGCACATATACAGAGTGGGGTGCTCGGGCCCAGGACGCAGCCGCTTGAACCCGCACGTTATACACCCGAAGCGGGCACCGGTGAACGAAAAATTGAATCGCTCAGGCCGCGCCCTCCAGTTCCCGCAACAGCCGCAGCACTTCCTCGCCGAGCGCCGGATAGAAGTCGGCCGTGGCGGCGCGCGCGTCCCATGCGGCCTTGCCGTCCCAGCAGACGAGATTCCAGGCGGCCCTGTCGGCCCAGGCGGCCCAGGCGTTCCACGCGGCCAGAGCGGCCAGCCCAACTCCGCGGGATACCGGTCATTCTGCAAGGGCTCACTCCCCTACTAGTAGTAGCCGCCTGGCGCGAAGCCGTGTCATTGACCTTCCTCCCGACAGACGAAGTTTGCGGCCTCGTCCGTGCTCCCGGTGCCACGGTAGGTCGCCACTTGCGGATAGGGGCAGAGCGGACGGGTCCGCACCACCTTGCCACGCTCGACCCGCGATGCCGCGATCGCGTTGGGCGCTCGGCCCTGCTCCACCCATTGGCGTATCGCCGCGAGCAGGTCGAAGGTGTCCGTGCCAGGACCGCCGTTGCACTCGCTCATTCCAGGCACCATGTACAGGCGTACGGCGCTCTGTGCCCGATTCCGTCCGAGCGTCGCTTCGGACCTTCTGGTAGTAATCGACGATGGCCCCTGGCGGGACGATGGCATTGGCCCATCCGCCAGCCAGGATCAGCTTGCCGCCGCGGGCCACGTACGGCGAGATCTCCGGGTTGACTTGATTCATGACCGCCAGCTCCGGTCGGTCCGCGCGTGCCACGTCGCCGTCGAAGTCCACGGGCCGCGTCCGAATGTTCCACGCGGGATCGGCCAGTACGAAGTCGCGCATCACGGCGTTGGCGATCGGCGCCTCGCCGGCGATGAGCCATGCCCAGTCGAGCTCGCTGCCGCGGTAAATGGGGGAATGGATTTTCTCGCCCGTCCGCGGATTGGTCGGGCCGGCGTAGAGCTTGCGAACAGTCTCTACCTGCGCGGCGGTCAGGCAGCTCGCCTGGTCGGCGCCCGTGCACTGAATCGCCTTCGGATCCCAGGCGCATCGCGTCGGGTTTTCGATGAGTCCGTCCCGCACCTGGTCTCGCGCGTCGCAGGCCTTCAGCACCGCGTCGTGAATCATCGGGAACTTCTCGGGTGGGACGAAGCTCGTGGCGCTCTGGTTGGCCGCCTGCCACGCCCAGGCCTGACCAAACACCTGGCGTGTCCAGTAGGCCGCGAAGCCGCCGACGACCACGCCGTCGTAGTCGGCCGGGTAGCGCTGCACTTCCGCAAGAGCGGCCGTCGAGCCACCGCCGCATTCGAGCATGTAGGAGAACTTCGGCCCGCTGCCGTAGAGCGTCGCGGTGAGCGCCTTGCCCAAGACAGTTGTCTCGTGGATTGCGCGGCCGCCGAAGTCGCGCAGCTTTTCCGGATCGCGCATCCATGTCGCGTCGCCAGCGCGGTGGCCCGTGTCCATGCTCACCGCCGCGAAGCCGTCGCGAAGCGCATTGGCGATCGCGGTGTAGTTCGGGTTGCCGCCCGTCCCATTCGGACTCGTTCCGCGAAAGCTGCCATTCCAGCCGGATAGGGGCAGCCACACCTCGGCTCTGATGTCCGACGTCGCGGAAGGAGTGAGCGTTGCCGTCACGCGACAAAACGCCGGCAGCTCGCGGTACTGCGCGTTGGGGCGGTCGCCGTTGTAGCCGAGGCCCAAGCCAGCCGTCGCGAGGGTCACGCGCCCTGGCACGTCGGGGATACCACCCGCCGCTCCGCCCTGGCCACCTTGCGCATTGGGCGGAGCGGCGGGGCCGGCGCCTGCCGCTCTGCCGGGTCCGAGCGCCGGCGAGAGGCCGCCACCCTGCTGCCCTCCCGCGGCGGGCGGAGTGAAGGCGCCCGCCGCCACGACCTCCGCACGCGTGATCGTCGTGTTCGGGAACGTCAGCGATGCCAACCGCTCGCACGAGGCGGGCGCGATGGTCGTTTGCTGCGCACGAGCCGCAGCAGGCGAAACGAGAATCGACACGAGCAGAGCGGCCAGCGCGACGATCGGATTTGTCATCTTCTTCTCTTCTCTCGCCTCTCTATATAATTCCAGAATTCGCGATTGGGACGGCATCATGGCGACAATGACGGTCGCATGCCGGATGCCGCGATTATCGTGGACGCCGCGCTGAAGGCGAGGCTCGTTGACCTGGCGGGCCTGGCGGGCCAGCGCGTTGACGACTTCGTCGAAGCCCTCCTTCGGCGGATCGCCGACGCGGACGTGCGGTTCGATCGCGGCGTGCCGGTCTTTCCTCGGCGCCCCGGAGCCCGCTCGCTCTCCGTAGAAGACGTTGACCGTCTGGCCGACCGCTCAGCTCCTGCCTGAGCATCAGCATCACACCGCCATCCGACGGCGCCGTCGGATGGCGATGTTTTCCCGATAGGCACCTACAAGGCGACCAGGGAGGACCGATTCCGTCCAGCCGCGATATGTGGCGACCTGGCGGAGTGTTATTCAGGTCGGTTTGGCGTTATCCTGCGAGCCTCGCAGGGTCGGCTGGGATATGCCGGTCGGTCTACTACTAGTTAGCCCGCATCATTCACAACCATGAACCTAGCTGACGTTTTCGACAACCGTCTCACAGTCTCGATCATCTCCTTGCTGGTTGGAGCGTTCATTTCGGCGGTGGTGACGAAGCTTCATGCGAAGACGGTTGGGTTCAGGTATTCAACCCGAAGCGAGCGGATGGCGCTGTCTGCCGACGACGCCGTCTTCGGCTCAGTGAGGGTGTCCTGGCGCGATCAGACCGTTCGGAATCTGTACCTTGTGTCGATCGAGATCGAGAATGCGAGCACCCGCGACTTCGAAAACGTTCCGTTGAAGGTTTACACGACAAGCGAAACGATCCTTCTGAACGAACGGACTGCGGTGGTTGGCACGCCCTACATCGTCAAGTGGTCGGACGCATTCGCGGCAGCCTTGGCCGTCCCGCCTGGCGAAGTGCCGACACCGCGCCAATGGGGACACTTACAACCACTCCCGCGAGTACATGCTGCCGGTCTTTAACCGAGGGCAGCTCCTCGAGTTGAACTGCCTATGCACGAGACCAGGCGATGATGACGCACCGGCTGTGTTCGTCAGCACACAACTGAAGGGCGCCACCGTCAGGCTGCAGACGCGATCGAATTTTGTTTTGGGCGTGCCGGTGCAGGTCACACTTCCGCGTGGTCTCGCCGTGGCTGGGTTGGTCATGGTGCGCTGCACCCTCTGGCTGAGTCAAGTGTGGCTTGCCAGTGTAGTCGGCGTCGTTGTGGGCCTATTCGCGCAATTTGTTGGCGCGCTGGTGTACAAGTCCGAACGTTGGCTCCGAAGGCTGATCGCCGGGTAGAGGCATGCGGTTTGAGTTCAAGTGTGCTCCGCAACAAAGCTAGGTGTTATTGAAGCACTCGGCCGGCGTGCGATAGCCGAGACGTTTTCGAGGGCGCGTGTTCAGCCGGTGCGCCAGGCGGTCGCACTGGGCTTGGGTCAGTACAGCCTGGAGTTCAAGCTCAAGGCCGTGAAGCTCAGCCAGTTAAAGGGCGTCGAAGTGCAAGCCGTCGCGAACGCCCTTGAGATTCATCCGTTCATGCTGTCGCGCTGGCGGAAAGAAGTGCGCGACGGCGATCTGTTTTGCTGCATTGCCCTCACCAACCCGTCCGAAGTGATCATCGTAGACGGGTATTCTGAGAACGGTGTCGATGTCAGGGAGTACGCGCTAAAGACGTACCGCGACGAATCGGCGTGAGAGGGAACCGGCGGCGGCGCAGTCCTGCCATCCAACATGCGGCGAGGGCCGAGACGAGTGGGTCGAACGGGCTCGCGATTCGCCGATTCGTGAGCACATTCAGGCCGACGGACGGATCAGACGCTGGGCGCGGATTTCGGAGGCTGAAGGGCGTGCTCTTCGGGTCATCCTTCTGGCCGACGGCGAAACAGTCCACAATGCGTTCTTCGACCGGAGGTTCACACCATGAAGATTCGGTATTTCGCTGAAACAGACACGTTGCATATCGAGTTCCGCAATGTGCCCGTCACTGAGACCCGTGACCTCGACGAGAACACGTTGCTCGACATCGACGCGGAGGGCAACATTTCAGCAATCACGGTTGAACATGCTTCGGAGCGAGCAGGCATTCCTGAATTCTCGTACGAAGAAGTGACGGCATAACCCACGAATGGAGCCGACGCGCGCTGGCACGTGTCCGCGCGCGGCTCATGCGTCACGTTAACCTGCTGAATCCACGCACATTGCGAGCACGAACAGTCGTGATTACAATGTAGTCACATGATAGCCAAGAGTCGTATCGTCCGTATCGGCAATTCCCGGGGCATCCGTGTCCCGAAGGGTTTACTCGAACAGGCGCAGCTGCCGGAGGACGTTGAGCTGCAAGCCGAGCATGGCCGGTTGGTCGTACGAGCCGCCCGTGGGCCACGATCTGGTTGGGCCGCCGCGGCCAAAGCGATGCACGTCGAGGGTGAGGATAAACTCCTCGACGCTTCGACGCGGACGCGCTTTGACGACAAGGACTGGCGGTGGCGGTGGCGGTAGCGCGAGCGGTGGTCGTTCGCGGCGAAGTCCACTTGGTTGGCCTCGATCCGACGCTGGGGAGCGAGATCAAGAAGACCCGACCCTGCCTCGTCGTGTCGCCGAACGAACTTAATCAGCACCTGCGCACCGTCATTGTGGCGCCCATGACGACCGGTGGACAGGCCTACCCTTGGCGCGTGGCGTGCCGTTTCCAGAACCGCTCTGGATTCGTGGCGCTCGATCAACTGCGTACGGTCGATAGCGAACGCCTTGTCAAGCGGTTGGGACGCCTGTCCGGTGCGACGACCACGGAAGTCCTAGATACGCTAC
>JAKFXY010000141.1 GCA_021731165.1 Acidobacteriota bacterium | reverse complement strand
GCGACGGCGTGTCGGGCGTGGCCTCGTGCAGTGGCGATACGACGCTGTCGTCCGAGGGTGCGGGCCAGTCGGCCAGCGGGACGGCTACGGACCAGGCCGGGAACGCCGCCCAGGCGAGCGTCGGAGGCATCAGCATCGACAAAACAGTGCCGGTGGTCTCCGTGCCCGCCAACGTGACCGCGGACGCGACGAGCGATGCGGGCGCGGTGGTCACCTTTGCGGCCGCCACGGCGGCCGATGCGCTGAGCGGCGCAGGCGCGGTGAGCTGCACGCGAGTGTCTGGCACCATCTTCGCGATCGGCACGACGACGGTGTCGTGCTCGGCGACGGATGCGGCCGGCAACACCGGCACGGCGAGCTTCACGGTGACCGTGAATGACGTGACGACGCCTGGCCACATGCATGGCGACGGTTTCGTCAAGAAGAACTCGGACAAGTACCACTTCGGCTTCGAGGTGCGAGAGCGCGGCGGCCGTGAGCGTGCGCAGTTGACGCTGCGGGTCGACTACGGGAAGCGCGCAGTCGTGGACCGGAAGGGCAAGACGAAGTACGAGAAGCCCGAGGACGACGTGTTCCGCTCGACCGACGTGGACTTCGTGGCCTTCAGCGACGACCCGACGATTCGGCCGGGCCGGCGCCGCAAGGTGCAGATCGACACGGTGCTGTTCAGCGGCAACGGCAGGTGGAACGGCCAGAGCGGCTACACCTACGAGGTCTCAGCGGAAGACGCGGGTGAGCCGGGTCGGCATCGTGAAGCGGTGACGATCACGATTCGCAACGGTGCCGGGCAGGTGGTGGCGCAGGTGAGCGGTGAGCTGGACGGCGGCAACGTGCAGTCGTCCCGGATTTCGCACGGGTATGACCACGGGCACGATCGCGACCACGACTAGGGCCGCAAGGCGGGTTCGCCGGCAAGACTAACGGTGACGGGGAGACGGGCCGCGGCCCGCCTCCCCGTTTTGCTGTACGGCGGTTGCCCAATCCGGCCGAGGGGGCGAGCCGGAGTACCCTGATCGGGAGATGCCCAACGCGCCCAGGGTCGTGATCGTCGGCGGTGGCTTCGGCGGCCTCTCTGCTGCACGCGCCCTCGGTGGCGAACCCGTGGACGTGACGCTGGTGGACCGCCGCAACCACCACGTCTTCCAGCCGCTGCTCTATCAGGTGGCCACGGCCACGCTCTCACCTGGGGACATCGCCTCGCCCATCCGCTGGATTCTGCGCCGTTACCGGAACGTGCGCGTACTGATGGCCGATGTCGCGAAGGTGGACGTGGCCGGCCGGACGCTGGACCTGGCCGACGGCGGGAGCCTCCCATACGACTACGCGATCGTCGCGCCCGGTGCAAGCCACGCCTACTTCGGCCACGACGAGTGGGCACCGATGGCGCCGGGCCTGAAGTCGCTCGACGACGCGCTCGAAATCCGCCGCCGGATGCTCACGGCCTTCGAGCGAGCCGAGCGGGAAGAGGATCACGATGCCCGGGATCGGCTGCTGACCTTCGTGATTGTGGGCGGCGGCCCCACCGGCGTGGAACTGGCCGGCACGCTCGCCGAGATGGCGCGCCGGACGATTCGCGAGGAATTCCGGAACATCGTCACGTCGCGGACGCGCATCGTGCTGGTGGATGCAGGACCAACCGTCCTGGCGGCGTTTCCGGAGCCGCTGCGGGATGTTGCGCGCACGTCGTTGCAACGGGTCGGCGTGGAAGTGGTGGAGCGTACGCAGGTCACGGCCATCGACGCCGGCGGCGTCCGGCTCGGCGACCACTACCTGCCCGCAGCCACTATTGTCTGGGCTGCCGGGGTCGCGGCCTCGCCGCTCGTGGCGACCATGGGGATGCCGCTGGATCGTGCCGGGCGCGTCATCGTGGAGCCGGACCTCTCGATCCCTGGCCACCCTGAGGTGTTCGTGGTGGGGGATGCCGCCGCCTACCTGCATCAGGGGGACAGGCCCCTGCCCGGCGTGGCACAGGTGGCGATGCAGGGTGCTTCTCACGCCGCCGCCATGATTCTGCGACGCATCGCCGGTCAACCGACGGCGCCCTTCCGCTACCGCAACTACGGCAGCATGGCCATCGTGGGCCGGGGCAGCGCCGTGGCGGATTTCGGCTGGCTGCGGCTGACAGGCTTTGCGGCCTGGGTGGGCTGGCTCTTCCTCCACATTGCCCAGCTCATCGGCTTCCGCAACCGCGCCTCGGTGTTCGTGCAGTGGGCCGCGGCCTATATGACGAGGCAGCGGAGTGTCCGGTTGATCACCGGGAGCGGAACCAGGCGCTGACCGGGGCCGGAGCAACCCACTCATTGGCTCCACTGCTGCGGTTGAGATACCGTAACTCCATCGCCGACGCATTGGCGGACTTGGGCCGGGCCGAAGAGATTGGCCAGGTGTTTTCCGCTGCGCTGTAGCCGAGCCTTGTTCGCTCCGCCCTACGGCGCCGTTTACCCATCAGGAGGCTTCCCGAATCATGAAGAAGGCATTGCTGTGTGTGGCTCTGGTCTGTTCGATGCTCGTCGCCGGCGCGGCGCCTGCCGCGGCGCAGACGTCGTCGCCGAAGGTCGGCGTAGCGGTCAAGTTCGGCGTGCTGGGTGCTGGCGTGGACGTGGCCGTTCCCGTGGGTGACAAGGTCAACATCCGCGGCGGGTTCAGCGGCTTCAGCCTCAGCCACGAGTTCGAGGACGACGGCATCACGCTGGATGCCACGCTCAAGCTCCGGTCCGCCTCGGCGCACCTGGACTGGTTCCCCTTCGGTGGCGGCTTCCACCTGAGCCCCGGCGTGATGCTCTACAACGGCAACGAGATGAACGCCGTGGCCACGGTGCCCGGTGGCACCCGCTTCTCGCTTGGCGACCTGGACTTGATCAGCAACCCCGCGAACCCCGTGACGGGCACGGCGGATGTGGTGTTCAAGCGCGTGGCGCCAAGCCTGATGATGGGCTGGGGCAACGTGGTGCCCCGCACGAAGCGCTGGAGCATTCCCTTCGAACTGGGCGTCGTGTTCTCGCAGGCACCGACCGGGACCTTGAACCTCACCGGCAGCGCCTGTGACCAGGGCGGCAACAACTGCCGGAGCATCGCGACCGACGCGACCCTTCAGGCGGAATTGCGGAAGCAGGAAGCCGAACTGAACGACAACATCGACGTCCTGAAGTTCATCCCGGTGTTCTCCATCGGGGTCGCCTTCAGCTTCTAGCGCCGACACGCGGGACGGGCTGCCACGGGGCGGCCTGTTCCGGCTTCTGATCTACCGTCGCGCGTAGGCCACGTAGGCCACGAGGCACAGCACCACGAACGGGAGGGCCGCCAGCGACTTCGGCTCACCCATCAGCGTGGTCGCCGTGGCGCCGATCATGACGACCGTCAGCCCCAGCGCGGCCAGCCGCGTCAGGTCCGGCTTGATGCCGGTGGCGGCGGGCAGGACGAGGCCCAGGCCCCCGACGACCTCCGCGCCGCCGATGAAACGCAGGAACCAGAGCGGGAAGGCCACCGGCCCGGCCATCTCCTCGGCGGTCATCACGAACTTGCCGACGCCGGCCGAGAGGAACAGCAGCGTCAGCAGGCCCTGCAGCATCCAAAGGCCCATCGTTGTCCGCTTCGTCGGTGTGGTCATGGCTCAGGCGTCCCCCGTCTGGCATAGCGCGTCTCGACGTAGTCATCCACGAGCGCCCGGAAGGCGACGTCCAGTTCCTCGTAGCTGCCCTTGAGCGTCGTGGCGTGCCGCCCGTCGATGTAGACGGGGCAGTGCGGTTCCTCGCCGGTGCCCGGCAGGCTGATGCCGATGTTGGCGGCCTTGGACTCTCCCGGCCCGTTCACCACGCAGCCCATCACAGCCAACGTGAGGTTCTCCACCCCTTCATGGCGGCGTTTCCACGTGGGCATCTGCTCGCGGATGTATTCCTGCGTGCGTTCGGCCAGCTCCTGGAACGTGGAGCTGGTGGTGCGGCCGCAGCCCGGGCATGCCGTCACGCTGGGCGCGAAGGCACGGAGACCCAGCGACTGCAGCAGCTCGCACGCGGCGTACACCTCTTCCCGACGGTCGCCTCCAGGTCGTGGCGTGAGCGACACGCGGATCGTGTCGCCGATCCCTTCATTCAGCAGCACACCCATGGCCGCTGACGACCACACAAGGCCCTTGGTGCCCATGCCGGCTTCGGTGAGGCCGAGGTGCAGCGGCTGGTCGGTCTTGCGGGCCAGGTCGCGGTAGACGGCGATCAGGTCGCGCGGCCGGGAGACCTTGCACGAGATGATGATCTGGTCCTTCCGAAGTCCGGCCTCGAGTGCCAGCTCCGTGGACTGGAGGGCCGAGAGCACCATGCACTCGTTGATGATTTCCTCGGCCGTCAGGCCCAGGTCGCGGTCCGTGTTCTCCTGCATGCGAGCCATCACCAGGTCCTGGTTGAGCGACCCGCCATTGACGCCGATGCGCACGGGCCTGCCGTGGTCCACCGCCACCTTGCAGATCGTGGCGAATTGCTCGTCGCGCCGGGCGCCGGTGCCCACGTTGCCCGGGTTGATGCGGTACTTGTCGAGGGCGTCCGCACACTTCGGAAAGCGGGTGAGGAGCAGGTGGCCGTTGTAGTGGAAGTCGCCGATGAGCGGCGCCGTGCAGCCGGCGTCCAGCATCCGCTGCTTGATCTCGGGAACGGCTTCGGCCGCTTCGGGCAGGTTCACCGTCACCCGGACCATGTCGGACCCGGCCTCGGCCAGCTCGATGCACTGCTGAGCCGTGCCCGCGGCATCAGCCGTATCCGTCATCGTCATGGACTGGACGACGATGGGGGCGCCGCCGCCGACCTGCACAGTGCTGACCTTCGTCGCGCCGATCTTCGTGCCGCCGACCTTGACCCCGACTGTCTTGTGAAGACGAACCGCTACAGGCATCGCCTGATTGTAAGGCGATGGCTACGCCGTTCTAGAATGACAGCCCTGTGACGGATACAACGACGACCCTGCAGTGCGGGTGCCTGGTGACGACGGCCCGCGATTTCATCGGCCGGCTCGTGGGCACCATTACCGAC
>JAKFXY010000131.1 GCA_021731165.1 Acidobacteriota bacterium | reverse complement strand
CGCGCACAAGGCGCTGCCGAGCTCGTCGTCTCCCTCCTTAGCCGCGACCTGTACCTGCTGATTGGGCTGGCGGTCGCGCTGTTCGTGGTGTTTTCGCAGAGCCTCGGGCAGCTACTCGCATTTGCTTACCAGATCGATCAGGAGCGTGGCATTCAGCTGCTTCCAGGGCTAATCATCCTGACTGCCGTCTTCATCTTCCACCTCCTGGGTAGACGTCGTGAAATGCGGTTGGAGACGCGTCAAGCCACCGAACGTGCCGAGGAAATGGGGCGATTGGTCAAATACGGCCAGGCGCTGGCCCGGACACTCGACGGAACCACTATCAGAGCAGCGGTCGGCGAGCACCTTCCGCTCCTTGCGCCTGACCGCGAGGTGTGGACCCTGACCAGGATGCCCAGTCACTGGGAGCCATTGACGGCAGGGCCTCCAACCGCGGAACAGGAGGCCGCGGCGGCCCACGCGCTAGGCGAAACGGAATCCAACGCCGGAACCGGCAGGTACGCCTGCTTCCCCATGATCGTTGCGGGCCACGCGCTCGGCGTACTGGGCGTTTCCTCCGATCCACCCCTCAGCGATCACGAGCGACGGGTACTCGAGACGGCCGCGGCGCTGCTCGGTGTATCGATCAAGAACGCCGAGCTCTTTCGCGACGTCCACGAGCACAGCGTACGAGACGCCCTCACGGGCTGCTTCAATCGCCGGCATGCCTTCGAGATCATTGACGTCGAGCTCCGGCGTTCGCGCCGATCGCGTCTGCCGCTCACGATCATCATGTTCGACCTCGACCACTTCAAGGAGATCAACGATCGTTTCGGGCACCAATGCGGCGACGCCGTGCTCGTAGCGGTGGGTGAGCGGATGCGCGCCGTGCTGCGCGGGAGTGACGTGAGGTGCCGCTACGGTGGCGAGGAGTTCGTCATCCTGCTACCCGACACACCATTGCCCGGCGCCCTGAGAGTGGCCGACACACTGCGGCGTGATATCGAATCGCATCCTCTGGCGTGGCAAACGGAAATCATCACGGTGACCGCCAGCTTTGGCGTCGCGACGATTGTGGCAGAGGATATCGACGTAGCCGGGCTCATCGGACGGGCTGACGCGGCGCTGTATCGAGCGAAGCAGGAAGGGCGCAACTGCGTCCGCGTCTCGGAAGAACACGCGGTCGCGTAGGCTGCCAAAGCCCCCCGGCCTAGGGGCATCACATGACGCCCGCCGACCTTGCGGCCCTCGCGAACCAATCACATTTCTGGCGTGACGGTCCTCGGACGCGTAGCTTCGTGGCAGCGAGAGAGCTAGACGTTCGACGTCGACGCAGGCCCAAGCGCAAAGGTCATCGTGCCGCTGACTACCGTCCGGCCGCCAACTCGTGCAAAGCCGTCCAGCTGCCCCATCCGGCTTCGGAGGCGCCTCACGCGGGCTTCGATCTCGACGACGTCCCCTGGACACACCGGGTGCCTGTAGCGCACCCTCTCGATCCCCATGAAGAAGATCAGCTTCTCCCGGTTTTCCGGCTTCGAGAGGATCAGGATGGCACCCACCTGAGCCACGGCTTCCGTGAGAATGGTCGGCGGCAGGGCGGGTGAGGCGCCGGGCTGGTGAGAGAGATACCGTTCGTTTAGCGTCACATTCTTGATACCCACGATCCGCTTGTCGGGTTCGAGTTCGGTGATCCGATCCACGAGGAGGAACGGATACCGATGCGGAAGGATCCGCTCGATCGCGGTGTAGTCCAGCGGCAGCGTGAGTGAGTCCATCGGAGACCGTCCAGTATAATCCGGGTACTTCCTGCCACCGACGATCCGATGACACAACCGGTCTCGCGCACTCCGACGGACGCCGAGCTCCTCTCGACCCTCTCCGAGCTCGGGCGCGAGGTGACCTCCGTGCTGGATCTCGGTGATCTCCTGGAGAAGATCCCCCAACTCATTGCGCGGCTCACGAGTTTCAGTGCCTTTTCGGTTTACCTCCTCGATCAGCACAAGAAGGAGCTGAGCGTCGCCTACTCAGTGGGCTATCCAGAGGAGGTCGCCCGGACATTGCGCCTGCGAGTGGGCCAGGGTGTCGTCGGTGCCGCTGTCGAAGAAGGCCGCCCCATTCTGGTCAACGACATCCGGCTGGAGCCGCGCTACATGGGCCCGCTCCGCAACATGTGTTCGCAGCTCGCCGTGCCGATGCGCCGCAAGGGCAAGGTGATTGGCGCTCTCAACCTCCTGAACGAGAAGCCGGGCGCATTCACGAACCAGGATGAAACGCTGCTGCGGCAGTTCGCGGCGCACGTGGCGGTCGCGATCGAGAACGCCAGGCTGTTTCGGTCTGAGCGCCAGTACATCGATACATTGGAGACGCTCGCGGAGATTGGCCACGAGATGTCGTCGATCCTCGATCTCGACGTACTCCTCACGCGCATCGCGAGCCTGACCAAACGCCTGATTGACTACCGCACCTTCGGTATCCTGTTGCTCAACGAGCAGACGCAGGTTCTGGAGATGAAGCTGGCCGTGCGGTACGGCGAGGAAGGAACCGCCAAGAACATCAAGCTGGGAGAGGGACTGGTCGGCTGGGCCGCGGTGCACAAGGAGGCGGTGCTCGTCGCCGACGTGTCGCAGGACCCGCGCTACCTCAACCTCGTGCCGGACGCGCGATCCGAGCTCGTGATTCCGATGCTCATCAAGGATCGCTGTATCGGTGTGTTTGATCTCGAAAGCCCCGAACTGAGCGCCTTCACGAAGGAGCACAAAGAACTGCTGACGCTGCTGGCAAGCCAAGCCGCGGTTGCCATCGAGAACGCGCGGCTGTACGAGGAAGTCAGGCGCAACGAGGAGCGTATTGAGAAGGAGTTGCGCTTCGCCCAGCGGGTCCAGGCCGCGCTGCTGCCGACTGGTCCACCCACACGCCTCAAGGCTGCCGACGTCGCGGGCCGTTTTGCCCCAGCCCACGAACTCGGAGGCGATCTGCACGACTTTCTCTCTCCGGAGCCGAACAGTCTGGTGGTGGCCGTCGGAGACGTGTCAGGCAAGGGTGCACCGGCGGCACTGTACGGCGCATTCGCCGCGGAACTCGTAAGGTCGCGGACGATGAGGCGCCGCTACACGCCCGATCGCTTCAGCGTATCAGGGGTGCTGCAGTCGATGAACACCATCCTGCACGAGCGGCAGCTTGAGGAGTACTACTGCACGCTTTGCTACGCCTTCTTTGACTTCAAACGCCGGGACGTGACGTTTTCGAACTCCGGTTTGCCATATCCAATCCACTGCTCTCAGCACGACTGCGGGCAGATCGAGCTGCCAGGTGTGCCGCTCGGCTCGTTTCCGGGTGTCACCTACGACGAGGTGAAAGTGTCCATGAAGGCGGGAGACGTGTTCGTGTTCTGCACGGACGGAGTATTCGAAGCGATGAACGGGGCGGGCAAAGAGTTCGGGGCGCGGCAGGTCACGCAGATCGTCAGGGAAACCCGCACTCAGAGCGCGCGCGCTATCGTTGATGCCATCTTCGATGCCGTGATCGAGTTTCGCGGAGGTATCGCACAGAACGACGACATGACGGCGGTCGCGGTGAAGATTACCGCCTAGCGTCAGTTGATCTTTCTGTCCTGCTCCCGCAGGTGTAACCCAATCGACTGCCCTCCCAAGACCGCTACCTCGTTGAGCCGCCCCTTTACTTTCACGCGTGAACCCCGGGTCGGCGTGCGGCCGCCGTTGGCGAGCACTGTAATCTCCCCGGAGCCATCGTCCACGTTGTAGAGCTGGAACGGGACGAGCGGAATTCCCCAGCTCCGCGTGACGACGCCGCTGACGCTCACCGACTTGTTACCGTACTTGGCCGGTTGGTCCCTGAGCTCGGCTATGCGGACACTGCGGGCGGCGCAGCCCGAAATGAGCAACGAGCCGAGAAGAGCGACGAGCAAACGCGATGTCGTCACGTGAGATCTCCTTTGAGTAATGGGCCGCGAGGTTCGCCGGCCGTGCGAGCTGCGACAAGTGGCCGCGGGCGGATCGTAAAGTCCCGCCATCCGGGATGCGGCGATGCCAGCGCCTGTCTGAGGTTACGCATCCCGGTGATCCGCCGCGACCGAAATGAGAGACATCAACTTCTGTGCCGGTGTGGTTTGGCGATTGTACCCTCGATCGAGAGGGGTGGAGCTGGCGAGTGTACACGTCCGAGGTCAGGTGGAGAGGCAAAGGCGGAGTGGTTGTCCAGGGAACAGGTCCCCTGGTCGAGGCCGACCTTCAAGTCCGCCTAGTACGTGTTGAGGTAACGCTCGGTTTCCCACGGGGAGACGTGGCGGATGTAGCTATCCCATTCCTCACGCTTCGCCGCCAGAAAGTGATCGAAGATGTGGTCGCCGAGCGTCTCCCGCATCAGGTCGCTCTTTTCGAGTTCGTCGAGCGCCTCGCTCAGATTACCTGGGAGTTCGTCTATCCGAAGATGGCGACGCTCGCGGTGACTCATCTTGTAGATGTTCTTGCTGACCGGCGGGCCCGGGTCGATGGCCTGCTCGATGCCGTCGAGTCCCGCCCGCAACATGACCGCGAACGCCAGGTAGGGATTGCACGAGGGATCCGGCATCCGCAGCTCAATTCGCGTGTCTGCCCCACGGGCTGCCGGCACGCGCACGAGGGGGCTGCGGTTCTTCTCCGACCAGGCGATGGCCGTGGGCGCTTCGTAGCCCGGCACCAGGCGCTTGAATGAGTTCACAAGCGGGTTCGTAATCGCGCAGAAGGCTTTCGCGTGCCGAAGGAGCCCACCAATGTACTGAAGGCAGGTCTGGCTGAGCTGCCACTCGGCGCCCCCGTCGAAAAATGTGTTCCTTCCCTCCGCGAACAATGCTTGATGGGTATGCATCCCGCTGCCGTTGACGCCGAAGATTGGCTTGGGCATGAAGGTCGCGTGAAGGCCGTGGCGACTGGCCACGTTTTTTACGACGAAGCGGAACGTGCTGACGTTGTCCGCCGTGATCAGGGCATCGTCGTAGCGGAAGTCCACTTCGTGCTGGCCCGGCGCCACTTCGTGATGGGCCGCCTCGACGTGGAAGCCCATCTGCTCGAGTGCCAGGACGATCTCGCGCCGGACGTCTTCGCCGAGGTCCACCGGCGTCAAGTCGAAGTAGCCGCCCGAATCGTGAGTTTCCGTGGTCGGCTCGCCGTTCGGCCGTCGCTGAAAGAGAAAGAACTCAGCTTCGGGCT
>JAKFXY010000032.1 GCA_021731165.1 Acidobacteriota bacterium | reverse complement strand
CCGGCGGCGTGACCACCTCCTACTTCGAGTGGGTACAGGACCGGTACGGCTACTTCTGGGAACTGGAAGAGGTCAACACGCGACTCGAAAAGAAGATGTGCGAGGCCTTCGACGACGTGCTGAAGACCTCGTTGAAGTTCAAGGTGGACCTGCGCACGGCAGCTTACATGGTGGCCATCTCGCGCGTGGGCACGGTCACGAAGATGAGAGGAATGTACGCCTAGCTGGTCACACGGATCGCGACCAGTTCCTTCGCTTCCCCGCTGGCGCCAACCACTGTGATCTCGACGACGTATTCACCTGGGGGCATCGAGGCAAGACCGAGATCTATCTGATGCGTGCCGCCAGCCGTCGCGGCCGCCACAGGCACGTCCGCCATCCGCGCACCCGTCCGATTGAGCAGAACGGCGGTGGCCGAGGGCATGTCGGTGCCTGCGCCGTACGCGTAAAACCGTATCAGCACGCGCTCGGTGCGCGAGAACTGTCGATCGGTGACTGGCACGGCCGAACCGTCCTGCGTGAGGGCCTGGACGTCGCGCGCGGTGCGCGCGCGGAACACCCGCGGCGTACTGATGGCCGCCTGCGGTGAGGTGAGATCGGGAATAGTGACCTTGCGGACCTCGTTGTCGAGAACGCCGCCCCCGGCCGCCTCCACCGACAGGCGGAGCTCCAGCGGGCCAGGGGGCGCGTCGAACGAGAGCCGCAGTGCCGCCGGGTCTGTGGTGCGGCCGCGGTAGATGAGGTCTCCGCTTGCGCTGGCGGCCAGAATCGAGACGCGGCTGGCCTGCTCTCGACGCGTGTTCGCCGGGCCGGTGATCGGCTCCCAGACGAGGCTCACACGTGTCTTGCCGTTCTCCCCGCGCTCGGTACCGAGCCACGTTCGGAGGTACTGGGCCGACTGGACGGGCGTTGCAAGCGATGCCAGCGCCGCGTCGAGCGCCTTCGGCGGTCCGCCGACCGCGGGCGGCGGCGTCCTGGCCCGCAACACGTCATCGGCGGTGGCCGCCCAGAAGCCGCGACGGGCGCGCACGTCGATGCCGCGCCGTTTCACATTCACTTTGATCTCGTGAAACTTGCCGTCCGCGGGGGCCCCTGACGAGCTGTAACCAATCAGGTAGTAAAAGCTCGAGTCGCGCATGACCTGAGCGAGCCCGCCCACCAGGTCGTTGCGGTTGATCACAGCCTTCCCGTCTGTATCGTCGGAGAGCACGCGCAGGGTGTTCTGCGTGTCCTGGAGACTGACGCGGTCCTGCCCGGGGCCGACGTTCTCGTCGATGCCAAACTCGTTGGTGGCCAGGCCGCGCGGATCGAGCGAGTAGATCGACGTGTTGTTGCGATTGGCTGCCGTGGTCACTTCGCGCATCCACAAATAGAGATCCGACTGCGCGAACGCGCGCGCGGTCTCCTCCCGCGGATTGTTCTCGCCGGTCATGGGACCCGTACGAACGCCGCCGATGCCCAGCTCCGCGTTCTGCGTGCGCAGCTGGGGCGGGAGCATCGCCGTCAGCCCTTCGCTGACGTAGATGAGCGACTTGCGCCCGTCGCGCACCGCGCCGAGGCGCGTCGCGATGCCGCGCAGTGCCCCCATGACCACCTGGTTGCGAATCTGCTCCACGACTTCGGCGGGTTGTTGCGCGTACGTCTGCTCGAAGCCGTTGCGCGGGTCGTAGCGAAATTTCCGCCCCTCGAAATTGTTCACGGCCGAGATGATCGACGCGTGATTGCGCGTGAACTCCACGCCTGAGACCGGCGTGAGCGGATACATCACCGCCACCATGTCGGTGGGGCGAAGCTGGGTCTGGATGAATTCGATGAGCGGCCGCTTGACCGACATCGCGGCGCCGACGCGCACGTGGTAGTCGTCGAGAAAAATCACGATGACCCGCACGTCGTCGCGCGCCGCCTCTGCCTCCTCGTCGTCACGGTTGCGGATCTGACGGGGCGGCGGATCGCCGGGACGTGGATTGCCGTCCACCTTGATGAGCCGGAACTGCTCGATCGCTTGGGGCGTGCCGTCCTCGCGCACCTCGAAGTCCGCCTGCGTGAGGTCGGTGACCGGCTCGCCCTTCTCGGTGACAATGACGTCCACGCGGACGAAGTTGATGCCGGCGCGAAAGGTAGGTTGCTGGCCGGCGTCAGGGGTTGCCTGCTGCGCCGGCTGCGGCGGCGTGGATGTGGTCGGCTGCTGCGCAGGGCCGGCCTGGGCGCCGATTCTGGCCCCGACCTGAGCCAAGGCCACCGTCACGGTGAACGCGACAAGAAAGCGTGGTCTCACCATCGGTTCGGCCTCTCCCGTGATGATACTTGTTTTGGACGCGACACCTGGGCCTGGGGACCGGAGTTCGCTGCGCCCTGGGAATTTGGGATGTGGGATCTGGGACTTGAGACATACCATCGTCCTGTGAGCGCCCTGACCACACTGACCGAGGACGAGAGCCTCTTCCGCGACAGCGTTTTCCAGTTTGCGGACCGTGAAATCCGCCCACACGTCCGAGCGATGGACGACGCCGCCGCGGTCCCGCGGACGCTCATTGATGCGCTCTTCCAGCTCGGCGTCATGGGTGTCGAGGTGCCCGAGGCATTCGGCGGCGCCGGCGCCACCCTGTTTCATTCGGTCCTGGCCGTCGAAAGTCTTTCCCGCGTGGACCCCTCAATCGGGGTCCTCGTGGATGTCCAGAACACGCTAGTCATCAATGCACTCAACCGATGGGCCACGGACGCCCAGAAGCACATGTGGCTTCCGGCGCTCGCCGCGCGCACAGTCGGGGCCTACGCCCTTTCGGAGGCGGAGTCTGGCAGTGACGCATTCGCGCTCACCGCACGGGCCACGCGGGCGGGCGACGACTACGTGCTGAACGGGCGCAAGCTCTGGATCACCAACGGCAACGAAGCGGACCTCTTCATCGTCTTCGCCACGATCGATCCCTCAGCCGGCTATCGCGGCATCACCGCGTTCCTGGTGGCGCGTGGCGCTGGAGGGTTCACGGTCGGCAGAAAAGAGGACAAGCTTGGCATCCGGGCCAGCAGCACCTGCGAGCTGCTGCTCGAGGACTGCCGCGTCACGCGAGACGCCGTGCTCGGCGAGCCAGGCAAAGGGTACAAGGTGGCTATCGAGACGCTGAACGAAGGACGCATCGGCATCGGAGCGCAAATGATCGGCCTCGCGCAGGGCGCGCTCGATCACGCGATCGGCTATACAAAGGAGCGGATGCAGTTCGGCAAGGCGATTGCCGACTTCCAGGGTGTGCAGTTCCAGCTCGCGCGCGCGGCGACTGAGATCGAGGCGGCAAGGCTGCTTGTCTACAACGCCGCCCGCCTTCGCGACGGCGGAGCGCCATTTCTCAAGGAAGCGGCCATGTGCAAGCTCTTCGCGTCGGAGACCGCCGAGCGCGTGAGCTCGCTTGCCGTGAACCTCCATGGCGGCTACGGCTTCGTGAAGGACTATCCGGTCGAGAAGCTGTTCCGCGACGCGAAGGTCGGACAGATCTACGAAGGGACGTCCAACCTGCAGCTGCAGACCATCGCGAAACAGATCCTGTCGCTATGATCCTGGCTGCGGCAGCTCCTCACGGGCAACCGCTTCGCGCAACGCCTCCGTGCGTCCCGCGAAGAGCTCCAGTGCGCGAACATCCTGCGCGAGCTGCTCGATCACGTGTCCATGGCGAAAGGTGTCCGCCCCGACGATCTGCGTCGTCCGCTCGAGGGCACGCTGGGCCGCCCCTGTGGCGGCCAGCTTGGCCATCGAGGCCGCCCCCAGCGACAGCGGACTCGTGGCCGCCTTCCAGGTGAGGAGCATTGCCGCGTCGAGCTCCGTGGCCGCGTCGGCAACCAGCCCCTGCACCGTCTGTTCCCCACCGGCTCCGCGGCTCGTACCTCGCACGCTCCCCAACGACTCACGCACCGCCCGGCGACCCATCCCAATGCCCGCCGCGGCAATGAAGATTCGTGCCAGGCTCATCACCGGCAGCGTCGGCCCGATCAACACGCACGGCGCCCGATCGAACGTGAGGTGCCCACACACGAATCCGCGCAGAGCGGCCGTGCGAACGCCCTCGATGGAGACGCCCGCCGTGTCCAACCTGACGGCACAGGCCATACGCTCCTCGCCTTGACGCCCGGCGACAAGCGCTACGCCGTGAGCGGTGAGTGGCGCGACCCAAGATGCGCAGCCGGACAGGGTGCGCTCGTCGAGGACCGGGACGGACTCGGTCGAAAGCGTCAGCGCTCCGACCGATTCGCCACGTGCGACCTCCTGAAAATGTCCATCGCCCCTTACCGCGAGCATGGCGGCGGTATGAATCGCGAGAGCCGCGGCGGCCGAGGCCGACTCTGAAGCCAGCGCCTCGAGGGCCACCACGATCGAGAGGATGTCCGCTTCGACGTCCAGTAACCCCGCATGTGCCGCGGCTGTCACGACATCGGCGGCCGGGGCATCCTGCGCGAGCTCCCGCCCGAGCGCCGCGCCCTTCCGCTGCCAGGACTGCTGGACGGCGGTGAGGTCGAAGTCCATCCTGCACATTGTAAGTGTGGGAAACGCCCGCAGAGACGGACCTTCAGGTCCGTCTAACGCGCGAGTCTTTGGAAGATCGGACGCAGACGCGCGGCGCTCGAGGCAAGGTCCTCCGGTAGCACGCGGACCTCGCCGACGACGGTCATGAAGTTCGTGTCGCCGTTCCACCGAGGGACGAGGTGCAGGTGCAGGTGATCCAGCACACCTGCGCCGGCGGGCTTTCCGAGATTCATGCCGACGTTGATGCCGTGCGGCTGGTAGGCCTCGACCAGCGCCGTTTCCGCGCGCTGAGTCAACACCGCAAGCTCGTGCAGCTCTTCTGGCGTCAGAGACGCCAGCGTGGCTGTGTGCTTATACGGCACCACCATGAGGTGACCGTTGTTATACGGGTAGAGGTTGAGGATGACGTAGCAGACTTCCCCTTCGAACACGATGAGGGAAGCTGGATCGGGAAGACGGAGCGCGCCGCAGAAGACACACCCCGTTGTCGGCTTAGCGCTGGTCACGTACTCGAGCCGCCATGGCGACCACAGACGATCCATCAGCGCGCAAGGCCGAAGGCCCACGGCCCAGGACTCAACGATTTCCCATTGGGCTTTGAGCCTCGAGCATTGCGGCTATACCTAGAATTGCACCACCGCGCCAGGGATACCGACCGGCGCCGCGGTCACCGACGCCTCAACGGCCTCGGTTTCGCGATTGATGAGTTCCTTCAGTTCCTTGCCAGGCTTGAAGTACGGAACCTTCTTCGGCGGCACATCCACCTTGTCGCCTGTCTTGGGATTCCGCCCCTTGCGCGGCTCGCGCTTC
>JAKFXY010000135.1 GCA_021731165.1 Acidobacteriota bacterium | reverse complement strand
CGGAATCGCCGTAGGTGATGTGCCAGGTGCCGGTGTCGTCGTAGAAACCCTTCGGCACCTGCACCGCGTTCACCTTGACGCCGACCTCGAGGGTGGACTTCACGGCGAAATAGCCGTTGCGCTTCAGGATGCGCCGGAACGCCCTGTTCATCACGTGGCAGCGGACCTTGTCCGCGTCCTCGGCGCGCGCAGCGCGATCGACCCATCGCAGCAGGGTCTTGATGCCCGAGACGTCATCCGGATCCGCGAGGAAGTCCACGAGCATGGTGACACGGCCGAGCGGCTCATGGCGATGGCGGTAGACGGCGTAGCCGTGGACCTCTCCTTGCCGCTTCAGCGCCACCACCGAGTACCGGACGTGCGGTGGCTCGACGTACCGCCAGTTGAGATACGGCGCGTCGCGGCGAACCGCGAGGTCGAACTTCGGTGCGAGACGCTCCCAAAGCGCGGTGAATGACGAGTCAAATCGACGGATCGGCTCGCACTCGGCTCTGAGCGGCCTGGAGCGTGACACGATTTGGATGACCGGCAGCGTGAGCGCCGAAATCAACCGGTTGACCACCGTAGGCATGTGAGGGAGGCGGACCGCTCTGCGCGTGAGCGGCTTGACCAGGCACGGCACCAGGTGCGCTTCAGGCCAGTGGAGCCGGTCCAGCAATTGGCGCGACTCACCCGAGACTCCGAGGGTCAGCACGGCCCCGCTGTTGCGATCCCATGCGCGAACGAGTGCTTCCCCAAGCCCCTGGCGCTCGCGTTCTGGCGCCACCATCGCATCCGTGCCCCACGCACCCTCGACTTCGAGCCCCTTGAGCGACACGCGCACCGGGAGCGTCGGATAGTGGCCGACCACTGTCGGCCCCTCGCGCGCGACCCAGATGCCTGGCTGGCCGGTTGAGTTGTACGGGTTGCGGCGATGCTGCCAGTCCCACCGCAGTCGGTTGGCTTCCGCCGCGTCGGCGCCGTGAGTGCGGCGGTACAGCGTATCGACCCCGCGGCGATCGTCGGGCTTGAAGCGGTCGATGTCCGACATGGAAAGCGGCTAATCCGGATCCTGCACCCGTCGCGGCGGGGCCTGGGGCTGCTGCGGCACCGGCGTGACTACGCCAGGCGTGCCGGAGGATCCCACGGGCACGCCAAACGGATTGCCCGGCCTGGGTTCAACCATGAGCTGTCCAGGCTGGGGCGCTTCCGGCGAGATGTCATCTGAATTGAGTGGTACCGGTGCCTGCCCGAACTGCTGCGGCACG
Organism: Acidobacteriota bacterium; assembly: GCA_021731165.1. Classification (GTDB taxonomy): domain Bacteria; phylum Acidobacteriota; class Vicinamibacteria; order Vicinamibacterales; family UBA2999; genus JAKFXY01. The sequence goes on along the minus strand of JAKFXY010000135.1, from coordinate 4,202 downwards.
TTTGGCTGCCTGCCTTGATCGACCGGCGCCGTGCGCGGCGCACGCCCTGGCTGGAACGCCGGCGTCGTTTCAGGCGCACTGTCTTCCTGAGAATCGTCGTCCACACGACCACCAGGAGGCGGCGGTGGAGGCTGGCGGATTGGGGTATTGGCGGCGGGTGTGGCTGCCGGCCGCGGGGCAACGCTCGTTGGCAAGATGAGAATGCGGTCATAGGACGACGCACCCCCGGTTGCGGAGGCCCGCGCGCCGAGCACGTAGCCGGCGACATTACGAAGCAGAATGTCGAGTGCCTGACGCTCGGGCAGTCCGCTGAAATCGAGGGTGACCGGAGCTCCCGCGATGCGGTCGCCACCAAACACGGCTGTCCCTCCGATCCGGCTCCATTCGGCCAGAATCGTCCGCACCGGCACGTTCTGCGCGTGTAGGGTGACCCGGCCGTCCTGGATCGAGAGGCGCAGCGGCTGCTGAGCTTCGGCCAGGCCGGCCCCGGCCATCAGTAGGGCTCCTGACGCGATGAGGCAGGTAGTCAAGCGGTGCATACCGCCCCAATTATCGCGCATGTCGTCAAGCGCCCGCCTACTCACTGCCTTTACGCGGGTGCTCATCCCTTCCCGAACTGGCCGACCGCCGCGGCGACTCGGGCGACGTCCGCCTCGGCAAGGCACGGGTGTAACGGCAACGAAAGCAGTTCCCGTGCGGCGCGTGCGGCTATCGGACACGCGGCCCGTGTCGCGGTCCTGGTCCCCGCGCCCGCCGAGGCGCCAGGCGCCTCCGCCGCGAACGCGGCCTTGGACGCCGCGGTCTCGACGAAGGCGGCCTGCTCGTGCAGCGGAACGGGATAGTGGATCAACGTCTCGATCCCCGATGCGCGCAGGTGGGCCTGCAACGCGTCTCGCGCATCTGAGCGGACAGCGAACAAGTGGTAGACATGTCCGGGCTCTCGCTCCCGGATCACCCGCACAACCGGTGGAAGCAGGTGACGATAGGCGGCCGCGAGGGTTCGGCGCCGCTCCGTCATCTGGCGCAGCCGCGGCAATCTCACGCGCAGTACCGCAGCCTGAATCTCGTCGAGCCGGCTGTTGATACCAGCCTCCGCGTGATGGTAGCGGTCGGTCTGGCCACCGTTGCGGAGGCAGCGGATTCGCTCGGCGACGAGCGAATCGTTGGTGATGATCGCGCCGCCGTCGCCGAGGGCGCCAAGATTCTTCGTGGGATAGAAGCTGAAGGCTCCGCCCACGCCGCGGGTGCCCACTGGGATGTCTCCGGACGTGGCCAGGTGTGCCTGGCAGCAGTCCTCGATCATGGCGAGGGAATGTCGTGAGGCAATTGCGTGGAGTTCGTCCGATGCCGGTTGTCCGTATAGATGGACCGGAATTATCGCGCGGGTGCGCGGTGTCACGGCGGCCGCGCTCGCGGCCGGGTCGAGTGTGAGCGTCTCTTCGTCCACGTCGGCGAAAACCGGCAGTGCGCCAGCCATGAGCACGGCGAGGCCGGTGTACGCGGCCGTCAGCGCCGGGACAATCACCTCGTCTCCATGCCCCACACCAGCGGCTCTCAGGAGCAGCGCAATCGCATCGGTGCCGTTGCCGACGCCAACCGCGTGGCGCGCCCCGCTGGCCGCCGCGAACTCGGCCTCGAATGCTTCGACTTCCGGCCCAAGCACGAAGCGGCCACGGGTAAGAACTCGTTCAATCGCCGCTCGTACCTCGGCCGCGTCGTCATGCGTTTTCGCGGGGCTCCGGCCGTCACGCCCGGCGTGGTCGGACCCGCAACCAGGACGAAGATCGAGAAATGGGATGGAAGGGAGGGTCACCGCGTTGCGACCTGCGGCCCGATCGGCGGCACGTAGTGGGACAGGTGGGCGCGATAGTACGCCAGCGTGCGCTCGATCCCGTCGCGGAGCGTCGTCCGCGGAGTCCATCCAAGCGTTCGATTGATGAGGGATGAATCAGCATAGAAGTCGCCGATGTCGATCGCCTTCTTCTCCAGGGGCCATTCGACGAAACGGTACCGTCCCGATCCCGCGGCGCCAATCATCAACTCGACGAGGTCGCGATGTCCGATCGGCTCGGACCCGCCGACATTGAAGACCTCGCCATTGCAGGCGTCGCTGGCGCCGGCCCGCAAGAACGCGTCCGCCGCATCGTCCACGTATACGAAGTCACGGATCTGACGGCCGTCACCGTAGATTTGGATCTCTTGATCTTCGAGCGCGAGTCGGATGAACCATGCCACGAACCCCTGGCGGTTGTGCTTAAGGAGCTGTCGCGGGCCGAACACGTTGGTCAGCCGCAGCGAGCAGGCCCGAACGCCGAACACGTTGTTGTAGACGAGGTGATAGTTCTCGCCAGCGGCCTTGTTGATGCCGTTGATGTCGGTCGGTCTGACGAGATGCTGCTCCGTAACCGGCAAGGTTGCGGGCCGTCCGTACACCTGCCGCGTGCCCGCGAACACGACCTTCACCGCCGGGTTGTTTCGACGGCACGCCTCGAGAAGCGAGAGTTGGCTGCGGCAGTTGATCTCGAGGTCCGTATACGGGTCCTGCATGCTGTCGATGTGACTGACCTGCCCCGCCAGGTTGAAGATGACGTCCTGTTTCTGCACGAGGTAGTTCATCGTGCTCTGCTGGCGGATGTCGGCGACGTTGACGCGGACGCGATCCTCGATGCCGTGGATGTTGAAGAGGTTGCCGCCGTACTCGGGAATGAGCGAGTCGATGAGGAGCACCCGGGCGCCGAGCCCGACGAGCTGGTGCGCGAGGTTGCTGCCGATGAAGCCGAGGCCTCCCGTGATCGCCACGCGGCGGTCGCGGTAGAACTCGCGGTACTCGGTCACGGCTTGGTCGAGTCTGGGGGAATGACGCCGCTGATAGTCTGATTCCGGAACAGCACCGGCGTGCTCTGGCGGCCGCGGCCGAGCACGACCAGCTGGAGCCACAGCTTCATCACGTCCACTCCCGTCCAGAAAACGCGCTTGAAGTTGAAGAACTGCGAGCGTCCGTGCATGCGGTGGTAGTGGTGCACCGGCACTTCCACGACGCGGAATCCGGCATCCTGAATCTTGCGCATCATCTCGAGACAGATGACACCGGTGTTGCGCTCGAGCCTCACGCGGTCGAAGATCTCGCGGCGCATCAGGCGGAAGTCACAGTCAACGTCGGTGACCCGCAACCTGAAGAGACACTTCACCGTGTAGTGATAAATCTTCCCGATGACGATGCGGTGCATGGGATCCGAGCGGCTGATCTTGTAGCCGGTCACCATGTCCGCGTCTGGCGTCAGGCGGTTCCAGAGCAGCTCGAGCTCAGAGGGGTCGTACTGGCCGTCGCCGTCCGTGTAGGCGATGAGCGACTTGGTGGCTGCCGCGAACCCCGTGCGTAGCGCGCCGCCGTAGCCGCGGTTGCGGGGGTGGTGAATGACGCGGACTTGCGGGTAGGTGCGGGCGAGCTCATCGGCAATCTCCCGTGTCGCATCCGAGCTGCCGTCGTTGACGATGATGACTTCGAAATCCGGCGTGAGCTTTCCCGCGACCTTCACGGCTTGGAGGACGAGACTGGCGATCGTGCCGCCGTCGTTGTAGGCCGGGAAGAACACGCTCAGGCTGGCCGGGGCGGTCTTCTGCTGCTGCATTTGAAAGCGACAAACGGTAACACTGGAACACTGGAACGTCAAAGGGCGAAGAATTTACTCGTCGAGGCCCTTCGGTCCCTCGAAGCGAAGCGACGAGATCTGCTCCGAGACGAGGCCCACGAGGAAGACGATCACGGAGAAGAGGATGAACAGCACCGCGCCGTTGGGGATTCGGCCCGCGACGAAATAATTTCCTGCGCCGTAGAGCACACCGAAGAGAAATGCGCAAAGACTTACCGGCGCAAAGACGCGCAGCGGGCTGAAGATCGTGATGACCTTGAGCAGAATCAGAAAGAACTTCGTGCCGTCCCTGGCAAAGCGGATCTTCGATTGCCCTGATCGCTGTTGCGCGTCGATCGGGACGAACGTGACGTTATAGCCCGCTTTGATGAATGCCAGCGTCGTCGTCGTCGGCGTGGAGAAGCCGTTGGGCAGCAGGTGGATGAACTCCCGAAGGCATGTGCGGCGTGCCCCGCGGAAGCCCGACGTGAGATCGGGGATAGGGCGTCCCGTCAGGTAGCCGGCCAGCGCGCACAGCAGGGCGTTGCCGACACGACGGCCCTGACTGGCCTG
>JAKFXY010000145.1 GCA_021731165.1 Acidobacteriota bacterium | reverse complement strand
GAGATTGTCCATTTTCACAATTTCGTGAGTCTGGGTGACGACCTCGTGAGCACGGCGCGGGCGAGCGGCGCCGCCGTCGTGTATACGCTGCACGACTTCGGACTGATTTGCCCCAACATGTACTTGCTCCGGACAGACGGCAAACTCTGCGACAAGGAGGATCCAGAGTTTTTCCAGGACTGTTGCCCGGTCCTGGTTCGTACCAACGGTGGCAGCCGTCCGGTCCTGGGGGCCCGGGTGCCGTCGCTGGCTCGCTGGCGTGTCTATGCCAATCAGCAGCCTCGTCCGGCGCTTCGCATGGCGCTGAAGGCTGCCGTCGGCGTCGCGGAACAGTTGGGAGGGGACCCGGCTCACACGGACGTGGCGCGCAAGCGCGACTTCTTCATGACGCAGACAAGACGCATCTTTCGTGACGCGGACCTGTTCCTGGCGCCGAGTGAGTTTCTTCGGCAGCGCTACGTGAGCTGCGGTGTGCCCTCGGAAAAGATTGTGTACACGCGATATGGCATGCGGCCGTTCTCCCGCGTAGCCCGGGAGGGTGCCACCGAGCGCCTCGCGTTCGGCTATATCGGTGCCCTGCACGCGCAGAAGGGCGTCGAGCTGCTTCTCGAGGCGTTTCGGGGCCTTGGCGATCGGGCCGATCTGCACATCTACGGTTCGGCATTCGGGAGCCCGATCTCGGAAAACTACTGGCGGCGCATCAACGATGGGCAGGAAACGAGCGTGGTCTTCCATGGCGCCTATGACAATCAACGCATCGGCGCGATCCTGGGCTCCCTCGACGTGGTCGTCGTGCCAAGCCTTTGGTACGAGAACTCACCGCTGACCATCCAGGAGGCGTTCATCGGCGGCGTTCCCGTGATTACCGCCAACCGCGGCGGCATGGCGGAGCTCGTGCGGGACGGCGTGGACGGCTTGCACTTTCGTCTTGGCGATGCCGCGGACCTGCGAGAAAAGATGCTCCACCTGGTCGAGCACCGGGATGTGCTCGATCGACTCCGCGGCAACATACCGGCTGTCCCTGGGATCGATCAGCAGGCGACCGAAGTGCGACGCCGGTACGAGGTACTTCTGCGCCAACGGGCGTAACGGACCTGACGCTGCCTTGTCTCCCTGAGACTACACAGGGCGTGGGGTGACGTACCCACGCATCTCGAGCACCTGCCGTCGAAAGGCGCCGGCCCAGACAAGGTTTCCGAGCAGGCACATGGGTGAGAGCAGGAGGAAGCGGAAGAAATACGACCAGCGTGCACGGGCGAGATCGACCGCGATCGTAGGAAGAATCACTGCCGGCGCCAGGAACGCCAGAATCGGGGCCCGAAGAAACGGCGCGATCCACCAGAGTTGCAGCACCTCGTGATAGCTCGCCGCCGAACGTCCCATCTTGCGGTTGTACTTGAAGAACTCTCCCCAGCCTTCGCGGTTCCGATGCCGCACTTCGATCCGCGGGTCGTACACCACGCCGAATCCGTGGTTGCGCAGCTCATGCGAGAAGAGGACGTCCTCACCAAGCGTCTGATCCGGAAAATGCACCGACTGGAGGGCCTTCGAGCGATAGGCACTGTTGCAGCCGACCAGGAAGTTCCCGTTACGCTGCGGCGATCCGTTGCCGGGAAAGTGGTTGAGAAACTCCAGGAAGTACACGGCGCAACCACTGAGGTTGGAGAGATCGCGAATCCCCACGGATCCGCCCGCCGCACCGACCGAAGGGTCATCGAGATGTCGCTCCAGCCGGTCAATCCAGTCCGGGGGAACGACGCAGTCCTGATCCGTGAAGAAGACCACTCGTCCCCGAGCCTCGGCGGCGCCGCGGTTCCGAGCACCTCCGGCCGACAGGCGCTCCGTCGAGGGGATCAGTACGACGCCCGGGAAACGCTGGCGTACGATGTCGGCCGTTCCATCGCCGGAGCTCTCGACGACGATGATCTCGCTGCGGCGGCCTCGCGTCGCGCGCTCGATCGACTCCAGACAGTCGGCAATCGTGCGTGCGCCGAAGTAGGCAGGAATGACGACTGAAATGTCGATCGGGCCGGCACTCGGCTCATCTTCGAGATCTCCAGTCGGAGCCGCTCGACGATCTGAAAGATCGTGCAGCATGCGAATCTTCCTAGTATATTCCCGGAGGTCACCTGACCGTCCGGAGAAGCTCACGTTGCATGGTCATCCCACCCGTCGTCAGCCTGTTCGTCCCCACGTGGAACGCGGGGCCGGAATTCCCGGAGATTCTCGGGTGCATGCAGCGTCAACGGCTGGACCGTCCCTTCGAGATCCTCGTTATTGATTCCGGATCGACGGATGGCACGGTCGAATTCCTTCGCCAGCAACCGATTCGCCTGATCGAGATCCCGCACTCACAGTTCAACCACGGCCTTACGCGGAACCTGGGAATTCGCGAAGCCCTGGGTGAGATTGTCATTCTCACCGTGCAAGACGCCAGGCCGGCCGACGATCTGTGGATGCAGAGGCTCGTGGACGCGTTCGATGATGCACGGGTGGCAGGCGCCTACGGCCGGCAGATTCCCCGGCCGGACGCGAGTCCCTTCATCCGCGATCGCCTCCAGGGCTGGCTGGCCGCCAACACCGCGCCGAGAACGCAGTCAGTGACGAGCCCGGAGGAGTTCGAGGCCCTCGCGCCGCTCGACAAGGTTCGCCGGGCCGCGTTCGACAACGTAAGCTCCGGTGTACGTCGTCGCATTGCACTGGACATTCCATTTCGCGAGCGCCGTTTCGGTGAGGATCTCGACTGGGCACATCGAGTCTTGCTCGCCGGCTACGCGATTCTCTACGAACCGCGCTCGTGCGTCATCCATTCTCATGAGCGCTCGCCGTGGTACGAGCTGAAGCGCGTGTACCTCGATCACCAGAATCTCTATCGACTCTTCGGAGTACATGTCGTACCGCGGAGGCAGGATCTGATTTGGCGCACTATCGCGGGGGCTCGGCATGCCCTTCGAACCGTGGCCCGCGACCCCTCGCTTGGTTTCGCCGGCCGAGTCAGCTGGTGGTGCCGTGCGATTCCGTATAGCTTCGCGCAGAGCCTTGCCCAGTATCTCGGCGCGCGTTCCGTGGCTCAGTTAGGGAAGCGCCAGTATCTCTATCGCTGGCTCGATCGCCTCTTCGGGAGAGCCGTGTGAGGAGCCCCCGGCATCCAATGTTCCCGTTATACTCGTCGTCTGAGGGGGTCACGGGATGTTCTCCGGTCTGCAGCCTACGTGGTTACCTGAGTTGGGACCGAGCCTCCCGCGTCAAAAGTCCGTGCCACTCCGGTATGTAACGGTCCTCGTGCTCCTCCTGGTGGCTTCGGCCTGCCGAAATAATGATGCGCTCACGAAGGCAGAGGCCCTTCAGCGTGGCGATGAGCTGGTCGAGCGCAAGCAGTACGGCGAGGCCATCGCATTCTATCAGGCAGCCGTGGCGAGCGACCCGAGGGATGGGGTTGCACGCTTGAAACTGGCCTCGACGTACCGGTATGCCGAACGTTGGGGAGAGGCAATCCGGGAGGGCATCCGAGCAGCAGATCTATTGCCGGACGATCAGGATGCCCAGTTGCTGGGGATCTGGTCGCTGCTTTCGCAGGAACGATATCTCGACGTGGTGGAACGCGCTTCGGTGATGCTCAAGCGCACTCCAGACAGTCCGGCCCTCCTGGTCCATTTCGCAAATGCGAAAGCGCGCTTTTCCAACTCCACATTCGTCCTGTCGAGGTTAGATGAGGCGTGGCGTCTGGGGCGTGACGCCGAGTCTGTGAGGCTCCACCTCCGCCCCGAAGTGGCTCAATCCGATGATCGTGCCGCTGAAGCCGCTTTTCGGCGGGCCCTCGAGATCGACCCGACAATGTCCGACGCGCGCCTGGGTCTTGCCGGTCTTCTGTGGGCCGTAGGACGTCTCGATGATGGCGCGGTCGTCTTGCAGGAGCAGGCCGACGAAGAGCCAGGTCACGCCTTCTTGAATCGCACGCTCGGATTGTTTTACGTATCGCGCAGCCGGCATGCGGAGGCCGAGAAGTACCTGAAGGTTGCGGCAGCGCTCGGAGACCGTGACTCGCGGCTGGCGTTGGCGGATTTTTTTATTCGGGGAAATCGCGGCGAGGAGGCTCTCCCGATTCTCAATGAGATTGCCGCCGGCGAGGATCCCGGCGCAGGCGTGGCGTTAAGGGCCGCGGACATCGAGCTCCGCCTGGGCAGGCGTGAGCAGGCGCTTCAGCGCGCGGAAAAGATCCTCGCTCGAGAACCGAACAATCCACGCGCCCTGCGAATCAAAGCAGAGGTGCTGTTCTCGTCAGGAGCCTTCGATCAGGCGCTGAGGGTCGCTGACGCCGCGGTGGCCGCGGGCCCCGGCGCCAGTGAGGCGCGAGCGGTGCTTGCACGGTCGCTTCTGGCCACCGGCGATCTCGGGCGCGCGTTCGACGAGTTCGCGGAGGCGTACAGGCTCAATCCGAGCGACGCTCAGGTGACGAGAGACCTGGCGAACCTGGCGCTCGCGCTGAACCGGGACAAGGTCGCCCTGGAGTTCGCGCGAACAAGTGTCCGGCTCGACCCCAATGACAGAGGCGCGTCGGTCGCTCTTGTGAAGGCGCTCATTCGTGCCCGCGACTTCTCGACTGCCGACCGGACGCTCGCGCCCCTGCTCGCCAAGGAGAGCACGTCGGCGGACCTGCTGGTGCTGCTCGCGGCCATTCAAGCCTCGCGCGGAGGCCATGACGTGGCAAGGAGTACGTATCTGCGTGCTCTCCAGGCCGACCGACACTCTTTCGAGGCCGTGTCCGGCCTTGTCGCGCTCGAGTTGGAAGACCGCCAGATTGCCAGGGCACGGCAGCGGATTGACCAGGCCGTACTCGAACACCCCTCCGATCCCGGATACCTGCTGCTCGCGGTACGCGTCTCGCGGGCCGAGGGCGATGCCCCGCGCGCCGAGTCCACGCTCCGAACGATCCTGGCGAAGGATCCCGCCCACGTAGTGGCCGCGCTGGAGCTCGCCGACGTACTCACTCGCCAGAACCGCCGCGAGGATGCCACGCGAGTGATCGATCAGGCGCTCGCGCGCCGGCCGTCATCCCTCGAGTTGCAGGTCGTGCAGGCGAACCTTCTCGAAGAGACTGGGCACATCGCCGAGGCGCGCACGCGCTACGAGAAGATCGTCGCCGCGCACGCGGATGCGTACGCGGTGTCCGCCAGGCTCGCCGCCCTGTACGCGAATCAGGGCGACAATCTCGACGTGGCCCTCGGACTCGCCTCGACAGCCAAGCAAGGGGCGCCCGACGATCCGGCCATGGGCGACGCCCTCGGATGGGTGTACGTCCGCAAGGGACTGCCGCGCCTGGCCATTCAGCATCTCGAGGAGGCCGTGCGAGCGGAGCCGGCGAACGCGCTGTTCAGGTATCACCTGGGGATCGCGTATCAGAAGGGAAGTCAGAGTCAGAAGGCTCGTGGGGAGCTCACGCGGGCTCTCGGGCTCGATCCGAATTTTCCAGGTGCGGCAGACGCCCGGGCGGCGCTCAACACCCTCTCACGGTA
>JAKFXY010000113.1 GCA_021731165.1 Acidobacteriota bacterium | reverse complement strand
GCACGTAGTCGCGGAAGGTCAGCGCGGTGGTGGGCGCTGACTCGGGCACGGTTCGCCCGTGGTACCGGTCGAAGACTTCCTGGAGCAATCGGTTGTTGCTCTCGCCGTCGAGGAGGAGCGCATCGAGGCTGAGGTGCAGGCGCCAGTCCGCGGCGGCGACCCGCGTGACGCGGATGTCGAAGAGCGGCCAGCGATCGTACGGCAGCACCTGATGCGACATCGCGTCGCGGACCGCACCGGCGGCGGCCTCGGCGTCGGCGGCGGGGGCGTCGCGGTGGTCGGTCCACGGAATGACAAAGGGCGGCACCTCCGCGAGGATCCGTTGGGTGCCGTCGGGCGCCATGACCGCGCGCAACATGGGATGCCGCTCGATCGCCGCGCGCCACGCGTCCGTCAGCCGCGCAACATCGAGCTCATCGAATCGGAACTCGACATAGACATGGCAGGCCACGTCGCTGAGCGCCACCAGGCGTTGACGTCCGAGCCAATAGGCCTCTTGTACTGATGTGAGCGGGAAGGGTGCGGACGCCGCCTCGGGATCGGCGACGAGCGGTGGTGCCTCGTCGACGAGCGGGTTGGAGGCTCGAAGGGCCTGCGCCAGCTCTCCGATCACCGGCGTGTCGAAGATCGTGCGGAGGGGCAGCTCGCGGCCGAGGCGGGCGCGGACCTGCGCGGCCAGACGCGTGGCGAGCAGTGAGTGGCCGCCGAGATGGAAGAAATTGTCGGCGACGCCGACGCGTGCAAGGCCGAGGAGTGCGGCCACCACCTCGCAAAGCACGATCTCCTCGGGCGTGGTCGGCGCCACGTAGCCCGCGGCGAGGCCCGCGCCTTCGGGGGCGGGGAGCGCCGCGCGATCGAGCTTGCCGTGGGGCGTCAGCGGCAGCGCGTCGAGGACCACGAACGCCGCCGGCACCATGTACGCCGGCAGCTGCGCGGTGAGGCGTGTGCGGATGGCCTGGAGATCGAGCGCCGGGGTCGCGTCCGGTGGGTGCGTGCCCGGCCCTGCGTGCTCGGCCTGACGGGCACGGGTCACCCTGGCCGCTGCCTCTGCTGAGGCGTCCGCGGCGCGCGCCGCCGCGTGCGGCACGAGGTACGCGACGAGGCGCGGGTCGCCGGCGTGGTCCACGCGGGCGAGCACCGCCGCTTGCGCGATGGCGGGCTCGCGGAGGAGCGCGGCTTCGATTTCGCCGGGCTCGATCCGGAAGCCGCGGATCTTGACCTGTTGGTCGCCGCGGCCATGGAAGAGGAGCGTGCCGTCGGCGCGCCACGCGGCGCGGTCACCGCTGCGATAGAGACGCTCGCCCGACCCCAGCGCGAACGGATGGGCGACGAAGCGATCGGCCGTCAGCGCCGGCCGGTTCCAGTAGCCACGGGCCAGGCCCACGCCCGCGAGGTACAACTCGCCCGTCACGCCCACCGGACACGGCTGCAGCGCCGCGTCGAGCACATACACGCGCGTGTTGGGATAGGGCCGCCCGATGTGGAGATCCTCCGTGGTGACCGCGCCAGCCGTGGCCCCGACGGTGGTCTCCGTCGGGCCGTACTCGTTGACGATGCGAATCGCGGGGCAGTGCGCGACGAGCGTCGCCACCTGGGCACTGGTGAGTGCTTCGCCGCCGACAATGGCGATGGCGATGGCGGAGGGGGTGACAGGCTGCGTCGCCAGGAGCGCCAGGTGCGAGGGCGTGAGCTTGACGGCGGTCGCCGTCGCGCCAGGTCCAAAGACTGCGGCGAGGGCCTCGGCGGGATGGGTGGTGGCGACGATCTCGATCTGGCCCCCGCTGCAGAGCGGCGCGAAGAGCGTCGTCAGCGTCAGGTCGAAGGTCGCCGAGGTGAAGAGCGGCATACGCGCCGCGTGGGACCCGAGCACGCCTCCGATGAGCGCGATGTAGTGGGCGAGGCTCTGCTGCGCGATCGCGACGCCCTTCGGCTGCCCCGTGCTGCCCGAGGTGTAGAGGACGTACGCCGGATGGTGCGATCGGAGTGGCGTGACGCGGTCGGCATCCGTCGGTGACACGACCGGGAAGCCTGCGAGATCCGTCATAACCGCCGGCGCATCGAGGCAGAGAACGACACCGTGTGGGATCCCCGGGGAGAGAACGCTACGCTCGGCATCAGGCGTTGCCGCATCCAGACGCAGCTCTCCGCCCGGCGAGCCATCCGAGAGCCGGCTCCACAGAGTAGCGGTGGTGAGGAGGCACGCGGGCGTGGCATCCGCGAGCAAGAACGCGAGGCGGGCGACAGGCGCGTCGGGATCGAGCGGCACAAACGCCGCGCCGGCCTTGAGCGTCGCCAGGACGGCCACGATCAGCGCGGGCGAGCGCTCGAGACAGATGGCGACGCGGTCTTCGGGCCCGATGCCGTCGGCGAGCAGCCGCCACGCGAGCTGGTTGGCGCGTGCGTTCAGCGCGGCGTAGGTGACCCGCCCGCCCGCGGCCGCGACGAGCGCGAGCTGGTCCGGCGTTTGTGCCACTTGGCGCTCGAACAGATCGACCAGCGTCATCTCTGAGAGCGGCGCGGCGGTAGCGTTGAAGTCGGAGACAACCTGGCGGCGCTCGTCGGGCGCGAGGAGGTCGAGCCGATGCAGCGGGAGTGACGGGTCGGCGCCGATCTGTTCCAGGAGCCGCGTGAACCGTGCAGCCAGTTGAACCGCCGAAGCCTGATCGAAAAGGTCGGCGCTGAATTCAAGCGCACCGGTCAGGCCGGTGGGCTGGCCGGCCGCGTCGTGCGTCGTGGTGAAGGTGAACGCGAGGTCGAATTTGGTGGTGCGGACAACAGGCGCGAGCGGGAACGCAGTGACGTTCGGCAGCACCAGCCGCGGCGGGGCCGTGGGCTGCAGGACGAGCATCGTCTGGAACAATGGCTGGCGGCCAACCGCGCGCGGCGGGTCGAGCAGTTCGACCAGGCGCTCGAACGGCAGATCCTGGCGCGCATAGGCCTCGAGACAAGTGGCGCGGGCGCGCGCGAGCAGCTCAAGAAACGTCGGGTCGCCGCTGGTGTCGGTGCGCAGCACGAGCGTATTGACGAAGAAGCCGACGAGGCGATCGAGCGCGGCCTCGGTTCGGCCAGCCACAGGGGCGCCGATCGGAATGTCCGTGCCCGCACCGTGCTTGGCGAGCAACGCCGCAACCGCCGCCTGCAGCAGCATGAAGAGCGTGGCGTCGTGCGTGCGGGCCACATCCTGGAGCTGCGCGTACAGCATCGGCGGTAACGCGATCTCGACAGCGCCGCCGGCATAGCTTGGTGTCCGCGGCCGCGGCCGATCCGTGGGCAGCGCCAGCTCCACGGGCAGCGCGGCGAGCTGCGTGGTCCAGTAGGCGAGCTGCGTGGCGAGCGGGCTGGCGGGGTCCTCTTCGCGGCCGAGCAAGGCACGCTGCCAGAGGGCGTAGTCGGCGTACTGAACCGGCAGCGGCGGGAAGGCCGGCGCCGCCCCCGTCACCCGCGCGGCATAGGCGGTCGCGAGGTCCTCGATCAGTGGCGCGATCGACCACCCATCCGCGGCGCTGTGATGGAGCACCAGCAGGAGCGCGTGCGCATCCGCGCCGAGCCGGAAGAGCGTGGTGCGAAGCGGAAGCTCGGTCGCGAGGTTAAAGCCGCGCGCGCTCGCCGCTGCGAGGTCGTCCTCAATGGTGTCGGTGGCACTCGTGACGATCTGCAGCAGTGTGGGGAGTGCATCGGCCGGCAAGACGCGCTGCTGCGGCCCTTCGCCGCGGTCGATCAGCAAGGTCCGCAAGCTCTCGTGGCGGCCGCATACGTCGTTCACTGCCAGGGCCAGCGCCGGGACGTCGAGCGCGCCGGTCAGTCGGACGCCAAGTGGAATGTGGTACGCCGGGCTCGCCCCCTCGAGTTGGTGCAGGAACCAGAGCCGCGCTTGCGCGAAGGAGAGCGGCAGCACAGCCGGCCGCGCTTGCGGCACCAGCGGATGGTCCGCCTTGGGCAGCGCGCGGAGCGCGCGCGCCAGATCCCCGAGCACCGGCATGTCAAAGATCGTGCGGATTGGCAGCTCGCGTCCGAGTCGGGCGCGGATCTGCGCCGCCAAGCGGGTGGCCAAGAGCGAGTGGCCGCCGAGATGAAAGAAGTGATCGCTCAGGCCCACCCGCGCCACACCGAGGAGGGCGGCCACAAGCTCGCAGAGCACGATCTCGTCGGGCGTCGAGGGCGCCACGTGCCCGGTGGTCAGGCCGGCATCTTCAGGCGCCGGCAGCGCCGAGCGATCCAGCTTCCCGTTGGGCGTCAGCGGCAGCGCGTCGAGCACCACGAAGGCCGCCGGCACCATGTAGTCCGGCAGACGACTCAAGAGCCAGTCGCGCAGCCTGGCCGGCTCGCAGGGTGTGGCGAGCTCGGTGGACTGCATCGGCTGCCAGCGCTGCTGCTGGACAAGCTCGATTGGACCGGCAAGCAGGGTATGGAGGAAGACATCCGTGGTCGCGTCCGCGAGCCCGAGGACTTCGCGCAGCACGACTTCGTCAATGCTGCCGACCGCGCAACTGCCAATGCTCAGTGGAAGGCCGGCATGGGCGAGCGTCTGACCGATATAGCCGGCCTCGAGCAGACATGCATCGCGCGCCCAGTCGCCGTACAGCGGGCGGATCGCCGGGAGATGACCGACAAGGAAGATCGCGAGCGCAGCGGTCTCAGCGATCGGCAGATTGAATCCGCCAAAAGCATTCGGGTCGAGCGTGCCGTCCCTTAGTCTGTCGAGACGATGAGTGAGCGGGTCGTACGTGTACGCGCCCGCTGCGAGACCTTCGACGGCAGCGGGCTTGACGAGAAGATAGACGCGTACCGGGTACAGGCTGCCGGCTGAGGGATAGAAACGCTTTGCGAGCGGTGCGTTCTCGACAGGCATTGCCTGCAGACAGCCGAACCATCCGCCGAGCTCCCTCAGCGTCAGAGTACGGTTGGCAAACGTGCGGTAGCTCTGGCGGGCGAGAAAGGCTCGCTCGCGCGCCTCGTCGAAGTCGCCACCGGGCAACGCGATGGTTCTGTCATCCTCCCGCGTCTGCAGCCGGCCGTGCTGCTCGATCGTGAAGGCCACGCGAGCAAGCGGATCGTGGATGACGTCATCCTGTTCGTCCGTGGGTGCAAGCGTCTTCCGCTCGGTCTGCTCGGGTACGACGTAGGCAACGATCCGTTGCGTGTCGCCCTGCCGCTGCATCACGGCGACGGCGCTGTGCACCTGTGGATGATGGAGGAGCGCCGCTTCCACCTCTCCGAGTTCGATGCGGAAGCCGCGGAGCTTGACCTGCTGGTCTTCGCGGCCGAGGAATTCGATGGTGCCGTCGGGATGGTAGCGGCCGAGGTCGCCGGTGTCGTAGAGCGACTCGCCGGTGTGCGGGTGGCGGATGAAGCGGGCACGGGTCTGGTCGGGGTCGTGCCAGTAGCCGGTGGCGAGGCCGACGCCGCCGATAAAGAGCTTGCCGGTCGTGTGGACGGGGCACGGCGACAGGTCGGCCTTGAGGACGTGGAACGTCTGATTCCGCAAGGGGGTGCCGTAGGGGATGCTGGTCCACGCGGGATCGACGTGGTCGATGGGGAAGTAGATCGACCAGATGGAGGCCTCGGTGGCGCCGCCGAGGCTGTAGAGCCGGGCGGTCGGCATGGCCGCGCGGAGGCGGTCGGGCAGCGCGACGGGAATCCAGTCGCCGCTGAGCATGACGAGCCGCAGACTGGCGAGTAAGGGGGCGGCGTCACGGCCGGCGG
>JAKFXY010000003.1 GCA_021731165.1 Acidobacteriota bacterium | reverse complement strand
GAGTACTTCGATTGCAGAAATGCGCCCACGTCCTGGGCCTGGCCGACCTGTTGTCGCGTATTCTCCCGTTCCTGCGTGGCGATGTCGCGGCGGATCTCGGCCGCCGTCACCTGCTTGTCGATCTGCTGGATCTCACGCAGCGCCTGGTTGGCCTGGAACACCCACTCATCGCGGCGGCGCTCGTACCCGCCGATGACGGCGTCGCGGCTGCCGAGCCCGCCCGCGAAGCCGGCCGCGGCATTGAACGCGCTGGCGATCGCGTTCAGTGCGTGGCCGGCTCCCTGCAGGAAGGCGTTGGTCGGAAACGCGGCCGACGCCACGAGGGGTATGCCCGCGGATACATTGAAGATGCCCGCCACCAGCGTGAAGATTTGCGCTTCGTTCATGCGGCGGAGCTGGTCCAGCTCGGTCTGCGTGATTCCCAGGCCGAGCTCCTTCCCGCTCAGCCCCGCTTTGGCGAGCGCGAACGGGATGGGCTCCAGCGTGACGGAGTCGCCGGGTTCAGGGAGCTGGATCTCGGTCCGTCCCAGCAGCGTCTGGTAGTGCCGGTACCGCTCCCGCGCGGTGAGGCGCGACTCCCGCAGCCCTTCGATGGTCGCATTCGATTCGGCGATCTGCTGTGCCCGCACCTGCTCGGTGAGCCTGAGCAGCGTGATCTCGTGCGCCGACCGAAGCTGCGCCATCTCTTCGGCATCCCCCTTCTCGAGCGCCGCCAGTGCGGCACCGCTCAGGGCTTTCACCTCCGCGCACAACTCGGTGGCCTTCTGGAACATCACGGCGAACCGATGGTGCGGCATCGGCGCGCCGAGATCGTCGAACACCGCTGAAAGATCGAGTCCGGCGGCGGTCGCTCTCACCAGGAGCGCCGGATCGATCGGCGGCTCGAAGAGCGCGAGAGGCCGCTCGATGCCATCGATGTTCCGGCAGTGGCGGATGTTGAAGAGCCGGTCATCGACTTTGTCCCAGAGCCCCATGATCTCGGCGTTGGGCGGCACGCAGAAGTAGAGACTCCCGATGGACCGAACCACCTCGGTACGGTGCTCTACGAGCCGGACTTCGTCTGGCAGGCGCACACGAGCGCCGTGCCAATCGCCGTCCCATGGCAATCCTGTCGCCGGCGGAAACGCGGCCTGCTCCAGCGCAATCCACGCATTCGAGAAGTCGTCCAGCGGGCCGGGCAGGTCCTGGTAGCTCGAGGGGCGCCGGCTCGCGTTCGGTACCGTGGCGGGACGCGGGCCCAGGATGCGGGCGGCGAGCACGTACAGCTGCGTCGCCTCGTTGAGGGTCTCGATCGTGTACCTGCGGAACAGCTGATCGCCCCACGACAGGAGGTTCTCCACGTACTTGAGCACCACGGCCCACTGATAGGCGCGAACGCGGAACCGCGCCACCAGGTGCGGATTGAACGGGTTGTCGCGCCAGGCGCCGATCTCCTCGTGAAGATCGCGCTCGCCTCGAGCCAGCGCGGCCAGAACGAGGTCTATGCTTTCCCCCCGCGCGGCGTCCTGAAACGGCTTGAATCGCCAGTAGCGGGTCGCGTCGTCGCCGGCGATGCTGCTCGTCGGATCGAAGATGGTGTGGAACCAGCGACGTGCCTCCTCGAAGCGCCTGGCGCTGCTCAATTGCGTGGCGATGAGGAGCGGGACGTGAAAGAAGACTTCCCAGTCATAGAGGCTTGCCGGCAGCCAGCGGTCGAACGCCACGCCGAGAGAGGCGACCGATCGATCGACGCGCACGAGCGGCGACATCTGATCGAGAGGGACCAGCGCGCTGGCGGTGCCGATCGCCGGGGCCGGCAGCGTTTCGATATCGATGCTCTCGCTCGCCTGGCGGGAGAGCTGCTGCAGTCCCATGAAGAGCCAGTCCTGTCCGGAGGGCACCACTCGGTAGCGCGGGCCTGGGCCGTCCTGCAGCAGAAACAGCGAGTGCCGGCCGTCGGAATAGCCCCATACGAGGCCACCAGACGATTCGCCTCTTGCCTGGCTGACGAAGAATCGCCCGCGGCTGCTCGTGAGCACGCTGCCGAAGTGGAGCGACAGCGGCGCCCCAGCCGACTTGCTCCGGTACCCGGAGGCGAAGTGCTCGGTGCCGGCAATCGGCGATTCCAGGATCGCGGGCGTCGAGGGCGTCGTGCTCGCCAGCGACAGCGTTGGGGTGACGACGAAGCTTCCGACGTGCGCGAATTCGAGGTCACGCGTGGCATCCGCGGTGTCGGGACGCACGCCGTCCAGGCAGTCGAGCACGATGTCGTAGTGGATCGTCCCCGTGCCGTGGTCGAACACGCCGAATGCCTTGGAATAGTTGCCGGCCTTGTGCCTCGCTGGATCGGGAGATGCGCTGACCTGAATGAGGATGACGCGACGCGT
This sequence comes from Acidobacteriota bacterium, assembly GCA_021731165.1. Lineage (GTDB taxonomy): Bacteria > Acidobacteriota > Vicinamibacteria > Vicinamibacterales > UBA2999 > JAKFXY01. The sequence goes on along the minus strand of JAKFXY010000003.1, from coordinate 3,468 downwards.
GATTCTCCCAGTAATGGAAGGCAATATCAGGGAGAGAGGGCCTGTCGCGCTGAACTCTCCGTAGGCCATCAACGTCGTCATGCCGGTGGGAGCACCGGTCCCCAATGGATGGAGATCGAGCGTGGTCAGGATGGTGAAGGGCTGATTCGTCTTGCGGACGAACGTCACGCCCAGTTCATCGACGTATCGTTCCAGGACGCGGATCTGGACAGAGGCCGTTTGGGGCTGGGTACTGTCGTAACCGGTGGCGGTGACGAGCCCCTCGGTGTTCGGCGTCAGGTTCTCGGCTCCCGCGACCACCGCTCCAAAGCAGTCGATGCGTATGGTCTCCTGGCCGTCGATCGCCACCCGCTGAGCGCGAAACGCAAAAGTCTGGCGACTGTCCTTGCCGGGCACCATCGGGTGGAAGAGCTCATCGCCCGATTGCTTGGCCGTCACCCAGCCTTCCTGACCCCGGCGAAGGGCCACCATCCGCACCTTCCAGGTCCTGTTGCTCGCGTCGGACTCGAGCGCCGGACTCACGACGTGGACGAAGCTGCCCAGTTGAAAGACCAGCAGGTGCTCGCCGGCGATCTCGCCGTTGATGGTTGCCCAGGGTGTCCAGGTGAACCGCGGGTCGCCTGTGCCGATCGCCGGCGTCATCAGGAGGCTGCGATAGAAGTGGCGATAAGGCTTGCTTTCGTCGCGGGCAACGATGTGGACACGAATGGACCCGCGGCCGTCGTTCTCCTTCCACAGTCCCAGGACCGTCGGCCGTGACAGCTCGGATGCCTTCTCGAGGTACTTGCGGAAGGAGTTCACGCTCGACTCGTGGGTCAGGTCTGCCTGGAGGAGATCGGACTCCAGCTGCTCGAAGAGCTCCGTCTTGTCGTCGCGCAGCTCCGGCTCGATCCAGTTCTCCGGATACAGGAACACCTTCCGGTTGGCTTCCCAGACGCGGTAGTTCTTCATCCATTCCCAACGGACGACGTTGATGTCGGCGGGAGACACGCGCTCGCGCTCCAGGTTCAGCAGGCACCGCTGCACGAAGAGCTGCGTGGAGCTGATCGCCTGCCGGATTCTGGACGTGCGCATGCACGATTCCATGGCGACGTCGATCAGGAAGTGGTCCAACAGCGCGTCGGAGTCCGTGAGGTGGCGTCCGCTGCGCACGTAGTCCACCAGCGCATCCCGCTGCCGCGAGCGCAGCACGTTCGACACGGGCTCCAGTCGCGCCGGCAGCGTCTCCACGTCGAACTGTCCGGTGAACAGTTGCCGGGCAATCGCGGCGTCGTCCACACTCGGTTCGGGCGCGATGAGCCTCTTGGTTGCAGCGGCCGAGGCGCCAAGCAGCTTGTGCACGTGCAGCCACTCCGCCAGCGCGCGCACCCGGCGCGGGTTCCTGAAGGCAGCGGGCCAGGCCATGTCGAGGAGATCCGCGGCGCGCGACGCGTGCACTTCGGCCGCGGACATTTCGAAGGCACTGGCAAACGCTGTGTCGCCGGTGGTCGCACCAGAGGCGATGGCGAGCCTGATCGCTTCAACTGTTGCGCCGCCCCCAGGAATCGAGGCCGACAGCAGCACCAGTTCCTGCCACGCTCGCCAGTCGCTGAACGTCGCGGCCGCGTCACTCGAGGAAGCAGGCAGGTTGTTGATGTCGAGCACCTCGAAATCACCGGACGTCAGCCACTCGATGCGATCGAGCGCGCCAGCGGGCGGGGCCAGCAGCAAGGCGGCTTTCTCCATGCGCACCAGCGCCACGAGCTGCGAGGCGAATTGCTGCGCATCGATTGGAACAGCCGGATCGGATTCGAGGAGCGGTAGGGCGGTCAGCAGCTCACGCGCCGTTTCGGTCGTGCCAGGTGTCGTGCCAGTCGCTGTGACCGTGACTCGATCGAGCAGCGCCGCGGCCACGCCCTGCTCGATTCCCAGAAGGGCGGCGACGTGGGCGGCGAGCAGGTCCGCTTCCAGTGCGGGCACCAGGGAACGCAGCGCGCGGGGGACGACATCATCGCTCCTGGGCCCGAGCAGCAGTTCGCGCGCGATCGATTCGGGCAGCAACACCCGTGCTGGCTGCTGCGTCGCGCGAAGCTGGGCGACGAGAGCGTCGCGTACCGCCTGGTACTGTTGGAGGAGTGCCTGGCGCTCTTGCGCGGGCACCGCTGTTTCCCCGGTCGCCACGGCGGCGAGGGCGTCGAACTCGGATTGCGCCATGACCCCGCGACATCCGAAACGCGCCGTCTGGCCATCGGCGGCTACGTTGAGGTAGAAGCGATTTCGCAGCGGCCGTGGAATAGTTGGAACGGTGGGAGGCGTCAGGGACATTCCCACCTCAGCGCGCAGCAGCTCGTGCAATCCGCTTTCGTCGCGAAGCGCGGTAATCAAGGGAGGCGCGACACCGGCCCGCGCGAGCTGGAGCAGCAGATGCTCCAGGCCAGCTGTGCCGAGCGTCTCGCTCGATTGCAGCGCCGCGCGAATCTCCGACAAGCCGTCGCGCAGTCTTGCCTGCGACGCAAGGAACGGACCCTCAGCCCTGTGGCGCAGGAGATACTCGAGCTCTTCGAGTGCACGTCCGGAGCGCGACGCGAACTCCAGGGCATCCGCGACATCGGTGAGAGCCCTCACCCGAGCGGCGCCGGCAAGCGTGAACGGGCGCAGGTCCAGCAACTCCTGCCATCGCAACGCCTCGTCAATGCTCAACCCGAGCGCGCGCGCGAACTGGACGACGCCGTGCAGCACCGACAGGTTGGAAAGTCGCAACTGGTCCGTGATGCCGATCGATCCCGCGGCGCCGAGCAGCCGGGACATGTCCGGCGGCGTAATCGCCAGGGCGCTGGCGATGAACTCGACATGGCTCGACAGTGTCTGCGCGGCCGCGGGGGGCGGCACCGTGGCGAGGTATGCGAGCTCACCGGCCGCATTCAGACTGAAGGCGGAAAAGCTGGCGCTCGTGCGCAGCGCGGCCTGCTGGAAGTGCCGATGATAGAGCGACGGCTCCACGGGTGAGCCATCGGCCAGGTACGAAGTCCAGGAACGGTTCTCGAGCTGGCCGACGATGGCGCCGAGTGTCAGCGGTGGGAGGCGCAGGCGCTCGTTGAGCTGCCGCAGGCCGGCGAGCCTGCTCACCGCGTCGGCCGAGAAGATTCCGCCAAATGCGCTGAGCGCACGATCGAGCTCTCGCGTCGTCCAGCCTATGCGGCGCCGCAGCCGCGTGAAGCGATGAATCCAGTCGAGGTGTGCCGCCGTAAGGTTGGCCAGCAGCAATGTTCCCGGATGGCATTCGTCCCGCGGCTGGATCAGCGGCGGCGACTGGCCGCCCATGCCGGTGTGCAGCACCTCCAGCAGCTCCCGGTACGACAGGCGCGACTGCTGCATGAGCATGGACACGGACCGCAGGATCTCGAGCCAGCTTCCACTTCGCTCGACGCCCGCGAGCACGTCGGCGATGCGATTGCCCTGCTGCTTCAGTCCCCACGACGTCCACGGCTC
>JAKFXY010000158.1 GCA_021731165.1 Acidobacteriota bacterium | reverse complement strand
TCTTCGCCGCCGCCACCGCCACGCCCGAGGCGCTCGCGGTCATCGGGGACGACGAGACGCTCAGCTTCGGCGCGCTCGCGCACCGCGCCCGTGTGCTCGCCCACGAGCTGCAAACCGTGCTCACGCCAGCCGACCAGCTCGTAGCGATCGTCATGGAGAAGAGCGTCGCGCAGATCGTCGCCGTGCTCGCCGTGCTCGAAACCGGCCGCGCGTTCCTGCCGATCAGCGCACGCCAGCCTGATGCCCGGATCCAGACGATTCTCCAGCAGGCCGGCGCCCGCGTCGCCCTCACGCAACCGTCCATGCCCCACAGCCGCACCTGGCACGAAGGGATTGTGCGGGTGTCGGTCACGCAGGAACCCGTCACCGGCGCCCCGCCGCCGCGGCTCCCGCAGACTGCCACGCCAGACGATCCGGCGTACGTCATCTACACCTCCGGCAGCACCGGCACGCCCAAGGGCGTCACCATCGCGCACCGCGCCGCCCGCAACACCCTCGCGGATCTCGCCGAGCGCTTCGCCCTCACCCACACCGACCGCGGGCTCTGGGTCTCGTCGCTCGAGTTCGACCTCTCGATCTTTGACCTCTTCGGTCTCCTCGCCGTCGGCGCGGCCGTCGTCGTACCGCCTCCGGATGGCCACCAGCACCCCCTCGGCTGGGCCGAGGCCGTCCAGCGCCATGGCGTGACCCTTTGGAACTCCGTGCCGGCGCTCGCCGAACTCATGCTGTCCGCCACTGCGAGCGACGCCGCGACCCGGCTCGCCAGTCTGCGGCTCATCATGCTCAGCGGCGACTGGATCCCCGTCACCCTCCCCGGGCGGCTCCAGGCTGCCGTCCCGACTGTGCACGTGTACAGCCTTGGCGGCGCCACCGAAGCCTCCATCTGGTCGATTTACTTTCCCATCGGCCACGTCGATCCGCAGTGGGCCAGCATCCCCTACGGCACCCCCTTGCGGAACCAGACGTTCCATGTCCTCAAGGCCGATCTGTCGCCGTGCCCCGTCCACACCATCGGCACACTCTTCATCGGCGGCGTCGGTCTCGCCACCAGCTACTGGCACGACCCCGAGCAGACCCGCGCCCGCTTCATCCACCACCCGCACACCGGCACGCGGCTCTACGACACCGGGGACCTCGGCCGCTACCATCCCGACGGCACCATCGAATTCCTCGGCCGCGAAGACCAGCAGGTCAAGCTCCGCGGCTTCCGGATCGAGCTCGGCGACATCGAAGCGGCGCTCCTCCATCATCCACAGGTGCACAGCGCCGTCGCCGTGATGCAGCGGCAGGGTGACGCACAACGGATCGTCGCCTACGTCGTGCCGACTGAAGCCGCGGAGGGACAGCCAAAGGAGATCGATATGCCGGAGTTGCGGCAATGGCTTGCCGCGTACTTGCCGGAGTACATGGTGCCGTCGGCGTTCGTGCAACTCGAAGCGCTGCCGCTGACGCCCAACGGAAAGCTGGATCGCTCGGCGCTGCCAGCGCCCGACAGCGCCGGCCGCACCGCCGGCTACGCGCCGCCCACCTTGCCGGCAGAGGTTCTGCTCTGCGATCTCGTGACCGAGCTCTTGAGTGTCGCCCGCGTCGGCCTCTCCGACAACTTCTTCCATCTGGGCGGCGACAGCATCAGCTCTATTCGATTGGTCAGTCGCGCACGCGAGCACGGGCTCCTGCTGACGCCCCGGGATGTGTTTCTCCATCCCGTGCTGGGCGAGCTGGCTGGCGTCGCGCAGCGCACGGCGGATGGATCACCGTCCTTTGTCTGCGGCACCGCCGATGGTCCGCTCCCGGCCACCCCGATCATCCGTCGGCTCCTGATGCAACCCGGGCCACGGACCGGATTCCACCAGGCAGTGCTGTTGCGGGTTCCCGCCCGGCTCGACGAGACGGCACTGGTCGCTGCCCTGCAGGCCCTGCTCGATCATCACGACGCGCTGCGCATGCGGATCACCGAGGACGGCGGGCTGATGATTGCCCCGGCCGGTGCCATACAAGCACGGACGTGCCTGAGTCGAATCTCGGTGGTCGGCCTGGACGCGCCGTCGCGCCACGACGCGCTGCGGGGCGCCCGCGCGGACGCGATGGCCCGCCTCGATCCGGATGCCGGAATCATCCTGCAGGCCGTCTGGGCCGACACAGCCTCGGACGATCCTGGCCGACTGCTCGTGATGATCCACCATCTCGCAGTCGATGGTGTTTCCTGGCCGGTCATCGAGAGCGATCTCGCCGCGGCCTACGCAGCGGCGCACGCCGGATCCACCATTGCGCTGCCGCCCAAGACCACGAGCTTCCGGCACTGGGCGGACACGCTCGTCACGGCCGTTTCCCAGCACCGGCACGAGCTGCCCTTCTGGCACGCCATGGCGACTCGCGCCGTGGTCCCGCTCGTGACCGGCACGCTCGATCCCGCCCGGGACACCGCTGGTCGCGCCGTTCAGTTCGAGCGCATGCTCTCGGTCGACACCACCGCGGCGCTGCTGACTGCCGTTCCGGCGGCCTTTCACGCCAGAATCAACGACGTCCTACTCACCGCCCTCGTGCTCGCAACCGCCGCCTGGCGGACCTCACGTGGCGAAACTGACCGTCTTGCGGTTCGCGTGGATCTCGAAGGCCACGGCCGCGAATCGCTGGACCGTGCGATCGATCTCACCCGTACGGTCGGCTGGTTCACCACCCTCTACCCGGTGCATCTGGATCCTGGTCCAATCGATCTCGCGGACGCGTTCGCGGGCGGCCCCGCAGCAGGCCATGCCCTCAAGCGGATCAAGGAGCAGCTCCGCGCGGTACCGGCCAATGGCCTTGGCTACGGGCTGCTGCGCTACCTCGATCCTGAGAGCGGCGCCACGCTGGCAACACATCCGGCCCCCGCGCTGGCATTCAATTATCTGGGCCGATTCCCGACACAGCAGGACATCGACTGGCAGCCGGCGCCCGAGGCCGGGGCTCTCACGGGCGACGTCGATCCCGCCGCGCCGCTCGAGCATCCGATCACGCTCAACGCGATCACTCATGACACGCCGGCCGGACCCATCCTCAGCGCGAGCTGGCACTTCGCCCCCGCGCTCGTCAGCGAGGCCGATGCCAACCGCCTTGCGGACGCATGGAGCCACGCGCTCGACGCCCTTGCGCGCCACGCGGCCCACCCGAATGCCGGCGGTCTCACACCAGGAGACTTGAATCTCGTAAACCTCGATCAGGCCGACATTGACACGATCGAGGAACAGCATGCCGACGTTGAAGACATCTGGCCGCTGACGCCGCTGCAGGAAGGCCTGCTGTTCCACGCGCACTACGAGCGTGAAGGCGAGGACCCCTATCTCGTCCAACTCGTGTTCGACCTCGATGGCGCCCTCACGGCCACACGCCTGCGCCGCGCGTTCGATGCGCTGCTCGACCGTCACGCCAGCCTGCGTGTCAGCTTCGAGCGGCACCGGCGTGGCCACCCGCTCCAGATCGTGCACACGCGATGCGCCATGCCGTGGCGGGAGTACGATCTCAGCGCTCTCGCGCCAGAAGACCGCCACCAGCGCGCCAATGCGATCGAAGCCGAGGACCGGAGCACTCGCGTCGTGGTGGAACGGGCGCCGCTCGTCCGTGCCACGCTCGTCCGCCTGAGCCAGGACCGGTACCGCCTCTTGCTCACCCAGCACCATCTGCTGGGCGACGGCTGGTCAAGCTCGATCCTGCTCCGGGATCTGCTGGCCCTGTACCGAGACGAGGGCGGCGGCGCCCTCTCGCCGCCACCGCCATTCAAGGACTACCTCACCTGGCTCCAGCGCCAGGACAAGGGCATTGCCCGCGACGCGTGGCGAACGTACCTCGTCGGGATCGAGGCGCCCACGCGGATCGCGTCAACCAGCCCCATCGACACGCCGGTGCGCCAGGCGCAATACGAAGAGCGCCTCTCCCCTGCGGTCACCACGAAGCTCGAGACCCTCGCCCGTCATCACGGCCTCACGCTCGCGACGGTCCTTCAAGGCGCTTGGGCTGTCCTCCTGGCTCGCCTCACAAACCAGACCGACATCGTCTACGGCACGGTGAGCTCCGGACGCGAGGCGCTCGTGCCAGGCATCGAGCGCATGCTGGGTCTCTTGATCACCACCACGCCGACTCGGGCGCGGCTCACGCCGACCGAATCGGTGCTCGCATTTCTCGAACGTCTCCAACGCGAGCAGGCGGCGCTCCTGCCGCATCACCACCTGTCCCTCGCCGAGATTCATCAGCTCGTCGGCGGCGAGGCCCTGTTCGACACCCTCTTCACCTACGAAAACTATCCAAGCGACCAGGCTGATCGGCCCACCCCCGCAGGCGATCTGCCGTTGCGCGCGCTGCGCGGCCATAACAGCAACCACTATCCCCTGAGCCTCGCCGCGATCCCCGGCCCTCGGCTCGGTCTGCGTCTCCACTACAGCGCCGACCTTTTCGACCGTGTGGCGGCGGAGCGTATCGCCGCCAGGCTGACGCGGCTGCTGGAGCAGATCGCCGCCGATCCCTCCGTGCCGCTGCATCGGCTCGACATCCTTGCGCCAGACGAGCGACGCCAGCTCATCGACGGATTCAACACCAGCGCCGTTCCTCTTCACGAGGACACACTCGTCGGACTGTTCGAGGGTCAGGTTGCGAGAACCCCTGGCAATATCGCGCTCATCTTCGAGCATCAGGCGCTGACCTACCGCGAGCTGGACGCGCGCGCCAACCAGCTCGCGTGGCGGCTGCTGGCCGACGGCATCGGACCCGAGGACCGCGTCGCCATTTGCCTGGAGCGCTCGATCGAGATGGTCGTCGCCCTCCTCGCCACACTCAAGGCAGGCGCGGCTTACCTACCGCTTGATCCGGACTATCCCGCCGAGCGTCTCGCATTCATGCTGACAGACGCCCGGCCCTCGCGCCTCCTGACGTCCGTCGATCTGGACCAGAGTCTGCCTGAGTATGTGCGCGGTGCCTGCCTCGTCGTCGATGCACCCGTGTTCGCTACTCGTCTCGCCGGCTTTCCTGTCTCGGCTCCGACCGATGCCGACCGCGTCACGCCGCTGCGGCCGCACCACCCCGCCTATCTCATTTACACGTCGGGAAGCACTGGCACGCCCAAGGGTGTCGTTGTCTCGCACGCGGGCATTCCGAGTCTCGTGACGGCGCAAACCCAACGTATCGCCGTGACGGGAGGCAGCCGCGTGCTCCAGCTCGCTTCGTTGTCCTTCGACGCCGCGCTCTCCGAACTGGCCATGACGCTGTGCTCCGGCGCGACACTGGTCATCGCGCCCCGGGACGGACGCAGCGGCGAGGTGCTCGATCGTCTGCTCGTCAGCGCAGAGATCACGCACGCCACGTTTACGCCCACGGTCCTCAAGACGCTGACCGGCGAACACGCGACCAGCCTCCAAGCCGTCATCGCGGCCGGCGAACCCTGCTCTATCGAGGTTGCTGAGACCTGGGCGACGCGTTGCCGTGTCATCAACGCCTACGGGCCAACCGAGAGCACGGTCTGCGCCACGATGAGTACCGCGCTGGAAGGCACGGGTACTCCGGCAATCGGCAGACCGATCGCCAACACTCGCGTGTATGTCCTCGACACGGGGTTGCAGCCGTGTCCGGTCGGGGTGGTCGGCGAGCTCTACATCGCCGGCGCCGGCCTGGCGCGCGGCTACTGGGCCAGACCCGGGCTGACGTCGGAGCGATTCATCGCTCATCCTTTCGCGCATGTACCAGGCGAGCGGCTCTATCGCACGGGCGACCTCGCCGCGTGGACCGGTGACGGCAACCTCGTCTTCCAGGGCCGTGCCGACGAGCAGATCAAGATTCGTGGCTTCCGCATCGAGCCAGGGGAGATCGAAGCGGCTCTCATGCAAGAGCCCGAGGTTGCCCAAGCCGCCGT
>JAKFXY010000049.1 GCA_021731165.1 Acidobacteriota bacterium | reverse complement strand
ACGAGATCATCGCGAAGACCATCACCATCCCCGCCCCGCAGGCAAAAAGGAGGGCGCCGTTCAGCCAGAAGAGGCGCGTCATGGCGAACAGCACGACGAACAGGCCGAAGCACAGCTGGATGACGAGTAGCGTGCGCCCCATGCGCGCGAAGCGCCCAAGCCAGGCGACGACGAGGGCGCCGATGACCGCGCCGCCGCCGGCGCAGGCCATCAGCCACGTGTACTGCGTCACGTCGCCGCCAAAGACGTCGCGTGCGAAGAGCGGCAGAAACGTGAGCAGCGGGCTGCCGAGAAACGTCGTGGCAAACGCCAGGACTGTCAGCGAAACGATGGCCGGCTCGCTCCGTACGTAGCGCAGACCGCCCCGCAGCTCGTCGCGCATGCGCGCGTGGGTGGGCGTGGGCGTGTGCCGGATGTGCATCGAGAGCAGCGCGAAGATCACCGCGAGGAACGAAAGGCCGTTCAACCCGAAGCACGCCACCATGCCCCACGCCGCCAGCGTCGCGCCGGCGAGCAGGGGGCCGATGACGCGCGCCAGGTTGAACTGGATCGAGTTGAGTGCGATCGCGTTCGGCATGTGCTGCTTTTCGACGAGCGAGGGGAGCAGCGACTGGTGTGCCGGCCCGCCGAAGGCCTGCGCGGTCCCAGTAATCACGGCGAGCGCCAGTACGTGCCAGATCCGGACGGCATCGACATACACGAGCGCCGCCAGGATGAACGCCGCCGTCATCTGGATGCACTGCGAAACGATGAGGACGTGCCGGCGATCGCGCCGGTCGGCGACAACGCCGCCCACGAGGGTCAGGAGCAGGATCGGTGCTTGGCCAAGAAAGGTCTGGAGGCCAAGGAAGAACGCCGATGAGGCGCCGGTGATCGTGACGATCAGCCAGTTGAGCGCCACCTCCTGCATCCAGGTCCCGATGCTCGACGTGCCGGCGCCGAGCCACAGCACCCGGAAATCGCGGTAATGGAGCGCGGCCGCCAGACGCTTGAATGCGGCGGAACCTGATGGGAGGCCTGGGGTGGTGGCGGGAGTGGGATCGGCCGCTGATGACAACTGCGCCATCTTAGCGCGAGTCCCTCCCGCCCGACGTGGGCGTGATAGTCCGGCGGTTTCGCACGTCTAGACCGCTCATGCCTATGTAACGAAGGCGATACACGCGGACTACGCGGGAGCGGGACCGGACGTCGGGCCGCATCCGATGACGATGCGGCGTTGATGACACATCCAGGTGCGTGGCGTACACTCTTGCGCATACAGGAGGGCCTATGATCGTTGTTCGCAACTGCTTTGTCGCCAAACCGGGAATGGGCAGCAAGCTCGCCGCGCAGATCAAGGAAGCGGCGGCCGCGTCGGGGATGACGAACGCGCGCGTGCTGACCGATCTCACGGGTGAGTTCAATCGCGTGATCCTCGAGTACGAAGGGGCCAACATCGGCGAGTTCGAGGCCCGCATGAAGGACTACGCGACGAACCCGATCCTTCGCGAGAAGATGAAGGGGTACACCGATCTCTGGGTGACCGGCAGCCGGGAACTTCTACAGATCGTCTGATTCGTGCCAGTCAGCGCCGGCTTCAGGATCTTCATCCTCGAGCAGCTCGAACAGACCGCGCGAGACGTCCGGGCGCGCAGCATGTTCGGTGGCGTTGGGATCTACGCCGGCGAGCACTTCTTCGCGCTCATCGCCGCCGACACGCTGTACTTCAAGGTGGACGACGACACGCGCCCGGCCTACGTCGCTCTCGGGATGGAGCCCTTTCGCCCCTACGGGGAGAGGGGCGAGACGATGCAGTACTACCAGGTCCCGGCAGATCTGCTCGAGGACCCGGACGCGCTGCGCCCCTGGGTGGCCGGGGCCGTCGCGGCGGCGCGCCGGGCGAAATCCAAGCCGCGCAGGCGCTGAGCCTGTTGAAGATGGGTCCTACCTTCCCCCGCCACGCTGCCAGCCGAGGCCCATCGACAACGTGAGAGACGGAGCGTAGCGGTGTTCAGTGCTCGTCGAGTACACGAACGGAGGCGATGACGAATACGAATACGTGACAGCACGCAGCTTGTAGAAGGGAAGGCTGGCGTCGGCCTGAATGAATACGCGAATCGTGCTGGCACGCCCGAGTTCGTACCCGGCGGTCAGCTCTCCCTGGAGGCCGCTGCCGTCTGACGACGTACCTCTGTTATCCAGGTGCGCGGTGCTCCAGCTCAGTCCAGCGCCGATGTAGGGACTGCGGTCGGCCAAAGGCGCATTGAAGTGCAGGAATGCGAGCTTCACCCACGAGCCCGTCATGCCACTGCTCCCCTCGGGAGAGGATCCGTAGGAGCGGTCGGACGACTTGTACTGAAAGTTGAGGAACGATACGTCGATGCCGAAGGCGTCGAGCTCCTTCCGGTATCCGATCACCCCCACCGACGGGCCGTCGTATACGCGGTCGCCGAAGACCCCGCCGTAGCCGAGGCGAGCGTAGACCACCGAATCCGAGTGGACACGGCCCGGCGCCGCCGCCTGCGTGGTTGACACGTTGGTTCGATCGACGATGCCCTGAGCATCCATCGGCTGCCCTCTGAGGAGCGACCGGACCATCTGGCTGTACACCGCCGGTACATCGTCCATGCCGATCGCCGTTCGGTCCCGTTGGCCCTTCGGCCCGGAAATCATGATCGCGATCGTCGTGCCGAACTGCACGTGCGAGACGCGGTACAGCGTCGGGCAATCCGGGGGCACCACGCGCTCGCCAGCCAATTCGAACTGCCTCGCCAGCAGCAACAACGCGGCAGTGCGATCCCGCGGAGAGAACGTGTCGCGCGCCTCATCGATCGTCAGGCATACCTCGGCGCTGGCGCGTCCAGGCGCGAGCACCAAGAGCAAGAATCCGGCAAACAGCCACGCCTGAGCGGTTTGACGGCTCACAGGCCAGTTCATGACGTCCTCTCCCTATGTCCAGCGTCGGCCACATCGGGAGCCTGTGCATACGGCGTTCCCCGTCCCGGCTCCTCTGCGGGCGGCCCAAGGATCTCGGGACACACTCCAGAGAGGACGCGAGCCTGCGGAAAGATCCTGAGGACCGTGGACTATTTCGTCATCACGGTGCGGGCAGTGCGCTCGGTCGGACCCGGGTTGAGACACGCCGCGAGGGTCGTGTCGTACACTGGTCCTTCTTGACAGCCCAGCTCTCCAACAGCCCGAAGCCGGCGCCGCTCCGCATTGCCTTTCTGGGCTGCGGTTTCATCACCGGTGTCCACAGCCGCCACCTGACGGCCCTTCGCGGCGACGTCGTGGCCAGCTACGCCAGCCGCGATCGAGCAAAGGCGGAGGCGTTTTGCAGGACGCACCAGGGAACGGCAAGCTACGGGGATTACAGCGACGCCATCAATGACCCGCGCATCGACGCGGTCGTCATTGCGGTGCCGCCGCGATGGCATTTGGACCTGACCATCCAGGCGCTCGAGGCCGGCAAACACGTGCTCGTCGAGAAACCCGCATACCTGCGCATGGAGGACTACAGGGCGGCCCTGTCCGCGCGGGACCGGGCCAATCGCGTGGTTCTCGTCGGAGAGAACGACCACTACAAGCCGCTGGCGGTCCGTCTGCGCCGGCTTCTCGCGGAGGGGACGATCGGGGACATGGTGTTCGCCCACTTCACGACCATCGCGAAGAGACTCAAGGCGGCCGGCGACTGGCGCAACGACGAATCCATGGCGGGAGGAGACGCCTTTTTCGAAGAGGGCATCCACTGGCTCCACCTGGCTGGGAGCCTTGGCCCTTCGATTGTCTCCATCCAGGGCTACCGTCCGCCGGCGTCGCGCGAAGGCGCGGACGCGCGCGCCAAGAGCATGATGGTGGCCTTCCGCTACGACAACGACGCGGTCGGCGCCCTCTACTATTCGCGCGAGATCCCGTCGCTCCTTCGTGGCCTTCGGCTTTCGAAGCTCTTCGGCCGCGAGGGGATCATCACCTTTGAGTCCAATGGCGCATTCGTCCTCGTGCGGGCCAAGGGAGTGCCGACGCTGCTGTTTCCCGGCTTCAGAGATATGCGGGGCTACCAGGCGATGTACCGTGACTTCGTGCGGTCGATCCGCGAAGATCGCGCGCCGGAGATGAGCATCGAGAGGGCCATCGACGACCAGCGGCTCATGGACCAGATCTACGGGTCGATCGTCCTCTGATGCGGCACCGACGCTACGACCTCGTCATCATTGGCAGTGGCGCCGGCGGTGGCACGATGGCCCGATCGCTCGCCGGGACCTCGGCCCGTATCCTCGTGCTGGAGCGGGGTGACTTCGTGCCTCAGGAGGACGAGAACTGGAGCCCGGAGGCGGTCTGGAAGGACCTGCGATACCGCGTCTCCGAGCGCTGGCTCGACGAACGCGGCCAGGAGTTCCGGCCCTACACCCACTATTGTGTCGGCGGGAATACCAAGTTCTGGGGCAGCGTCCTCTACCGCTTTCGACGCGAAGACTTCGAGGCGGTACAACATCGAGACGGCGTCTCCCCGGCATGGCCCATCGACTACGACACGCTTGCCCCCTACTACGCGCGCGCGGAGCACCTCTACCACGTACGCGGGCAGCACGGCGTCGATCCCACCGAAGGGCCGCGCGACCAGTACCCGTATGAACCCGTGCCTCATGCGGCCAGGATGGCCGATATCGTCGACGAGCTTCGAGAGATGGGCCTCCACCCGTCTCCGCTGCCGCTCGGCCTGTTGAGGCCCGGTGAGGAAGGCGGCTGCATCCTCTGCAACACGTGCAATTCGTTCCCGTGTAAGGTCAACGCCAAGAGCGACGCCGACGTCTGCGGCATTCGTGAGGCGATTCGGCAGCCCACGGTCACGCTCTGGACCAATGCGCTCGCACGACGCCTGATGACGGACGCCTCCGGCCGAAAGGTGGAGGCGGTGGAGGTCGAGCGCAATGGCGAGACACTTCGGGTAGAGGCCGGCCTCTTCGTCGTGTCGTGCGGCGCGGTGAACTCCGCGGCTCTGCTGTTGCGGTCGGCCAACGCCGCCCATCCCGGCGGGCTGGCGAATTCCTCGGGGCTGGTGGGGAAGCGTTACATGGCGCACCACGCGACCATGATGCAGGGCTTTCATCCCTTCCGCCGGAACACCACGGTGTTCCAGAAGACAGTGGCGATCAACGACTTCTACCTGCGCGGCCCGGACACCGACTATCCGCTCGGGCAGATCCAGTCCCAGGGGCGGACGCACGGCGTGATGGCGCAGACGGTCGTGCCCTGGATGCCCCTCTGGGCGTACGACGCGTGGGTGGCTCGCGGCGTGGACTGGCTCGCGATGTCCGAGGACCTGCCGAGTGAGGACAATCGCGTGATGGTCGGATCGGACGGGCGCATCCGCCTGCACTATCGCGAGAACAACCTCGAGCCGCACGAGCGACTGGTCGCCGAGACCAAGCGGATCCTCAAGCGACTCGGATTCTGGGTCGTGATGACCCATTCGCACAAGGCGAAGAACACGACGCACCAGTGCGGGACCCTCTGTTTCGGCGCCGATCCACGCGCGTCCGTGCTGGATCCGTACTGCCGCGCCCATGACGTCGAGAACCTCTTTGTCGTCGATGCGTCGTTCTTTCCCTCCTCGGCGGCGGTCAACCCGGGGCTGACGATTGCCGCACAGGCCATCAGGGTGGCCGATCACATCCGGGACACGCATCTATGAGAGCGCGCTCATGAAAGCCAGATCCTTCAGTCACTGCGGCATCACGGTGTCCAGCTTTGAGAAGGCCGTCCAGTTCTATTGGGAGGTCTTCGGCTGTCCACTGGTGGGCGTTGCCGACACCCCGCCGGATCGGGTGCGCACCTTTTTCGGCGTCGACGGCGCCGTGGATGATGCCGCGCCGCGCTGCAAGATCGGATGGATCCGTGTTCCGGGCGGCGCGGTGCTCGAGATTTTCGAGTTTGAGCCACGATTGCCGCCCGACGCTATTCCGTGGAATCGCGTCGGCCTGACCCACATCTCGTTTAACGTCAGGAACACCGAGCGCTGGTACGACTACCTGGTGAGCAAGGG
>JAKFXY010000028.1 GCA_021731165.1 Acidobacteriota bacterium | reverse complement strand
GCGAGCGGAACATTCTGAACGTCGGCACGAACACGGTTCGGGCCGGAGTGGACCTTGACCTCGGCCGGTTGTCGGCGCGACTGTCCGCGCGCTACGTGCAGGGACGTCAGGATCAGGACTTCACGGTCGCCGGTTCACCAGTCGTTGACTATCCGACTTTTACCGTGGCGGACCTCAGCGCGGCGTACCGCGTGCGCCCGCAGCATGCCGTGCTGCTGACGATCAACAACCTCTTCGACGCGTACTACTACGAGAAGAAAGGGTATCCGCTCGTCGGGGCTTCCTTCGCGTTGAAATACCGGCTCGGCATGTGACGCGGCCGGCCAGTGTCCGTCCCTATGTGCCGCACGTGGCGTCCCTCACACGGACCGCCACGTCGGGCCGATTGCTGATCAGGCCGTCCACGCCCCAGCCGAGCAGACGACGAATGTCCTGTTCCTCGTCAACGGTCCAGACCTGGACTCTGAGACCGGCGCCGTGCGCATACTCGACGAACCGCCGGGAGACGACGCGCCGGCGGCCCACGGATTCAGGAACCTGATAGCCGCCGTACGCCACATCGCGCACCGGCCACCGGGCCCATGTCCGGAGGAGTGCCGTGCGAACCTCGGCCAGGAACGCGCTGCAGGCCACGTCGGGGAGCGCCGCGCGGGCGGCTGCGGCGCTCCTTGACCCGTATCCCGCGACACAAACCCGGTCCACGGCGGACGCCAGCCGAACCTCGTTCGCCACGGCTCTACCAAGGGCCGGTGCATCCACCTTCATCTCGATGATCGTGCGTGCGGCGGGATAGCGGCGCAGTACCTCGCGGAGGGTTGGAATCCCGACGCCCTGGCCGCGCAGCGGAAATCCCTCGGCCTCTCCGAAACGGTATGCGGCGTCAACCAAGGCAAGCTCGGCCGCGGGCCGCGCGGCGATGGGGCCGGTGGCGTTGGTTGTACGGTCGAGCGTCGTGTCGTGGTGAACAACGGGCACGCCGTCAGCCGACAGATGCACGTCGAGCTCGATCCCGTCGGCTCCGGCCGTTATCCCGCGACCGAAGGCGACGAGGGTGTTCTCCGGGCCGATCGCCGCTCCGCCGCGGTGAGCGAAGACGAGCGGTCGGTCCTGGTCGAAGAAACGCACGAGGCCCATTGTGCCTTGAGCATTGAGTAGAATCACGTATGCCCAAGTTCACGGCGGCTGCCACGGTTGGCGAGCTGCGCAAAGCGGTCGCACGCGGCGACGTTTCTCGTCGCAGCGTTCACCAGGAAGTCCGCGAGAACCTCATCCGGAAGCTGCGCACTGGCGAGGCCCTCTTCCCCGGCATCGTCGGATACGATGACACAGTCGTTCCCCAGCTCATCAACGCACTGCTCTCTCAACACAACTTCATCCTGCTTGGCCTTCGCGGCCAGGCAAAGACGCGCCTTCTGCGCGCACTCGTCACGCTACTCGACGAACGCATCCCGGTCATGCCGGGCTGCGAGATCAATGACGACCCGATCGAGCCCATCTGCGGGGCCTGCAGGACACGGCTTGCGGCGGAAGGCGACAAGACGCCGGTGGCCTGGCTGGGCCGCGACGCCCGCTATGTCGAAAAGCTCGCGACCCCCGACGTGACGATTGCCGACATCGTCGGCGACATCGATCCGATCAAGGCGGCACGGTCGGGGCTTCAGCTCTCGAGCGAGCTGACCATGCACTACGGGCTGCTGCCGCGGGCCAACCGCGGCATCTTCGCCATCAACGAACTGCCCGACCTCGCCGGCAAGATCCAGGTGGGCCTCTTCAACATCCTGCAGGAGGGAGACGTCCAGATTAAGGGCTATCCGGTGCGTCTCCCGCTGGACCTGTTGATGGCGTTCACCGCCAACCCCGAGGACTACACCGCGCGCGGCAAGATCATCACGCCGCTCAAGGACCGCATCGGCTCGGAGATCCGCACGCACTACCCCGCGGGCCGCGCCGAGGGCATGGCCATCACGCAGCAGGAGGCGTGGGTCGCGCGTGACGGCGCGGGGAACGGCAGTGGAACCGGCGCCGAGACTGGCGCCACCGGGAGCGGAGCCGCGCCAAAGGTGGACGTACCGGCGTTCGTGGCCGAGATCGTCGAGGAGATTGCGTTCCAGGCCCGCCAGGATCGGCGGGTGGACAAGCGCTCGGGCGTCAGCCAGCGGCTTCCGATCTCGGTCATGGAGAACGTCGTGTCGAATGCCGAGCGCCGCGCGCTGCTGATTGGCGAGGATGAAGCCGTGGCACGGGTGACGGACGTCTACTCGGCCCTCCCGTCGATTACCGGTAAGTTCGAGATGGAGTACGAGGGCGAGCTCAAGGGCGCGGAAGCGGTGGGACACGAGCTCATCCGCGCGGCCGTGGCCAACGTGGCCGACAGCTATCTCTCGCACCTGGAGTTCCGGCAGGTCATCGAATGGTTCGACCTCGGAGGCAGCCTCCAGCTCGGCGACACGATGAGCACTGCCGACGTGCTGACACACGCGTGCGAGGTTCAGGGACTCGTCGAACTCGCCTACGCGGCTGGCATTCCCGAGGACGCGACGCCGCCGCTGCTGGCCTCCGGCGTCGATTTCGTGCTCGAGGGGCTGTATGCACTGAAGAAGATCGGCCGCAGCGACGAGCGCGGCTTCCACGCAACCGATACGCCGACGCGCCGCCCGAACCGCGAGGCCGCGCACGAGGATGTCCCGACGCCAACGGCGCCAGGCGGGAAGAAAAAGTACTACAACTAGGATGAAGTATCGCTACATCAAATACACGGGCGACCTGATCGACGGGATCGATCTCGAGGATCTCGTGTCGAAGCTCTCGGACCTGCTGCTCTCGAGCGGATTCAGCAACCCGTGGGGCGACCCGTCCATGGGCAGCGAAGATCGGACGATGCAGGCGCTGCACGATGCGATTCTGGAGGCGCTCTTCAGCGGCGGCGTGCTGTCGGAGGAGGCGTTGCAGCAGCTGCTCGGCGAACCGGCCGACGGCGATCAGGAGGCCGCGCGTCAGCAGTTGGAGGATCTCGTCGAGCAGATCATCGAGCGCATGATGGACCAGGGCTTCGTCACCGAAGCGCCCGACCTCGCCGAGGAACGGGAGCACCGGCGCGGCCACGGCGGGGGAATGGGCGAGAACGCGGGTCAGGCGTCGTTCGAGGTCACCGACAAGGCGCTGGACTTCCTCGGCTACCGGGCCTTGCGCGATCTCCTTGGCTCAATGGGGCGCAGCACCGCGGGCCGGCACGATACGCGCCATCTCTCCACCGGCGTGGAGACCATCGCGGCGCCCAAGCCATACGAGTTCGGCGACACGCTGAATCTCGACCCGAGCAGCACGATTCTCAACGCGGTACGGCGCCTGCGTGCCGAGGGGAAAGCGACCACCGCGGCGGGCACGATTGACGTCGACTACCCCGACCTCATGGTGGCGCAAAGCGAGTACCAGAGCTCCTGTGCCACCGTCATCATGCTCGACTGCAGCCACAGCATGATTCTCTACGGCGAGGACCGCTTCACGCCGGCCAAGCGTGTCGCGCTGGCGCTCGCGCACATGATCCGCACGCAGTACCCGGGCGACTCGCTCCACGCCGTGCTCTTCCACGACTCGGCCGAGGAGGTCCCGCTCAAGCAGCTGGGACGCGTCCGTGTCGGCCCGTACTACACGAATACGCGCGAAGGCCTTCGGCTCGCCCGCCGCATTCTCGAACGCCAGAAGACGGACATGCGGCAGATCGTGATGATTACCGACGGCAAGCCATCGGCGCTGACGCGCCCGGACGGCCAGATCTACAAGAACGCCTTCGGCCTGGATCCGTACATCGTGGCCGAAACCTTCGCGGAGGTGAACGCCTGCCAGAAGGCCGGCATCATGATCAACACGTTCATGCTCGCGCGCGACCACGACCTGGTGGCGTTCGTCCGGCGAGTGGCCGCGATCTGTCGCGGCAAGGCGTACTTCACCACGCCGTATACGCTCGGCCAGTACGTCCTGATGGACTACATGGACAGGAAGACGAAGACGATCCACTAGTCGACTCGACAGACAGATCTCGAATCACCCATGCTGCCCCCGGTCATCCCGATCTTCCCTCTTCCCAATATCGTGCTCTTCCCGAACGTGTTCCTGCCCCTGCACATCTTCGAGCCGCGCTACAGGGAAATGGTCAGGGACGCCCTCGCCGGCGACCGGATCATCGGGATGGTGCTGCTGCGGCCCGGATTCGAGCCGGCGTACGAAGGCCGTCCCGCGATCTACGCCATCGGATGCGCGGGAGTCATCAGCCACTCCGAGCCGCACGAGGACGGCCGCTTCGACATCGTGCTGCGCGGACTCGAGAAGTTCCGCGTGACCGGTGAGGACGAGAGCCGGCCGTACCGCCTCGCCATCATTGAGTCACTCCCCGAGGAGACGCCGGAGAGCGACCAGCAACAGCTGGCCCGGAAACGGCTTCGTCTCGAGGCCGTGATGGCTGCGGCGATCGAGCAGGTAGAAGGCGTGCCGCGATTCCCGCCGACGGTGTCGGACGAAGACCTGGTCAACGCGCTGGCGCAGTATCTGGACTTCGATCCGCTGGAACGGCAGGCGCTGCTGGAGCGCGGCGGCGCCCTCGCCCGCTGTCACGGGCTGATCGATCTCTTGGAAATAAAGCGGCTGACGCCCGGCGAAATGAATTGGACCGGTGGGCCGATTCACTAGTACGCGCCCGGGTTACGGTGCTGGTCGTCTACTCAGCAGCTCGTAGCCGTTCGGCCACGACCGTGATGATCTTCTCGCCATGGAAGCGCCCGTTCTCGATGAAAATCGAGCCGGTCTCGCGCCCGGCGATCGCTCCGCCCGCGAGGAACAGGCCAGGCACGTTGGTCTCGAAGGTCTCGGGGTTCAGGTCAGGCTTGAGTGTCTCGGCGTCGCAGTGAATGCCTGCACGGCGCATCAGCTCCACGTCCGCGTGATAGCCGGTGAGCAGAAACACGGCATCGGCCGCGATCTCGTGCCGCGGCCCGTTCGACGCGGCGCCACTCTCCTCCACGACGACCACTCCGGGCCGAATCTCGACGACGCGCGTGTTGAAACGAGCGGCGATGGACCCTTCCTTGATGCGGTTCTCGATGTCCGGCCGCACCCAGTACTTGATGGAGTCGCCGAGCGCTGCCTGACGGTGCACGAGCGTGACGTGCGCACCGGCACGAAACAGCTCCAGCGCGGCCTCGGCCGCGCCGTTCTTCCCTCCCACGACCACCACCCGCTGCCGGTAATACGGATGGGCGTCGGAGTAGTAGTGCGATACGTGGGGAAGATCCTCGCCGGGCACGCCCAGGTAGTTGGGACGATCGAAATACCCGATCGCCAGCACCACGGCCCTCGCCTCGCGGACCCGACGCGAGCCTTTGCTCTCCGTCGTCACGACGAAGATCTCGCCCTCCCGCTCAATCTCGACGACCTGTTCGTGAAAGGCGATCTGGAGCTGGTAGGTGTCCACGACCTTCCTGTAGTAGCGCAGCGCCTCGAGTCGTGTCGGCTTGTCGTAGGGAGTCGTGAGAGGCAGCCCGCCGATCTCCAGCAGCTCGGGCGTCGTGAAGAACACCATGTGCGTCGGGAAGTTGAAGATCGAGTTGACGAGGATCTCTTTCTCGACGACGACATAGTCGAGGCCGAGCTGTTTGGCGGCGATGGCCGTCGCCAGGCCCGAGGGGCCCGCGCCGATGATGAGGACGTCGCGGATGGGCATGAGGAGAGAGGAATCACGAAGAGAACAATCGAGTGTTGAAGGACAAGTATAAGAGAGCGGAGAGGAGCGACGCGAATCAGAGAGTGACCAGGCGCCCCGGGGATGCTCGGCATGGGTCCCCAACCCACGCTTCGGCAGGCCCTTGCGCGGCATTTTTCAGCGCGGTCCCGTCCGGTGCTCGCAGGTTAGCTTCAGTGGGGCCGCGGCTGCGTAGCCGCGGAATCTCGATCTCGCTAAAGGCGGCCGTACGTCTGCAAGCTCAGTGGGACCAATGGGAGTGTCAACGACGAGGAACCCTGAGCTTGCTGCGGAATTTGCGGATCGGGCCGCACGATCGGG
>JAKFXY010000115.1 GCA_021731165.1 Acidobacteriota bacterium | reverse complement strand
CCATCGACGTCAAGAGCCTCTTGACGTCGCTCGGCTTGTCGGTCGTCAAGCACAGCATGGTCGACTACCTGCCGTATCCGCATGTGATTTACGTCGCGACCAAACGGCCCAGTCTTGACTAGGGAGTTCCCCCTGGCCCAGCAGTGGATCGTTCCGGCATGATACGTGGTCCGATGGTCTCCATTTCGCAGGGTCTCTGGAGCCTGGCGGCGACGCTCTTCTGCCTCATGTGGGGGGCAAGCGTGCTCGCATTTCCGGCCTACAAGGAGCTGCTGTCGGGGTACATCCCTGTTCTCGTGGGTGTCGCGCTTGGCTTGATTGCGAGAGCACCATCGGTGCGGGGGGCTCTGACGAAGTGGGTGATGGCGCCGGACGAGACGTCGTTCATCGTCGGAACGATGATCGCAGGCGCGCTCCTCCGTTTGCTGATTGTCGCCGTGGTGCCCATGGAGCCGACCAGCGATCACCTGGTGTTCCATTACTCCGCGGTCAGCTTGGCTGGCGGCCAGGGCTACGGAAACACGGCGTTTTTTCCGCCAGGGATGGCGCTCCTCCTGACTCCGTTCTACTGGCTATTTGGTCCATCTCCGATACTGGGAAAACTGCTGAACATTGGGTTTGGTCTCGCAACAATCCCACTCGTCCTTGACCTGGGGAAGAGAACCATCTCTCACGCCGCCGGACGCTGGGCCGCCCTGCTGGCCGCTCTTTTCCCCACGCTTGTTGTCTATGCAGCGAGTTTGGGCTATGAGATCGCGCTTGGATTTCTGCTGCTTGCCGTCTGCGCACTCAATATCCGCATTGTCGCGGGGGCACGCTCTGGGCCGTGGTTGGCGCTGTTGATCGGCGCGCTGCTCGGATTTGGCAGTCTGCTCAAGCCGATTTGCCTCCTTATCCCTCTTATTCTTTTCTTCGATTGGTTCTTGGCCGGCCTGCGCATCGCCGCATTGCGGAGCGCGGTCCTCGTTGTGGTCGCCATGGCCGTGGTCATTGCCCCATGGACACTGCGCAACTATCGCGTGCTGGGTAGTCCCGTGCTCGTGTCCACCAATGGCGGAGTGGTTCTCTACATGGCGAACAACTCGAATACGGACAACCTCCATATGGATGTGGGACCAATACCAGATGGCCCGGCCCAAGTCGCCTTCAACGAGGCCTATCAGCGCCGAGCCCTCGACTGGATTGTGGCCAATCCTGGGCAGTGGGCCCGCAACGCGGCCACAAAGCTTGTCTACAACTGGGGAACGTCAAGCTCGATCATGTCGTTTATTTCCGACGATCGGATGCCACCGGGCCTGGAGAACGCTTTCAAGGCGTCGCTCAACGTAGGGTGGACCGCGCTCCTTGTGCTCGTGACGTTCGGTGTCCGTCGCCCCCGGGTCCTTGTAAATCGTGACTTGTGGGTGCCCTTGCTCATTGTGGGCTATGTGGTCGCGATTCAGCTGTTCTTCACCGCCATCAGTCGGCACCACATCCCGATCATTGGCATTCTTCTCCTGTTGGCCGGAGCAGCCCTGGCGGCCGATGAGGAAGGGGGGCGGGCACAGGCGTCTGTCCGCTAGGCGTGTGCGCGGGAGAGAGTCTGCCGCCGACGGTTTTCGATGGGGAGCTTGCGGAACGCCTGCATAGTGTTCATCGATAATGCGGGTTAAGATCGCGGCTATCTGACCACACAGCAGATCTTTCGTCCGCAGCCCGGGACTCTCCCTGTACGTGACGCGATTCCCGAGCGCTACACGTGGGATCTCGGCGCCATCTACGCAGACGGGGACGCCTGGCAGGCAGGTTACCGCGCGCTCGAGGAAGCCACCGACGCATTTCCGGATTTTCAGGGCACGCTCGCACAGGGGCCAGGGCAGTTGCTCGCCGTCTTTCGCGCGATGGACAAGATGGGCGAGCTGAGCTACCGCATTTGGTACTTCGCCTCGCTCCATTACGACCAGGATCAACGCGACAACACGGCGAACGCACGGCGGCAGCAGGTGCAGATCCTCTTTGCCCGTCAGCAGCAGGCGAGCTCCTGGTTCAATCCCGAGCTGCTGGCGATTCCGCTCGAGACCGTCCGCGGCTGGATGGAAACCAACGCCGAGCTCGCCGTGTACCGCTTCGCCATCGAGAGCCTGTTCCACGAACAGGAGCACGTGCTCGACACGCAGGGCGAACGGCTGATGTCGTTCTCCGGCCGATTCAACAACGTGCCGTACGACAGTTACGCCGCTCTCACGACTGCCGACGTGAAGTATCCGTCGCTCACGCTCGCGGGTGGCGAGACGATCACGCTCACATACGGGCAGTATCGCGTGCTGCTCGAAACCAATCGCAATCAAGCCGACCGCGGGGCCGCGTATCGGACGTTTCACCAGAGCTACGCGGACAACCAGAATACCTATGCCGCGATCTACAACGGTGTCCTGCAGCGCGACTGGTTCCACGCGCGAGCTCGCGGCTACGCGTCCACGCTCGACGCGGCATTGCACGGCAACAACATCCCGACGTCCGTGGTGGAGAACCTGATTCGTGAGACGAAGGCCGGGGTGGAGCCGCTTCGCCGCTATCACCGCCTCCGACGGCGGGTGTTGGGGCTCGCGTCATACAAGCTGTTCGACGTCTTCGTGCCGCTCGTCGAGCACGACGCGCGATATCCGTATGACGATGTCGGGGCGTGGGTGATCGACTCCGTGGCGCCGCTTGGGCGCGACTACCAGCAGGAGGTGCGCCGAGCGTTCGAGGGGCGCTGGATCGACGTGTTCGAGAACGCGGGGAAGCGGAGCGGCGCCTATTCCGCGCCGGTGTACGGTTCGCACCCGTACATGCTGCTCAATTACAACGAAACCCTCGACGCGGTGTTCACGCTGGCCCACGAGATGGGCCATTCGATGCACACCCTGCTCTCGCACCAGGCACAGCCATTCGTCTATGCGGGCTACACCATCTTCGTGGCCGAGGTGCCCTCCACGCTGGGTGAGGCGCTGTTCCTCGACTTGATGCTGGAGCGAGCCGGGAACAAGGCCGAGCGCGTGGTGCTCCTGCAGCACGCAATCGACAGCATCGCGAGCACGTTCTACACGCAGGTGATGTTTGCCGACTTCGAGCTGCAGGCGCACCGGCTGGTGGAGCAGGACCAGCCGGTGACCGCCGATGCGCTGAATGCGATCTACGCGACACTTCTCGGCGAGTACTACGGCGATGTCATCGACACCGAAGAGCTATCGCGGGTGACCTGGGCGCGCATCCCGCATTTCTTCAGCACGCCGTACTACGTGTACCAGTACGCGACCTGCTTCGCGTCCACCGCGGCGCTGATGCAGGGGCTGCGGACACCGGACGCGGCAACGCGGGCGGCGGCAGTGGCCCGCTATCTCGACCTGCTGCGGGCCGGCGGCTCGGATTACCCGATGGCGCTGCTGGCCAAGGCCGGCGTGGATCTGAGCCAGCCCGACACCGTCCGCGCGGTTTCCGTCGAGCTCGACATGCTCGTTGCGCGCCTCGAGGCAGAGCTTGCCTGAACGTGGCGGGAACTCAGTCCCGAGTTGGAATCGAGCTCCCAGCCCGCGTCCCTGGGCCGATCGGCGATCTCGGCTTGCTCCGCAGTATCCTTCCATGTAACATAACATCCGGATTTACGGATACATGGTCGCGGTTCTCGATCACATCTCGGCATTGGCCGACCCGACGCGCTGCCGGATGCTCCTGCTCCTCGAGAAACATGAGCTTACGGTGTCGGAGCTCTGTGCCGTGCTCCAGATGCCGCAGTCCAGTGTCAGCAGGCAGCTCAAGACGCTGGCTGACGACCGGTGGGTCCACTCGCGGCGCGACGGCACGAGCCGCTTCTACAGCATGCCGGTGGACGACCTCGATGCGGCCGCCGCACGGATCTGGCCGATCATCCGCGAGCAGGTCACCGGCGCCACCGAGGCCGGTCGGGACGAGCGTCGTCTGCGTAGCGTGTTGGCACGCCGGCGGGCGAAGTCCGTAGAGTTCTTCGCCTCCGCCGCCGGCGGCTGGGATCGTCTGCGCGGGGATCTCTTCGGCGACTCCTTCTATCTGTGGGCCGTGCTCGGCCTGATCAACCCGGAGCTAGTGGTGGGCGATCTCGGGTGCGGCACCGGCCAGCTCAGCGCGACGATCGCCCCGTATGTCAGGCAGGTCATCGCCGTGGACGGCTCGCAGGACATGATCGAGGCGGCGCGGCTACGACTCGCCGGCGTGGACAACGTGGACATCCGTAGCGGCGACCTCGAGGCGCTGCCGCTCGACGCGGGTCAGCTCGGCGCGGCAATGCTCTCGCTGGTGCTGCACTATTCGCCCGATCCCGCGCGAGCGCTCACCGAAGTTGCGCGGGTGCTCAGTCCAGGGGGACGGCTCCTCGTCGTGGACATGCAACCACACGAGCGTGTCGAGTACCAGCAGCAGATGGGCCATGTGTGGCTCGGATTTTCTGAGAAACAGATCTCGCGCTTTCTCACCGGCGCGGGGTTTGACGATATCCGGGTGAGACCGCTGCCGGCCGATCCAGACGCCAAGGGCCCGGCGCTCTTTGCCGCGGTCGGCACGAAAGTGTGAGACGAAACGAAGCCAGTACGCATTGAGGAGAAAGAGAATATGCCGACAGTTCTGACGGAGAAGACGCACGCCTTCCAGGAGGCCGCCAAGGCTGGACGTCCCGCCTACAAGGTCGCTGACCTGCAGCTCGCCGAGTGGGGGCGCAAGGAGATTCGGCTCGCCGAGCACGAAATGCCAGGACTGATGGCGCTGCGTACGCGTTTCGGGGCGGCCAAGCCCCTGGCTGGCGCCCGCATCATGGGCAGCCTGCACATGACGGTGCAGACAGCGGTGCTCATCGAAACGCTGACCGAACTCGGTGCTGACGTCCGTTGGGTCTCCTGCAACATCTTCTCGACGCAAGATCACGCGGCGGCAGCCGTCGCTGTCGGCCGCCCGGACACCGGCGGCACTATTTCCGCGCCAAAGGGGACCCCGGTGTTCGCGTGGAAGGGGGAGACCCTCGAGGAGTACTGGTGGTGCACGGTTGAGGCGCTTGTTTGGCCGGATGGCCGCGGTCCCTCGCTCATCGTGGACGATGGCGGCGATGCGACCCTCTTCGTGCACAAGGCCGCCGAGTTCGAGAAGGCCGGCAAAGTACCCTCGTTCAATGTCGATAAGGACCCGGAGGAATGGGGCGTCATCCTGGGCGCTATCACCGCAGAGCTGAAGACGAACCCCGGACGCTGGACGACGATCGCCGGCGGTATCCGCGGCGTCAGCGAGGAAACGACCACGGGTGTGCACCGTCTCTACCAGATGATGGACGCAGGCACACTCCTCTTTCCCGGCATCAACGTCAACGACTCTGTCACCAAGAGCAAGTTCGACAACATCTACGGCTGCCGCCACTCATTGCCCGACGGTCTGGCCCGTGCCACCGACGTCATGCTCGGCGGCAAGGTGGCGCTCGTCCTCGGCTTCGGCGAGGTGGGGAAGGGCTGCGCACAGGCGTTGCGCGGCCAGGGCTGCCGCGTGATCGTCACCGAGATCGACCCGATCTGCGCGCTGCAGGCGGCGATGGAGGGCTTCGAGGTCAAGCCGCTCGAGGACGTCGTGGGCACGGCCGACATCTTCATCACGGCAACCGGCAACTTCAACATCATCACCGTCGATGACATGAAGAAGATGAAGGACAAGGCGATTGTCGGCAACATCGGTCACTTCGACAACGAGATCGACATGGCCGGTCTGAAGAAGGTCAAGGGGATCGAGCGCATCAACATCAAGCCCCAGTATGACGAGTGGAAGTTTCCCGACGGCCACAGCGTGATGGTGCTCGCGGAGGGGCGGCTGCTGAATCTTGGCTGCGCCACCGGCCACCCGAGCTTCGTGATGTCGGCGTCGTTCACCAACCAGGTGCTCGCGCAGCTCGATCTCCATGCCAACGCCGAGAAGTACGGCAAGACCGTGACGATGCTGTCGAAGGCGCTCGACGAAGAGGTGGCGCGGCTACACCTCGATCACCTCGGCGTGAAGCTGACCACGCTCTCGAAGGCGCAGGCCGACTACATCGGCGTGCCTGTCGAGGGACCGTACAAGCCGAACCACTATCGCTACTAGCTGGGTGGGGGGAGTGGG
>JAKFXY010000143.1 GCA_021731165.1 Acidobacteriota bacterium | reverse complement strand
GCCACGTGAGTGGGCCTGGCAATGGGTGTTTCCCGCCACCCGGTTCTACGTCGATGACGCCACTGGCGAGCGGCGACGGCATCACCGGCACGAATCCGTGCTGCAACGCGCGGTCAAAGACGCGGCTTGGGCGGCCGGCATTTCGCGTCCGGCCACTTGCCATTCGCTGAGGCACAGCTTTGCGACCCATCTGCTCGAGGCCGGATACGACATCCGGACGATCCAGGAACTGCTCGGGCACCGCGACGTGAGCACGACGATGATCTACACGCATGTCCTGAACCAGGGTGGGCGTGGTGTCCGGAGTCCTCTCGACCAGCTCGGGCCCGCTACCGGACGCCGGTGAGCCAGATATCCCGCGACGCCTGCGGAAATATCTGCGCTATCGAGAACGGCATATCCCACTCGTCCTATTCATCATTTCGAGGGCAAGTGACTGCGGGGATGCGAGATCCGCACACATTGAATCCACCCCACCACCGCGATACACTGCGACGGCCGCGCGCGTATTGGAGTATCGAGTTCGGCCGACTACTTGTTAGACGGACTTGGAATTGACAACAGTAGCAACGGCATGGCGGGAGGCCTTCGGCAACGCTCGGCCTGGTTACGACATGGCGTGGCAGCTCCGCATTCACAGCCTGCCGCAAGGGAAGCGGTACCCGGACACCGAAGCCGAATACCTTGAATTGCTGGCCCGCCACAATGCTGCGGCGACCGCGGTTCTAGGAGGCGGCGCTGCTTGCGTCCTACTGGTGGGCCTGTGGTCACCCGACGATCTTGCAGTTGAGCAAAATCGCCTTCCCGCCATGGCGGGGCTCAAGTTCGTGGACGTGCCCGATCTACCCTCGCCGACAGATCCCGAGGAAGTGGAGCACGCCTTCCACGCGGCTTCGATCAAGTGGAGTCCCGGTGTGTTTGATTCCATCATTCGCGATGTCGCCGACGAAGCGCTTCCACTCATTGTGTTTGCGAATCTCACCAGACGAGCGGCCTACAAGCCGTACGACGGAGGTGCCGACTTGATTTGCGGGTCCTTCGAGCGCGCCCGCGAACTCGCGGCCGAATACGCCGAATGGCTGCCATGACGGCGGCGGGACGGAGCCGTCTAACAAGCGCTTGCAGCCGGCGGCGCGTGGTGGCATTGTGAGCGCGCCGCGGCTGAAGCGCGGACGTTAGACAGCGGAACTAGCCAGAACCGGGCTCGGGGATTCCAAGATTGCGGCAGATCTTGCGGGCGAGGACGTTCGGGATCTCGGTGTGGCGCGGGACGGCTTCAACGGCACCGTTTGCTGGGTTTGTCCAGAGGGAATGGGCGCTGCCCTCGCGCTTCAGGACGCACCCCTGTTGACGCAGGTGCCGAAGCAACGAGCTGCGCTTCACTTCACGGTCACCGTCTCCCGCTCAGCGTTGGGTGGTACGCCGCGAAGTCCGTCTTCTCGGCGGTCCTTGAGGATAAGAGCAATCGCCTCTGCAAGGCTGGTCCGGGCTTCCTCTTTGGTACGTCCCTGGCCATTGGCCCCAGGAATCTCAGGGCTGTACGCGATGTACCAGTCGTCGTCACGCTCGAAGACGGCGGTAAATTCGTTGTGCATGAAGACCTCGCGTCTACCTTACCGTCGTCGGGGGCCCGCTGTCTAACAAGCGTTTGCAGCCGTCGCCGGCCGATGCCATCATGAGCCGCCGCGGCTGAAACGCGGGCGTTAGCCAACCGGCAAGACAGTTCGGATTAATGCAAACCTCGGATACGGGATTCTCGATCACGGAGTCGGTCTTCGAGCGCCGCGAGATGCATCGAGTCTGTCAGGCCCTCGCGATAGCCGACTTGCCTCGAACGAGAGCCGGTGTCCGCAATACGCTGTGCGTTCCCGCCGTGCGGGAGCTTGTTGGGCATCGGAACCTCGTGGCGCTCGCCACAGCGTTCCTAGGCGAGCAGCCCATTCCATTCCGAGCCACCTTGTTCGACAAGTCAGCCTTGAGCAATTGGCTGGTGGCGTGGCATCAAGACACGGCCCTTCCTGTGCGCCAGCGAATCGATGAGGCGACGTGGGGGGCCTGGTCCATGAAGGGCGGAGTCCTGCACGCGATCGCCCCGGCAACCGCCCTTGAGATGGTGGTGGCGCTTCGCGTTCACCTCGATGATTCGACGCAGGACAATGGTCCCTTGCGAGTACTCCCTGGCACACATGCGGGCGGGGTGCTCACCCACGACGAGATTCAAAGGATGGCCGCGGCCATCGCTCCTGTCGCGTGCGTGGCTTCGACAGGCGGCGTCGTGGCGATGCGGCCATTAGTCGTGCATGCTTCGTCGAAGGCGAGTGGCAACGAGCCACGCCGCGTCCTCCACATTGAGTACGCCACATCCGTTCACCTTGGCGCAGGCATCGAGCTGGCCGTTGGCTAACAAACATTTGCAGCCGACGGCGGCTGGCGCGAAAATGGGCGCCACGGCTGAAATGTAGCCGTTGGGCAGACGAAACGACCCACACGCAAGAGTGGTCGACGCGGGCCAGCGTGCAGAAACGGGGACGCCAGCGCCGACATTGAGACAAGCAGCCAAGGGACAAGGGCCGAGCGTAGAATGAGACTGTGGTCAGTCGAGTCTACACGGACACGTCAGTCATCGGAGGCTGCGAGGATGACGAGTTCCGGGTTCCCTCACGCCGGCTCTTGGATGCGTTCGTGCGTGGCGACCTGCATCTCGTGCTTTCGGAGCTGACGCTTCGAGAGCTTGAAACGGCGCCGTTTGCAGTCCGCGAGGTGCTTCGCGTAGTGCCAGCCGATCACGTCGAGTTTCTGCAATTGACGCAGCCGGCTGCCGAACTCGCGCAGCGCTACCTCGCGGAGGGCGTGCTCGGGGCAGGAATGCTGGCCGACGCCGAACACATTGCGATGGCCTCGGTCGCCTGCGTGGATGTGCTCGTGAGCTGGAACTTCCGGCACATCGTCAACCTGCCGCGGATTCATGGTTACCATGCCGTGAACCTTCGGCTCGGGTATCCCGCTATTGAGATTCGTTCGCCTCGGGAGGTGCTCGGTGATGAATAGGTCAACGATGAAGGCATTCGATGCCGTAGACATGATGCGCACAGCAAGGGCAACGATCGGCGCGACGATCGCCTCGATGTCAGTCGGCGAGCAGAATGAGTGGCTGCACTCGAACCCGCCCACTGATCCGACGCTGCATCGACTGTTCACGCTGGCTGCCCAACAACGCGCTGCAGCCGACGGCGCGAAGAAGGCTGCGCGCCGCGGCTGAGCGCTCGCGTTAGCCAGACAAAGAAGAAGCGACCGCATGAACGATCCTGAAGCCGTAATCCGCGCCGGTCTTCAAGCGCTCGTCCCGCACTTAAGGCGATTTGTGTTGCTGCACTTGGAGAAGAATTACGGACCCGACTTCTGGCAGCAGCTTTCTCGACCGGGTGAACGGCCGTTCAAGGACACGGATCCCAGAGCGTTGATCAAGGCGGGCATATCTGAATGGGAGAGCGTATTCCGTCTGCATGCGCCGGGTCAGGTGAAGCAGTATCTGCACCTCTTGCGAGACGTCGCCAACCGTCATGCCCACCATGAGAGTGTCAACGCGGACGAAGTCAGCCACGCGCTTGCCACGATGCGGCTACTAGCTGTCGCCGTCGCTGGCGATCAGGCATCGCCAGAATTTGATCGGCTACTGTTTCAACTGTCACCTGCCAGGGCCGAGGGGGCGGGTGCTCGCCAAGCCGTGCCAAGGCCACCGGGGGCAACTTCTCGGCTCACTGACGGGGCTCTCGATCCCGACCTTCTCGATGCGTACAGCGCGCTCAACAAAGCCGTGCTATGCCCTGCGTGCCGCACGAAAGTCTTCAAGGCGTGGCCCTTGGGTTGGGATGCCCATGCCGCGTTCGCGTGCGGGGGCGTTACCCTCAGCGATCCGGAAGACAGAAAGCGGGATTTCCGCACTCGATTTGCCAGGTTGTTCCGTTGACTCATGCGCACCGGGCTGACATGGCCCTGGAGCCTACGGCGCGCTGTTCTGGCATGTGACGCACCGCCGCTCAGTGCCGTACGTTGAGCCCGACGATCGAAATGCGTGACAAGTGGTACGCCGACAATCGCGACCTAGTCAAATGGGGCGTGCTGCTCCGACTCGCGGACAGGTACGCCGTCGAGCACATTCTTCAGGTCCTGTACTACCGGCCGACGAGCTGGGCCCAGCTCGAGATCGACGGCCAACGAATCCCTCTGCCGTCCGCCGTTATCGAGCACTTTCGACAGGCCACAGCTGCTTCTGGGATCAAGGCTGCCGTTCCGGTCGAAGTCTATTCAGATGCCTTCGTACACCGAGATGCTTATCTTCGGGGCGTGGTCGACAGAATCGGCGTTCGGCCCTTGAGGCCCGGCATCGTGTTTCTCGATCCCGACACGGGTCTCGCATCGCGGACCCCGTCACTCGAACACGTTCTCGATCGAGAGTTGGCGGAGGTGTGGGGTGCGCTCGGCTCCGGCGATCTTCTGGTCTTCTATCAGCACCAGACGAATCGAAACGGCCAGCCCTGGGTCGCACCGAAGAAGGAACAGTTCGAGCAGGCAATCGGGCTGCCGATCGGGACGGCGAAGTTGGCTCGGTCGGAGGCAATCGCCAGAGACGTGGTGTTCTTCTATGCGCAGAAGACTGGCTAACATCCGCTGGAGCCGACGCCGCGCGCTGTGCGATCATGCGGCGCGCGCCGCGGCTCAGCGGTGACGTTAGGCCAACGAACCGCAACCAAGCGATGAGACACCGTACTCACGTCCGAATGGCTAGCTGTTCGCTGATTGCATCCACGTGCGTGTGCGCGTTCGTGCAGCAACTAGTGATCGGCCAGAGCCAATTTGCAATTCCCTTTGCACGGATTTACCAGGAATACCAAACGAATCGCCGTAGTCCGAGCGTCGAAAGACTCGTGATGTTGGATCAGGAGTTACGTCGATTGCTGCCGCCCGGAGGTCCGTTTGCCAGTGCCGACGACCTCCGAGCTGGGTACGAAGAAATTGGCCTCGAACCAACGTTGTTCGAGCCAGACACCGTGATCTATTCAGGCAAACTATTAGCGGAAGCGCACAAGCGTGATCCCAGTTCGCCATTCAGGCGCTACACCTTGTATGCCACAGTCTCTCCAGAGTTCAATGGCCTGCCATCGCCTTCGGCCGGGCGCCAGTATCTGAAGGAGTTTCCAGAGGGTCCGTTTGCGGCTGACACAAATGGGGCTCTGGCTGATTTTCTTAACGATTTATTCAAAGTGATTAAGCGCCTTGTCGAAGGAGCGCCGGACGCCAAGGACTACAAGTACGACTGTTATTCGGAATTCTTGTCGAAGGCACCCTTGGCGGAACAAATGTCTGGCGTGCAACGGTCCGGTCTCTATTACTACCGTCGTGTCCTGGCGCTCCAGCCAGACAGCCCGAATGTTCGCGAAGCGATGCGTAATCTCGAGCGCGGCGTGAATGGGGGTTGGTACTATTGCCCGGACTAGCAACTGTCGCGTTGGCCTAATAAGCGAATGGAGCCGGCGCGGCTGAAACCTGGCCGTTGATAGACTGACAATTCAGAGAACGAAGTCGATTCGGAAAGATCTGAAGAAACCAGCTAGCGCAAACGGTCGTGCCAGTATCCCGGCTTCCGGTGGTCGTGAGCGATGGCCAGGATTCGGATCGCGGTTGCCGTCTCAAGGTAGATCACGTGGTAAGGGAAGCGCGTTACGGCACGACGACGCACCGACAGTTCAGCTGGGACTTGTGGAACCAAACTCCCGGCACGGGGCATCTCCACAATGTGATCGATCGTGGCATCGACGGCATCAAGGAACTCGACGCCCAAGTGCTCCCGGCGCTCTTCATACCAGCGACCGGCATGCCGATATTCGGCATCCGCTTCGCTCTCGAACCGGACGCGCGGATTCACCGCCGACGCAGTTCCGCTTCGGCGCGACGGCGGACGTCGTCCCACGGGATGCCGGCCGTCTCACCCGCGATCACCCGGCGCGCTCGTCGCGTAATCTCCTCAGCCCAGGCGGCTTCGACCTCGGCCGGATCCGCGGCCGCCGCCTCGTCCAAACTCGCAAGGAGCTGCGCCGCGACATCGGCCCGCTCCTTCACTGGCAAGGCCAAGGCCTCACGCAAAAGCTCTTGCGCCCGTGGAGACATGGGGCCATTCTACACCCCACCCAGGCAGCCCAACATCGCGCTGGAGCCGTCGGCGTGAGTGTGACCGTGTACGCTGCGGCTCAGCGCTATCGTTAGGCAGACTGAGGACGAATATGACTTTCTACAACGTCATAAGCGGCATCTTGTTCCTCGGTGCTTGCCAGGCATTTTTGGTGATGCTTGGCACTCCCGGTATGTGGGCCGCAGCCGTATTGGTGATCACGATTCTCAATGAGTCAGTAATCACGTCTGAGTTGATCGAGCGCACTCAGTCGCC
>JAKFXY010000124.1 GCA_021731165.1 Acidobacteriota bacterium | reverse complement strand
CACGCTCAACCACCCGTTCAAGACGAGCCGCGGCTCGGTCGGCGTGCCAATCGAAGGAGTCGAGATCCGAATCGCCGACGACGGCGAGATTCTCGTGCGTGGAGAAAACGTCACGAGCGGGTACTACGAAAAGCCCCAATCCCAGATCCCAAGTCCCAAAGCCCAAAGCCCAGCGCCCAAAGCCGAAAGTCCCGTGGACGCCGAAGGCTGGCTGCACACCGGTGACATCGGCGAGCGCGACGACGAGGGGCGCGTGTTCATCAAGGGACGCAAGAAGGAGATGATCGTCACGCCCGAGGGATTGAACGTGTTTCCCGAGGACGTGGAACGCGTGCTGATGGCACTGCCCGGTGTGAAGGAGGCGGGCGTAGTGGGCGTGGCGGAGGGTGGCGAGGAGCGCGTGCACGCGGTGCTCGTGCTGGAAGCGGGCGTGGGACCGGAGGCCGTCGTCCGCGACGCCAACGCGAAGCTGCAGGATCATCAGCGCATCCGGGGCGCCTCGCTGTGGCCCGGACACGAGCTGCCCCGCACCGAGGGGACACGCAAGCTGAAGCGACGGGTGTTGCGCGAGTGGGTGGCGTCGGGCGCGCAGCCGGTTGGAGAGCCGGTCGAGGGCAACACCGTCGAGGCACTCATCGGCCGGTTCGCCCGCGGGCGTGACGTGACAGGCGTCACCACGATGGAGGAGCTGGGACTGAGCTCACTCGACCGTGTCGAGCTGATGGTCGCGCTTGAAGACCGGTTCCAGACGCGTCTGGACGAGGGTCGATTCTCCGAGGCCGTGAGCGTCGCGGATCTGAAGCAGCTACTCGACCGCCCTTCCGACGTCGAACCCACCGACGAGCCGGTTGAATTCCCCTCATGGAACCGGACCTGGCCTGTCCGTCTGGTCCGACGGCTGTCGCTGGCAAGCTGGATCCTTCCACTCGCGCGGCTGTTCGCCTGGGCGCAGGTCGAGGGACGGGAACACCTGCGGGAACTCGAGGGGCCGGTGCTCTTTGCATCCAACCACCAGAGTCACATGGACCTGCCTGTGATTCTCGCGGCGCTGCCCGGCCATCTGCGCGCGCGCGTTGCCCCGGCCATGGCCAAGGAGTTTTTCAAGGCGCACTTCTTCCCGGCCGATCACACCTGGCGCCAGTGGTTCACCAACAGCCTCAATTACTACCTCGCCGCCTTCTACTTCAATGCGTTCCCGCTGCCGCAGCGGGAAGCCGGCGCGAGGCAGACGCTGAGATACATCGGCGAACTGACTGGACGCGGATGGTCCGTGCTGATTTTTCCCGAAGGGGTGCGGGCCGACAGCGGAGACATGCAGCCCTTCCGCGGCGGCGTCGGCATGATCGCCTCGCGCCTCGACATTCCGGTCGTGCCGATCCGGGTTGAAGGGGTCGATCGCATATTGCACCCGAAGTCCAGGATGGCGCGGCCCGGTCGCATCCGCATCGCGTTCGGCGCGCCAATGCGTCTCGGCGGCGACGACTACGCGGCACTGGCGGCGCGAGTGGAAGCGCAGGTTCGCAATCTCTGAGACACCGTTGATTTCCTTAATTCCCTTGCGCGGATTCGCGATTCGATCTAGCGCCAAATACAAGACACTCATGGAGTTGCGCTCAGCGTCGGCGAATGGCACACCCATTGCTGCGCGGCGTGCGATTCAGCGTAAGATGAAGAGCGTGAAAGGACGAGCTATTGAGTAAAGATGATCTGATCGACATGCAGGGGACAGTCGTCGCTGTCCACTCTGGCGGGCTATATCGCGTCCAGTGCGATGCGGGGCATGAAGTACTCGCGCAGTTGAGCGGCCGCATGCGGCGCTTCCGCATCAAGGTGGTCCCGGGCGATCGCGTGACGGTGGGTGTTTCCCCATACGACCCGGTTCGCGGCATCGTCACATTCCGAGCAAGGTAGCCACCACATCATTGAGTACCAACACCTCAGTACCAGCAAAGACCTCCGCCCACGGGAGCGGCCGTCCTCGCCGCTCGGGCCGGCGTCCCGCACCGCGGCCCGCTGAGACGGCGCCGCCTCTGACGTACGACCTCGAGGTCTTCGACCCCGCGCCGATTTCGTTCGACCTGCTGAAGATCGACGCGCATCTGCTCAGCGGCATCAAGGACCTCGGCTGGAAAGACACCCGTCCCGTGCAGAGCGGCGTGATCCCGATTGCGTTGCGAGGCAGCGACGTCATCGCCTGCGCGGAAACCGGCACGGGCAAGACCGCCGCCTTCCTGATCCCGATCCTTCAACGCTTCCTGCATGCGCCACCCCCGCAGCCGCCGAAGAGCCGCGCGCTGGTCATCGCGCCGACCCGAGAGCTCGCCGTGCAGATCGAGGATCAGGTCCAGGGTCTGACGTATCACACGAACATTTCGAGCGTGGCCGTGTTCGGCGGCGTGCCCATGACAGCGCAGGAGCAGGCGCTGAAGGCCGGCGTGGACATCATTGTCGCCACGCCAGGGCGCCTGATGGACCACATGCGCCACGCGTCGGTGGACTTCAGCGGGCTCGAGGTGCTGGTCCTTGACGAAGCGGACCGCATGCTCGACATGGGCTTCTGGCCCGACGTGCAGCGCATCCTCGCGGCCATTCCGAAAACGCGCCAGACGCTGCTCTTCTCCGCCACGATGCCCGCGGAGGTGCTGAAGCTGACGCAGGAGTTCCTGCGCGAGCCGAAATACGTGCAGGTGGGGCGCCGTGGCGGTCCGGCGCGAACGATTTCGCACGCGGTCCAGACGGTGGCGGCCAAAGACAAGGTGCAGTGGCTCGCGCGCTGGCTGCGGGAGGACGCCACCGGTCCGGTCCTCGTCTTCTGCCGGACCAAGATTGGCGCCGACCGCCTGGCGAGCCGCCTCATGGCCATGGGCATCCGCACGGCGGCGCTTCACGCCGACCGCACGCAGCAGCAACGGATGGCGGCTGTCGAAGGATTCCGGACGGGAACCTATCCCGTGCTCGTGGCCACCGACGTGGCCGCGCGAGGCCTCGACATCGACGGGATCGCGCACGTCGTCAACTTCGAGGTGCCCGATACGCCCGAAGCGTACGTGCACAGAGTTGGCCGCACCGGCCGCGCGGAAACAGCGGGGAACGCGCTGACGCTGGTCGCCCCAGAGGAAATTCACGCGCTGCGCACGCTGGAGAAGGCCGTTGGCGTCCAACTCCAATAACAACGGCCAGGCGCCGCCACCGTGGGACCGGCGCGCCACGGGGGTGTCGGTGCCGACATTACCCGACCCACTGTCTCCTGACGGCCCGTCCCCGGCGACAACCTCGCTGGGCACGACTGCACCCGCGGACAGTTCCCCGGTGGCAGCGCCAGGCGGAACCGCGCCCGTCACGTCAGAGAACGCGGCAACGGAATCGGCCGCGTTCGTGCGCTTCCGCTCCTGCCGTTGGCAGCAGCCGAAGGAAGAAACCGGGACCGAGTTCTGCACGCACCGCGAGGTCAAGCCGTACGCGGGGACAACCGGGTTCGACGCCGACGCGTGGTGTCAGGACTGCCAGCACTTCAAGCTCCGCCGCACTCCCAAGAAGCGGAACCGGGACGAAGACTATTCCTACTAGCTGCTAGTCCGAGAAATCTTTCGCCAGCTCCACCCACTCTCCGTTGGGCGCGAGCTGCTGATAGGCGCGCCAGTGCGGGCGAGCTTCCTGGGACTGCCCGTTCTTTTCCAGCGTCACCGCCAGATAGAAGTGGGCGTCGGCGTACACCGGGTTGAGCTTCAGCGCGTCTCGGTAGTGCGCTTGGGCCGCGGCGAAGCGCCCGAGGTCGTGGAGGATGTTGCCGAGGTTGAATCGCGCCTCGAAGACATCCGGATCAAGAGCAATCGCGCGCTCATAGAGTGCCTGGGCCTCGGCGATCTCGTCGCGTGAGTAATGGATATTGGCGAGATTGATGACCGCCGGTACCAGATATGGATCGATTTCGAGCGCACACCGGTACGCGGTGGACGCCCTCTCCACATTCACGGGATCCCCGTCGTCCAGCGCCGATCCCGCCACGAAGTACTGCTCAGCGGAGGAGAGATCCTCCCCGCGCGAGGTGTCGCTTCCAAACACGTCGAGCAGCGCCGCCATCGGCGGCGGTTCCTGGCGCTTCAGCCGGAGCACCTTGGCGGGCCGCGCATCGAGGCGGAAATCGAACGCGAGCTGGCCGGAGTGTGATGCGTGGAGACCGCGCAGCACCGCTCGAAACTTCACTCCCTCGGCGAGATCCGCATCGGCCTGCCGCACGATCGCGAGATCGGCAAACGCGTAGTACGCGTCGCCATCCCGATGCTCCGGCCGGATGAGCCCCCACTTCTCCATGTAGCGAAGGTGATCCTCGCGCACGTGGCGGTAGCGATCCAGGAGCTGACGGCGCGACATGGACGAAGGACCGATGGATGCCACGCGCTCCTCACTATAATCTACTGGTCAGTGCGAACAGCTGGCGCACCTGTAATGATTCTGGCGGGCGATGTCGGCGGCACGAAGACGCTCGTTGGACTCTTCGAGCGCGGTGAGGGACGGCCTCGGCCGAAGACGATCCGCGCGTACGCCACCAGCCGGTTCCGGAGCTTCACCGACATCCTCGACGCGTTCGCCGCTGAAGTGCAATACCCGTTCACGGTTGACGCGGCGGTGGCCGGTGTGGCGGGTCCGGTGGCTGGCGGGTGCGCACAGCTTACGAACATCGCGTGGGATATATCCGCCGAAGAGATCACGGCGCGCTTTGGAACGCCGCGCGTCCGGCTGCTGAACGATCTCGAGGCGCTGGCAACGAGCGTCGAGCTGTTGACTGGTGCCGAGCTCGAGGTGCTCCAGACCGGCACGCCAGACAGCCACGGCAATGCCGTGGTCATCGCAGCGGGCACGGGACTTGGGGAAGCGTGCCTGTATCGCGTCGGGGGACATGCGGCGTCGTTTCGTGCCTTGCCGTCAGAGGCCGGCCACGCGGACTTCGCCGCGAGAACGAATCCTGAAATCGAACTGGTCCGGATGCTCAGGGAGCGATACGGCCGGGCCGAAGTCGAACAGGTCTTGAGCGGACCTGGCCTCGTCAACATCCATCGCCTCACACACGGCGGCAGGCCCTGCGACCAGGTTCCGGACACTCGTGATCCGGACGCACCTGCGCGTATCTCCAAGGCCGCCCTTGACGCGAGCTGTCCACGCTGCGCGGAGGCGCTTGGGATTTTCGTCGAGGCTTTCGGCGCGGAAGCAGGCAATCTCGCCCTCCGGGGGAAGGCCACGGCCGGTGTCTACATCGGTGGTGGCATTGCCCCGAAGATCCTGCAGGTGCTGCGCGATGGGCGATTCATGCGGGCATTCCTCGCCAAGCCACCGATGGCCGGACTCCTCGCGAGGATGCCGGTCAAGGTGATCCTCAACCCCGAGGCGGGACTCCTCGGCGCGGCTTTCGCGGCGCAGGAGTTACTGGACTGACAGGGACGCTCGGTCGGTTGAGTCCCCTCATTTGCTCATGTCCTGCAGTGCCCGGACGCCGGAGCGCATGGAAGCGAGCCAGGTCGTCACGCACAGCGCCGCGGCGGCGAGGAAGCAGCCCCACATGAGCGCCAGCTGTTCCGGCCGGAACGGCAGCCCACGGAGCCGGCGGACGAGATAGAGCGACGAGGGCCAGCCGAGCAGGGCGATGACGACGATCACGAGCAGCACGGCGAGGATCATGAACGCCACGCCGCCATAGGACCCGGCCACCTGGTTTGCGTCCGCTCCGAAGCGCGGATAGCGTGCGCCAAGGCCCGTGGCCAGCCCCACGAGCGCGAACGACAGAAAGAAGATCCCCGCGGCAGCCACGACTTTGAGAAACGGATCCACACCGAGGAATTCGTTGGCGGCGATGGTCAACCCCTCTGTGAGCAGCATCACCGGCAGCAGGCCGATCCAGAACTTCGACCAGAGGAAGTCATGGTACGAGACTGGCGACGTGCGAATGATCCAGAACGCCGAGCCCTCCGCGGACACACCCGGAAACACGAACCGGACGGCCACGGTGGCCATCACGAATCCCGCCATCCCCAGGTTCACGAACGCATAGACGTTCTTGATGACGCCGCTCATATAGGGAATCCGCTGCAGGTCCAGGACGCGGAAGTTGTAGAGATAGACGAGCACCAGCGCCAGTAGCAGGAGCAGTTGTGACCACTGGCTGACGTCGCGCAGGAAGATCTTCAGGTCCTTGACGAACAGTTGCCGGCGTACGGTGGAAGTCGGCAGCCACTGCGCCACCCGGTCAATGACGTGGAACCGGGTCACGCGTGCCCTCGGGGCCTCCTGCGATCGGCTGTAGCCGGAGAAATGCCACCGCTCGTCGGCGGCGCGCAGCATCACAGTCATCGCCAGCGCCGTGGTCCAGAGCGCTCCGCCGTGCAACCAGTCCAACCCGCCCTGCAGGCTCGTGAAGAGCGACTCGCCGGCCCAGAACGAGGGCAGCATCGGCGTAATCGGCGACTGCAAGGTGGCAAAGAATCCCGTGACGTCCGGGAGCGAGTCCACCTTG
>JAKFXY010000033.1 GCA_021731165.1 Acidobacteriota bacterium | reverse complement strand
CTCTCGGTGTTTGCGGAGTTTTACGAGAACCAGCGGAACGCGCCCGCGCACGTCATCAATATCGAGACAACGCTCCGCGCGCCCGAGAACGGGCGCATTGTGTTCCAGAACAGCGAGGAGCGCCGCTCCGCTGAGCTGGAAGGCGGGCGGGGCGGGTTCGGCGTGACGACACAGATTCCACTTGGCAATCTCACCCCAGGCCTCTACGTACTCCGCGTGCAGGCTCGCTCGCGCAATCTGCCGCAGGAAGCCGGCGTCGGTCGCGATATCCAGATCCGGATTAGGTAGGGGAGTGGCGCGAACCCGATAGAGTTCGCGAGGCGAGCCTGACACAGCTCGCCTCAGGTGAGTCACATCCGCTCAGAACTTTGTAACGAGCTTCGGCACGATGGCGCCGTTGGCGTGCGTGAAGTTGTACTTGTTGCTGTTCATCTTCGGGTCACGCGGCGTCTCAATCTGCACCGTGATGATCTCGTTCGGCTGCACCGGCCTCTTGGACCGGAACGACCCGCCGGTGACCGGATTGCCGGCCCGGTCGTACCAGAACTCATCGACTTTCAGCCCGGCAATCGACCCCGCAGAAGCGTTCTTCAGCTGCAGTGTGGTGACGAGGATCTGTTGGCCGTTGACACGTTCGGCCTTTGTCGTCGGCTTGGTGTATTCAACGTTGGCCGCGCCGCGAATCGGCGGCACCAGCTTGGCAGGCGCCGTGGTGCCCGCGGTTTGCCCGGCAACAGCCGGCTTTGCCTGATCGGCGGCCGCGAGGCCGGTCGCCAACAGCGCGGCTCCGACGAACGCCAGCAGCAAGTGTCTCAGACCGTTCATGATTGACCTTCCCTGACGGACGCTGAACGTGCCGTCAATACCCGAGATTATAGGCACTTACATCTCCCCGTTCCAGTCCTCCGGATCGGGGTTGGCGGATCGGAAGATTTCCAGGTGCCACTTGCCGCCGCCCCAGGGCTCGATCACTTCAGTCGCCACGACGTCGACGAGAATCTCGGCAAACGAGCGTCCTTCCGGATCGCCGTCGAGGTGGTAGGCCGCTTCATCCCACCCGAAGTTCGGGTAGAGCACCATGGTCAGGAACAGATCGTAGCCGTCGTCGACGACGATGATCTGTCCACAGGGCCTCTTGACGGTTGAGTGGTACACCAGGTACTTCTCCGCGCTGTGCGCGCGGATGTAGCGTTTGAGCGCGAACTCACGTGCGACGATTTCCTCGACCGCGATCTTTTTTTCCCAGCAGTCGCGACAGTAGCGCTCGTCGCCGCGCGGCTCAGAGATTTCCTTGGCGCCGCAGAGGACGCACTTCGACTTGGCCAGGCTGGATTTCCGGGGCATCTGGTGCCATCTTAATCCACGAAATCATGGACGGCACGAAACGGCGACGTTTCGAGGCCAGGCCGGCGACCCGGTCGTCTACCGCGTCACGACTTCCGACCGCGCCGCCGGGAGGTACATCCCCCGCACGTACTCCTTGACCATGCGCCGCGCGCTGAACTGCGGCAGCACGGTGCGGATCGACGCCTTGATGCGCTGGAGCCAGCGGCGCGGGATGCCCCGGTGGTCGCGGTCGTAGAAGGCGGGCACGAGCTGCTCCTCGAGCAGCGCGTAGAGCGCCTGCGCGTCGGCCCAGTCCTGTGCCCCCTGGTCGTTGGGGTCGGCGTGACCCTCGATGAGCCAGCCGTTCTCGCCCGTGAACCCCTCCGCCCACCAGCCGTCGCCGATCGACAGGTGCGGCGTCCCGTTGATCGCCGCCTTCATGCCGCTCGTACCGCTTGCCTCGAGCGGTTTGCGCGGATTGTTCAGCCACACGTCGCAGCCCTGCACCAGGAAGTGCGCCACGTGAAGGTCGTAGCCCTCCACGAACGCAATACGCCCTCCGAACTTCGGGTCGAGCGCCCGCCGGTAGATCCGCTGCATGTGATGCTTGCCGACATCGTCAGCCGGATGCGCCTTGCCGGCAAAGACGATCTGCACCGGGCGGTTCGGCGTGTTCAGGATTCGCGCGAGGCGATCGGGGTCGGAGAAGATCAGCTCGGGCCGCTTGTAGGCGGTAAAGCGGCGCGCGAACCCGATGGTCAGCGTCTGTTGATCGAGCATCGTGCCTGCCGCGACGACGCGCGAGGCGGCCACGCCCTCCGTCCAACGCTGGCGCGCTCGCTCGCGGATGAAGTTGAAGAGGAAGGCCCGAAGCGAGTCCCGCGCGGCCCAGAGCTCCTCGTCTGGGATCTCCATGACGCGCTCGCACATCGCCGGGTCGTCGTGGTGATCGAGCCAGTCGCTCCCGAGGTACTTCTCGAAGAGATGCTGTATCTCCGCCGAGATCCACGTGGGCACGTGTACGCCGTTGGTCAACGACTTGACCGGAAGCTGCTCGTACGGGGTGTCGGGCCAGATCGGCTGCCACATGTGCTTGGTGACCTCGCCGTGCAACTGGCTGACACCGTTGACTGCCGCGGCAGTCCGCAAGGCGAGCGCCGTCATGTTGAACATCGGCCCGCCGCCGTTGTCATAGTGGCCCAGCGCGAGAAACTGCTCACGGTGGCCACCCATGTCGCCCCAGGCACCCGCGAGATGCGTCTCGACGAGATGGAAGGGAAATGCGTCGTGGCCGGCTGCAACCGGCGTATGGGTGGTGAAGATGGTTGTCCTCCGGACCTCCACGAGCGCGTCGTCGAATGTCCAGCCCAGATCGCACAGGTCCCGGATCCGCTGGAGCACGACGAAAGCCGCGTGACCTTCGTTGAGGTGATACGCGGATGGATTCTCGCCGAGCGCCTTGAGCACGCGAACGCCGCCGATGCCAAGGATAATCTCCTGCTGGACGCGCGTCTCGCGGTCGCCGCCATAGAGGCGCGCCGACAGCTCGCGGTCCCACGGCGCGTTCTCCTCGAGGTCCGTGTCGAGGAGGTACAGCTTCACGCGGCCGACGCGTACTCGCCAAGCCGCCACCAGCACCGTGCGGTTCCCGAGAGGTACGGCCGTGACGCACGGCTTGCCGCCGGGAGTAAGAGCCGGCTCGACGGGAGCGACTGCCCAATTCAGCCGCTCGTACATCTCTTCCTGCCACCCT
Organism: Acidobacteriota bacterium; assembly: GCA_021731165.1. GTDB lineage: Bacteria > Acidobacteriota > Vicinamibacteria > Vicinamibacterales > UBA2999 > JAKFXY01. Next base: position 3,533 of record JAKFXY010000033.1, on the reverse strand, counting down.
TCGGCCGACATGCTCTGGTGGAAATACCCCTGCGGGTACATGAACCCGACACCGACGAGCGGGACCCCCAGGTCGCTGGCCTCTTTGCAGTGGTCGCCGGCAAGCACGCCAAGGCCGCCGGCGTAAATGGGCAGCGACTGATGGAGCGCGAACTCGGCGGAGAAGTAGGCGATGGTCTTCCGGTTCAGCTCAGGGCACTCGCGCTCGCACCACGTGTTCCGCGCCCCGCGCATGGCATCGAGTCGGGCAAGAGCGTGGTCATACTGCTCGAGCCAGGCCGGATCCGCGGCGGCCCGCGCCAGCGTGTCGGGCGCGATCTCCTGCAGCATCCGCACGGGGTTGTGTGCGGTCAGCCTCCAGAGGGGATAGTCGAGCCGGCGGAAGACCTGGCGGACATCGGGGTTCCAGCTCCACCAGAGATCAGAGGCGAGTTCCTCGAGACGAGAGATGCGGGCGGGCAGATCCAAGGGTCATTTCCTCGCGAACGGCATGCGGATGACGACATCGCAAACGGCGCGGTGGACCTTGCGCCTGCGGCAAGGAGAAATCGTAGCACGCGGTCCGGACCATTAAGGCCATTCAAGCTGCAGTCTGGCGCCAAGCGTGAGATACGTACCCGGACGTCCCGCTTCGGGAGCCGAGCGCCCGTCCGAATACCGTTCCATCCCCACATTGCCGAGCAGCCGCATCCAGTTGCTCAGGCTCCACGTCGATCCGAACGTCAGCGCGTGGGCGGCCCGCGCGCGAATGTCCGTGGCGCGCGGCCGGACGCTGTCGCCGGCCGTTGCCGTTCCCGTGTCGTCGGTCCCTACAAAGTCGTAGCGGACACCGGCGTCGAGTGGCCATGCGCGGAGCGCGTTGAGCAGCGAGCCAGCGGACCCGTTGCGTCGGGTACGCAGTCTGCGAACCGCGGAGACGCTGAAGCCCGAACCGATTGCCAACGGCAGATCCTCGAAATCGAGGCCCTGCCCGAGACGTTCGTCACGCAGTCGAAGCGCCTCGGCGATGAACCGCCAGCGGCCCGGCGACCACTCGACATCGGTGCCGAGACGGATGCGCCGCCCCCGCACGTAGACGCCGTCCGCGAAGCGGTAGCCCGATGCTGCGCGGAGGGCGGGTCCATTCGGGGCCTCGCTGTCGACGGCTCGCGTTCGGGCGCTACTGACCGACCCGCCAATCTCGAGGCCGCGGGTCAGTTGTACCGACACGCGTGCCGCGGCGGTGACACCGGCGCGGTCGTCGCGTCCGACGCCATCGCCGGCGAAGAGGCCGACGTCGTAGCGCATCGGTCCGCGGCGGCCGTCGAGTCGCGCGCCGACATCGCGTCCGACGCCGAGCGACGATGCCAGCGGCGTCCGCTCGAGGAAATCGATCCGCCGCGCCGAGACATCGTAGTCGCGCGTGCCCGGCACCTTGAACTGCCCGGCCCGAATCCGAAATGCACGGGAGAACTGGACTTGGGCATAGGCATCCTTGACGAAGACGCCATCGTCATCCTGCGGATCCACGCTGAGTTCGAAAGTCAGCCGTCGCCAACGTCCGTCGACACCGGCACGCACACGACGGACCTCCGCCGTTGCGCGGTTCAATCGCCCCGTGCCCGGCACCACGTTCCAGTCGGGGAACGCTCGAAAATCAAACTGCACGTACCCCGTCGGGGCGATCCGGAACTTCTCGTCGTCTGCAGTGGGCTGCTGCGCCGCGGCGGACGTCGCGGCGAGCGCACAGAGCAACGCGGTGATGGCGGTTCTCATCTCGTCCTCAGTTGTCTCGCGATCCGTCGTAGGCCATCAATTGAGCGCCGCTCACCCCGTCCACGCACTCGATGGCGGCGAACAGGGTGGCGTGGGCGCCGGGCCGCCGCAGTTTGATCTGATACGCATGCTCCTGGCCTTCCGGCACCTGGCGCATCCGGATGAGCGCGTGACCGTCGGTGCTGCTGTCGAGCGCACGGGTCGCCGCCGTGGAGGCCGCCGTGCCACCGCTCGTCGTGAACGACAGGATGGCGTCGAAGGTGTCGAGCGGCGGCGCGAACCAGACGCGTGCGACGACGAGCGCTCCGGCCAGGAAGACGGTGGTGCCGAGAACGGCGACGAAGTACGAATGCGCGCCCGCGGCAACGCCGGCGGCCAGGGAAGCAAACATGAAAATCAGATCGAGTGGATCCTTGAGATTGCTCCGGAATCGCACGAGCGTCACGGCGCCAACGAGCCCGAGGCCGCGCGCGATGCTGTCGCCGATCGCGAGCACGATGACCGCCGCCACCACGCCGGCCAGCGCAATCGTGACGGCGAACGTGCGCGTCGAGGGTGCGCCCTTGTACAGGTGCCTGTAGAGTCGCGCGATGACGACTGAGAGGAGGAAGGCGAGCGTGAGCGACGCCAGCTGGAGGAGCCAGGATCCAGCGACCAGGGTGGCCATCAACAGGTCTCCCAGGGACGCAGAAGGCTCATGGCCGCCACGTATTTCGAGAACGACACGCGCGACGGCGCGAGGCGCGCGATGAGCGGCGTCATCCACGCCGCGGGCTGCGTGCCGTACTTCAGCTCCAGGAGCACGTCGTCGCGGCGGCTCTGGCGGGGGAGCCGGATCGGCGACCATGTGCCGCCCCCAATGACGTCTGCTCGATCCGCGGGTTGGCAGGTCAGCTCGCGATCGACGGTGACGGCGTTCTCGGGCTCGGTCTTGGAGCCGCGCCATGACTCTCGCACGCAGGTGATCAGCACCGAGGGGCGTGCCCCGAAGACAAGACGCTGACGTATGAACTCGGCCATGTCTCCTTCGTCGCCAGGGGCCAGAGGCATGTGGGAAAGGCGCGCACCGTCGATGACCGCGTCCAGGACCTCGACGGGAAATCTGGCGCGGCGCTTGTGCACGAGGTCATTGGTCTTCCGCTTCAACTCGGCGAACAGAACGCTCGCGGAATGGTCGCCATACCGTCGTACCCGGAGCTTGAACCGATCCGCGGCCCGTGCCTTGTGCCACCGAAGGAACGTGAGGCTCGGCGTCTCGAGGTACAACGACGTCACTCGCTGGCGGCCTCCCTCGGCGTACTGCTCTGGATCGAGAAAGGTTCGGGCGATGTCCAGTACCCGCACCGCGACACCCTCCGGCACCGAATACTTCAACTCCACGCGACCGCGCGCCGGCCTCACGGTGTCGTCCCGAGCGCTTGATGTACGGTGGCGTGTCTGGCCTGCACGTAGGCCACCAGCGCGTTGACGGACGCGTCGAACTGCGCCGGAGTCGAAAGGAAGGTGTGGCCGGGCAGCTCGCCCTCGGCTCCGACGATGTAGGGGGCAATCAGTGCCTGTTCGGTGCGCAAGCGGGCAACGAGCCGGTTTGGTTCAACGACACGCGCCAGGAGATCCTCCACGTGCTGGCGATACGTCGCGCGGTACAACGGATCGTCGAGCAGGAATCGAATGAGTGGCCACGTGGCGTTCGTGTTGTTGAGAAACAAGTCCAGTCCGCCGCCGGCCCCACCGGGGAGGCCACCGCCCGGGCCGCCCCCACCCGGGGCACCGCCACCA
>JAKFXY010000134.1 GCA_021731165.1 Acidobacteriota bacterium | reverse complement strand
AGATCGCAATTCACCCGAACCCGCTCGGGGGCCGCCACCATGAAGTAGGACGTCGGCGCTCCCTTCTTCTCGGACCCGTACTTCGGGTTGGCGCTGATGTGGATGATCTCCTTGGGATTGCCGAGCTGGTCCACGATCTTGTCGCGGTCGTAGAGAAAATCGTTGAAGTCGCCGATGATCGCGCCGAGATTCTTCCCGGTCGTGATCGCACCCCATCCGCCAATCGAATGGAAGCGCACGGCGATGGCGCCTTCCGGCAGGAGCGACGGCGTGTCGTCGGACTTGACCTCGTAGGGATGATCGACGCCGAGCACCATGAAGGACACCCCGTCCGCCGCGCGCTTCCCGTCCTTCCGCGCGCGCGTGCCGGTGGCGAACTCGTAGGCGCCGATGACGTGTTCGGGCCTGAAGTCGCGCGAGCCCAGGCCGTACACCCCGGCAAACAGTCGAGGCACCTGGCCGGCCGCGATCGCGGGCAACCCCGCTTCGTGCTGCACCGCCTTGTTCAGCGCCGTCCGGATGTCGCGTCCCATGGGGTTGTCTCCGGCCATGGGCTCGTCGGTACGCTCGAGAATGATGACGTTCTTCTTTCCCGCCAGCGCCTGCACCACGGCCGCATCCGGGAACGGACGGAAAACGTTGATGTGCATCGAGCCGACCTTCGCGCTCCGCCGCTCGCGCAGGTGGTCCACCGCGGCTTCGATGTTCTCCGCGGCCGATCCGAGCGACACGAACACCGTGTCGGCATCGTCGATTCGGTACTGGCTGACCAGACCGTAGTGACGGCCCGTCAACGCCTCGAAGTCCTCGTAGGCCCGTTCGAAGAACTCGAGGATCGGCTCGGTGAAATTGTTCCGCCTGGCCACCACACCCTGCATGTAGTGCTCCTGGTTCTGCACCGGGCCGAGGAGCACGGGGTTCGTCAGGTCGATCATCTTCGGCACACGACGCCGTGTCGGACCGAAGAGGACACGCTGGCTTTCCGTCGGGCACTCGATGATGTCCTCCGGCGCACCCAGGTACAGGCGGATCAGCTCGGATTCGTGCTTATAAAAAGTCCGTTCGAGATGGGACGTGAGGAAGCCGTCCATGACGTTCATCCCGGGGGTCAGGCTTAGCTCCGTGACGCGCCGCAGGATGAGCGCCTGGTCGGCGGCCTGCTGGGCGTCCTTGCCGAACACGATGATCCATCCCGTGTCGAGCGCGCCGTAGACGTCATCGTGACCGCAGTGCACGTTCAACGCGTGCTTGGTGAGTGCGCGCGCCCCGACTTCCAGGACCATCGTCGAGCACTTGCCGGGAGCGTGGTAATACTGCTCGACGCCGTACACGACGCCCTGGCCAGAGGTGTAGTTGACGACCCGCTTCCCGCACACGGAGTGCGCAATCGCACCGCCCTGGGCGGCATGCTCGCCTTCGGCCTCGATGGCGATCGTATTGCGGCCGAATACGTTGAGCTTGCCCTCCGCAAATGCCTGCTGGTAGAGCTCGCCACCCTCGGTGGAGGGGGTGATGGGGTAGAAGACGCCCGCGTCGGCGATGCGGGTTTCAGTGTGGTACGACACCAACTGATTGCCGTTGGCGGTAACACGGATTCCGGGATAGCGGGGTCGGTCCTGCATGAAAGCCCCCCTCGCGATTGGCCGAACGTGCCGAAAACGTGACGATGCGTGTGTGCCTACAAGGCAGGGCATTGTACTGGTGGGCCTGACAGTGGGCAATGAGGGGTGAGAAGAACCGTCCCTCTCCCTTCCCTCCGATTTATCCCCCGCATCTTCGGCGGCGTGTGGCAGACTATGGCCCCACTTTGCAGGGAGGCGCCAGATGAAGCTCCTGCGGATGAGCCCCGACGCGAGCCACGCGGCCCATAATTGCCACTGGTCGGTCCCTACTCTCTTCATGCCGCATCCCTACTGGCTGTCGGCATGGGATGCTCCCTGGTGCTGCTGGAACAGTCGTGAACTGTTGGTGCTCACATCGACAGATGGGTGTCCTCGCTGTCCCTTGTGGCAGCCGCGCGACGTGGCCCATGGTGAAGAGGGTGCGCTTCCTCCGAAAGGTGCCGTGCCATTTCCCCCGGGAGCACCCAAGGCATCGTGAGACACCTGCGGCCACCCGCCCGTCAATGAGGATCGGAGGCTGAGTACGGCAAGGTTCCGGCATGCGAACGTGCTCGGACATGACGAATTGAGCATCACGACCCGAGAAGCCGTCCGCGATTTCATCACCACCATCAAGCGACTGCGGATCGATTGCGACGGCTTCGCTCAGTGAGTACGAGCGGCGAGAGTGTCGCCTATCCTGGAGAGCTCTTCAAGAGGCGAGCGGGACATGCCGCGCACGTTGATGGCTTCAGGCTCGCGCGGGCGTGCCGGATGCGGTTTCGACTTGTAAAAATTCCACGTCGCTTTGGGAGTGGCGCCTCGGTCGAACGATTTCCGCTACCAGCTCATCAGTGCCGTGACTACCGCAACAGGGCGAGAATGCCGGCACCGATCGCTACGGCCACAGCGCTCACCGCCAGAATGGTTGCAGTCCTCGCGCGGCGTGCCGCCGCCTGTTGAGCGAGGGTCAGTGCGTTGAGCTGCCGTGCCATGTCTTGAAGCAGTTTCGCCGCCTCATCGGATTCCCCCTCCAAGGCGTCGACTCGGTCTCCGATGCTTCGAAGGCTCGCTCCAGCATCGCCGGATCTCACGCGGGCGGCCAGGGCATCCGCCGCTGCGATGATGGCAGGAGCGTGCTTCAGGATTAGCGGCCACATATGGTGCGCTCCTCTTTCAATAGACGCAGGCACATTATGGTGTGAGGTGGCCTGTTGCCGGTCAATCGTGCGCTGGTCCGCCCTTTCAAGGAAGGCACGATCGCGACCGGGTCCACCGATCGTAGCCGACGCCGGCGAACGCCGATGCCAGCGGGGCAATCGGTGTATGGTGGAGCCGTCTTGCAGCGAGTGGCGAACATTGAATGAGAAGACCTCCGAGTCGATCGTCTAGTGCCGCGAATCCTGTCTTTGGCCACCGCCGTCCCCCCGCATCGTCTCGATCAGGCGCATGCGCGCGTGGAGATGGCGCGCCTGGCACAGGGTCATCCCGACATCGAGCGTCTCGTGCCGGTGTTCGACCGGTCCGGTGTCGAGACCCGGTACTTGGTGCATCCGCCGGAGTGGTACCTCGAACCGCGCGGGTTTGAGGAACGCAACCGCCAGTACGTGGCACGTGGACTCGAGCTGGCAGAGCAGGCGGCGCGGTCGTGCCTCGCAGCCGCCTCGACGCGGGCGGAAGACATCGACCACCTCTTCTTTGTCACGACGACGGGACTGGCCACTCCGAGCCTGGACGCGCTGCTGGCGGCGCGGCTGGGGATGCGCCCGACAGTGCGCCGGTGGCCGCTCTTCGGCCTCGGCTGTGCGGGAGGAGCGGGCGCGTTGACGCGCGCGCGCGACGTGCTCGCGAACTCGCCGACATCGCGGGCGCTGGTCGTCTCGGTGGAGATTTGCAGCCTCGTGTTCTCCAGGCATGCGATGACGGCAACCGACCTGGTTGGCGTCGCGCTCTTCGGCGACGGCGCGGCGGCCGTGCTACTGGCCGGTGATGACCACGGCACCGACGGTATCAATATCCTTGGAGCGCGCACACGACTCTTTCCAGAGGCTCAGCACTTGATGGGCTGGAACTTCACCAGCGACGGCATGCGACTGGTGCTGTCTCGTGATATCCCCGCCTTCGTCAGCACCCAGGCTGCGCCTGAGGTGCAGGACTTCCTCGCCGGCCACGACACGTCCGTGGGAGACGTCACGCACTACGTGCTCCACCCCGGCGGGCCGAAAGTCATGTCTACCTATCGCTCGGCGTTCGGCCTGCCCGAAGAGGCCGTGCGGGTGGCCCGCGAGTCCATGCGCCGCTTTGGAAATCTGTCGAGTGCCTCGGTCTTGTTCATGCTGAGCGACATCATGTCGAGCAGGCCGGCGCCGGGTGACACCGGGTTGATGCTGGCGTTGGGACCTGGGTTCGCCTGCGAGATGCTCCTGCTGCGATGGTGACCGACGTCACGGTGGTCGGCGGCGGTCCCGCGGGAGCGGCCGTCGCAATCGCGCTCGGGCGGCGTGGTGTGCGAGTGGCGCTCTACGAGAAGGCCTCTTCGCCTCGCCTCAAGCCCTGCGGTGAAGGGCTCCTGCCGCATGGAGTCGAGGCGCTGCTCGAGCTGACCGGTGAGCTGCCCGCGGCTCCGCGCGTGCGCGGCTTGCGCTTCGTCGTGAGCGGGACATCCGTCGAGGCCGATTTTCCGTCGGGCACCGGGCTCGTGGTGCGCCGTGACCGGTTCGACCGCTGGCTGCTCGAACGAGCCGCCGCCACGCCGAACGTGGACGTGCGGCTCGGCACCGAATACCGCCACGCCGGCGAGCGAATGATGGTGGCGGCGGATGGCAAGCGCTCGATGTTCCATCGGCGGCTGCCCGCGTATCCCTCGGCCCCTGACCGCGTCGGCCTATCGACGCACGTCGCGGGACTCGAGGGACTTGTCGACCGCGTCGAGGTGTTCTTTCACCGCGACGGCGAGCTGTATCTGGCGCCCACGGGAGGCGGCGAAGCCCTCGTGGCCGCGCTCTTTCATCGAGCATCGTTCCGCCGCGACGGTATCCAGCATCTGCTGCACGCGATTCCCGAGCTTCGGGCGCGTGCACGGCAGGTGGAGTTCACGACGCCCGTTCTGGCATGCGCGCCCCTCGGACTTCGCGTGCCACGCCTCACCGCACCTGGCCTGCTGCTCATCGGCGACGCTGCGGGCGCTCCGGACCCGATCACCGGCGACGGAATGGCCCTGGCGCTGACATCCGCCATACCCGCGGCCGATGCAATCATCTCCGGCAACCTCGCTGCGTATTCGCGTCTGCGCCGGAAGATGGGGCGGACCGCGGACCGGCTCGCCGCGCTCCTTCTCCGGCTCTCGCACGTGGAGGGGCACGCCGCCGTGGCGCTGCTGCATCGGCCCGCGCTCGTGCCCACGCTGCTCGATGTTGCTGTAGCCCGCCGACCGCTGAATGTCGCCACCGTCCTCCGCGCAGTGATCTGACCTGCCATGTGGATGTCGATGCGGAGCCGCGAGCGTGAGTACCTCGACGATCACGAGCCTGAGCAGGAGGTCGTGGATCGGGTGTACCGGTTCCTTGCTCTCGTCAACCGTCATGTGGGCGGCACACGGGCCACACTCGGGCGCTTCGAACGGCTCAGTCAGACCTGGCGTCCTGGTGCACGCATCACCGTGCTCGACGTGGCGAGCGGCATGGCCGACGTGCCGCGTGCGCTCATTGCCTGGGGGTGCGAGAGGGGTTTCGACATTCGCGTCACCGCGCTCGACCTGAGCACGCGCGCGCTGAACTCCGCCCGTCGAGCGGCCCCGGCCGACGTCCACCTGCAATTCGTGTGCGGGGAGGTAGGACGGCTGCCGTACGCGGACGGGGCGTACGACTACGTGACGTGCGCGCTCTTCTTTCATCACCTGGCCGACGAAGAGATCGTGGCCGCCCTGAAAGCCTTCGACCGTATCGCCGCGCGCGGCATCGTCGTCAACGACCTCGTGCGAACGCGGCGTGCGTATTTCTGGATCAGGCTGTTCACGCTGCCGTGTCATCCGATTCTGCGCAACGACGGGCCGCTCTCGGTGCGGCGCGCGCTTCGCCCGAACGAACTCGCGACCCTTGCGGCCACCACGGGCCTGCCGTGGCTGTCCGTGGAGAGGCACTTCGGACACCGGATGACACTTGCGGGCGAGAAGATCGACTGAGACGAGTCATGGAAGTTGCTCCTGCCGCCATCGATGTTCAGAGCGTCTTGAGTCGCAACCGACATTCACGAAACCGTCAATCACAGTTCTGTGGCCGTATTGCTCGTCGTGGTGGCTATGCTGAGCGTTCTTCCTTCCCTCGGGAGGGAAGGGTTTGCTGCGTCCTTTACGGGAATTGCCGCCCCTGACGTCACCGCGCTTCAACCCCTCACGGACAATCGAACCCCGACCAAAGAGGGGGGATATGACAGAGGTGTCACCTCAGCCCTCGACAGACTGGCGGTCGTGGAGCAGGCGGTGTCGAACGTTTCTGAGCCCGCCGCGCTCCTGCTCCTCGGAACTGGCATCGGTTTGCTCACGGCGAAAGTCAACCGAAGGCGCAAGGTGCGGCGCTGGCGCCGGTGACAGGGAAGACGCGCGGCAACATCGACAACTGTGTACGGCGGCGGCGTGCGACATCTGGACCATCGGAATACCGAGAGCGCCGTGGCCTCTCGTCGCCACGGAGCCAACCAAAGTCAAACCGACCCACTACCCAGTGCTCGCGGCTTCCGAGAAAGAAGAAGACGGGCATCCGCGGCCACCGCGTCCCGGCGGCCGGTCGCGGACACGGTGTCTTGGGCCCGCAACAGAGCACCGGCCAGCACCACGACCCACAGCAGGAATACGCCGAGGTTGATGCGCTCCCACACCCCCATCCACGGCGTGGGGAGATTGGCCGCCAACCGGGGGGCATCCACGAAGGTCAGCGCGCCAAAGACTACGAGAGTCGCCAGGCTCGCGATCGAGTAGAGGCGGAACCGCCTCCCGAATGCCGCCGCCCCGAAAGCCATCGCGAGCAGCATGAGCACGACTGTCACGCATCCCAGAACGATGTGCATGGTATCGCTCGGTGTGCT
>JAKFXY010000082.1 GCA_021731165.1 Acidobacteriota bacterium | reverse complement strand
TGCAGATGGTGGCGTCGCGCCTGGCGCTCGACACTCGACGGATTACCATCAACTTCGACAGCGACAAGGAGTTCGATCGGCAGCAGATCGGCCGCTTGTACCGGGTGGCGAGGGTCATCAGCCACGTGGCCACCAACGGCAGAGTGGTCATCGAGGCCGACGTACCGCGACGCTTCATCGAGCGTCTGACGACTCCGGAGGCTGTCGATGCATGAGCCAGTCAGTCTCACCGAGCTGCGCTGGCCGCGTCAGGCCCGACCGACTGGGCCCGGAACGATCCGCGCCACTCCGTGGGTCCTCGTCGCTGCCGTGCTCGTGGCCGGGATCCTCTCGGCGTGCGCCGCGAAGGCTCCGCCCGCGCTTCCCACAACCCTTGCGTATCCCGACCTGCTCTATCCGAATGTGCCGGCTGCGCTCACGCAGTTCACGCCGCAGGTTGTAGCGGCGGTGGAACGCGGCTGGCGTCAGTTGCAGAGCAACAACCTCACCGAGGCCGAGCGCGAATTCGCGGGCGCGCTACGTCGTGCGCCCGCCTTTTATCCCGCGGAGACCGCCGTGGGCGACGTGTGGCTGGCCCGCCGCGACTTCTCACGTGCTCTCGCCGCCTTCGATCGGGTCCTCGCGCGCGCGCCGATGTATGGCCCGGCGCTTGTCGGCCGCGGACAGGCGTTGCTCACCCTTAACCGCGAGACGGATGCCCTGCAAATGTTTGAGGCGGCGCTCTCCGGTGATCCTTCGCTCACCGACCTCAGGAGTCGCGTGGAGGTCCTGCGCTTTCGCACCGTGCAGCAGGTGATCGAAACGGCGCGCGCGGCGGCCAAGGCGGGGAGGCCGGACGAAGCGCGGGTCGCCTATCAGCGCGCCCTGGCGGTATCGCCGGAGAGCGGCTTCCTCTATCGTGAGCTTGGCATCGTCGAGCGACGGCAGGGAGATGCGGCCGCGGCGATTGAGCATTTCCGTCGCGCTTTCGCGCTCGATCCCTCGGATGTGGCTGCGCTGGTCCAGTTGGCGGAGTTGCTGGAGGAGCGGAGAGACTTTGCCGGTGCGGAGGCCTCCTACCGGAAGGCGAACGAGATCGAACCATCCGCGGAACTGACGGCCCGCCTGGCGGACGTGGCGGCAAAAGGTCGCGATGCGCGGTTGCCGGTGGAGTTCGGTGCGATTGGCGGTGCCGCACGGATCACGCGGGGTGATCTCGCGGCACTGATAGGGGTCCGGCTCGAGGATCTGGTGCGGACGACGCTTGGCCGCGAAGAGGTGATGACCGACGTGGCCGGGCACTGGGCGGCCCCCTGGATTCCGTCCGTGACTCGCGCTGGCTTCATCGACGCCTTTGAAAACCACACCTTTCAACCGCGCGCGGAACTGCGCCGAGTGGATCTTGCCCGGGCAGTCAGCCGGGTCGCCGCGCGCATGGCGGCAACAAGGCCCGCATTGCGTGCCCGCCTGGCCCAGCGTCCCGTGGTGGCCGACGTTGGTCCCGGACACTTGAATTACCCCGACGTCGCGGCCGCCGTCGCATTGGGGGTCATGCCGCTCCTCGACGGCAATCGCTTCCAGGTCACACGGCCGGTATCCGGTGCCGAGGCGATCGAGACGATCGATCGTCTGCGCGCGCTCGCAAACGCGCCTCTCTGACGCAGTGGGCTACCTTACCCTCGCCAATCAGCTCACGATTCTCCGGATGCTGCTGATCCCGGCATTCGTACTGCTGGTCGTGTACGGGCGGCTAGGCGCGGCGTTGCTGGTCTTCGCGATCGCCGGGATCACCGACGCGCTCGATGGCCTTGCCGCACGCCTATCGGGCGAGCGCACCAGCCTTGGCGCCTGGCTCGACCCCGCGGCCGACAAGCTGCTGGTCGTGACCACGTTCATCATGCTGACGCTGCCCGGCATCCCGCTGACCAATCACATTCCGATCTGGCTCACCGTGATGCTCATCAGCCGCGACGTGGTCATCGTGGCCGTCGTGGCGATCGTGAACCTGGCCGTCGGCCCCAGGACCTTTCGTCCCTCGATCTGGGGCAAGCTCGCGACGGCGGCTTACATCGTGATGATCGTGGTGTTCATGTACTTCAACTGGCTGAGGCAGACGTCGATTTTCATCGATGCGGCCGTCTGGACGGCGCTCACGTTGACGGTGATTTCGGCGGGAGACTATTTCCTTCGCGTGCGCAAGCTGGTGAACGGACCGTAGGGGCGGACCGTAAGGTCGTAGTCGTGGGGGCGGACCGTAAGGTCGTAGTCGTAGGGGCGGACCGTAAGGTCGTAGTCGTAGGGGCGGACCTTAAGGTCCGCCCCTACCAGGTCCGCCGTACTACCAATGGTCCGCCCTCCGATTGCGGTGGTGCCACTGCCTGTCGGCCGCGCGCCACAGCAGGTTCTCCATGGTCGTCGTGTCCGATCCTTGAAACGGATACGCGGTGGGATCGGCAACCAGTCCGGCCCTTACCGGATTTGCCAGGACATATCGCGATACGACGGCCGTGTCCTCGTCAGGGCGCAGGACTCTGTCGTAGTAGCCTCGCTGCCACAGTTGCCCTCCGCTGCTGCGGCGCCAGTAGAACGCCGTCGATTGCTTCCATTGGCGCATGAACTCTGGCAGGTTCGATGAAGCCGATCGTCCTTCGAGTACGACGTGGGCGTGGTCGGGCATAAGGCAGTACGCATGGATTGCGATGTCCTGCGTCGCTGCGCAGTGCCGCAATTGCTCAAGGACCATGGTCACGGCGGGAGCGGAGAGGAAGTGGCCGACGCGATTGTGGGTGCAGATTGTAATGAAATACCGTTGACAACCGAGGTACTCCGACGACTCGAGGCGTGGAGCGAGTTTGCGGGACACGCCTGTTCCGGTGCATGTGCCGCTCCCTCTCAGGGGGCCATAACCGCAGCCGTAGGCCGTGACCGTCGCGGAGGCGTAGGAGCGGACGTTGAAGTCGTCGTCGTGGTCGGTCGTAGGGGCGGACCTTGGGGTCGCAGTTGTAGGGGCGGACCTTAAGGTCCGCCCCTACAACCAGGTCCGCCCTACGTCGTCTTCAGCTTCCCCTTGAAGTACTCGACGGTCCGCAGAAGACCGTCCTCGAGTTCAATCTTCGGCTCCCAGTGCAGAAGAGTCCGCGCGCGCGTGATATCAGGCCGCCGCTGCTTCGGATCGTCCTCGGGCAGCGGTTTGTAGACAATCCGGCTCTTCGAGCCGACAAGGCGGATCACGGTGCGCGCGATCTCCTCGATCGTCACCTCATACGGGTTGCCGATGTTCACCGGGTCGTTGGTATCCGAGACCATGAGGCGGAGGATGCCGTCCACGAGATCGCTGATGTAACAGAAGCTGCGCGTCTGCGTCCCGTTGCCGAACACCGTCACGTCCTCGCCGGCGAGCGCCTGTGACATGAAGGCCGGTACGGCGCGGCCGTCGCGCAGCCGCATGCGCGGGCCGTAGGTGTTGAAGATGCGGACGATCTTCGTGTCCACCCCATGATAGCGGTGGTAGGCCATCGTCATGGCCTCGGCAAAGCGCTTGGCCTCGTCATAGACGCCCCGTGGTCCGATCGGGTTGACGTTGCCCCAGTAGGTTTCCTTCTGCGGGTGTTCCAGCGGGTCTCCGTAGACTTCCGACGTCGAGGCGGTCACGAATCTCGCGTGTTTGGCCTTGGCGAGGCCGAGCACGTTGTGCGTGCCGAGCGATCCCACCTTGAGCGTCTGGATGGGCAGCTCGAGATAGTCGATCGGGCTTGCCGGGCTCGCCCAGTGGAGGACGAAATCCACGGGGCCGTCCACCTCGATGTAGCGCGTCACGTCGTGACGGATAAAGGCAAAGTCGCGGTCCCGAAGGTGCGCGATGTTGTCCATGTCACCGGTCAGGAGGTTGTCGATCCCAACCACCGAGTGCCCGAGATCGAGCAGGGCTTCAGAGAGGTGCGAGCCGATGAAGCCGGCCGCTCCGGTTACGACTGTTCTAGGCATGGTGCGATTTCAGCATTCCGCGGACAAGGGTCAGCCACATGATCTTGATGTCGAGCGTGACCGACCAGTTTTCGATGTAATAGAGGTCGTACTCAATCCGCTTTTCGATTGACGTATTTCCCCGCCAGCCGTTGACCTGTGCCCAGCCGGTAATCCCGGCCTTCACCTTGTGGCGCAGCATGTACTGCGGGATGCGGTGCTTGAACTGCTCGACGAAGAACGGCCGTTCGGGGCGAGGTCCGACAATCGACATGTCCCCGGTCAGCACGTTCCAGAACTGCGGCAGCTCATCGAGATCGAAGCGGCGGAGCAGACGGCCCACGGGCGTCGCGCGCGGGTCGTCGTCGCGCGCCCAGACAGGACCGCTGTCGTCCTCCGCGCCGGCGTCCATCGATCGGAACTTGTAGACCGGGAACGCCTTGCCGTCGAGACCCATCCGCTCCTGCCGGTAGAACACCGGACCATTCGACGTCAGCTTGACGGCCGCGGCGATGATCGCCGCGGGGATGGCGAGCACGAGACAGGCCGCCGTCGAGAGGACGATGTCGATGGCGCGCTTGAGCCAGGCATTGAATCCCTGGAGCGGGACGTCGTTGATGCTGATGATCGGCAGACCGTCCAGGTCCTCGAGTCGCGCGCGCAGCGTGATGAACTGGAGCAGGTCCGGCACGACCTTGACATCGATGAACTCGCGGCTGGTGATCTCGACGAGATCGAGCAGCTTCGTGTGCTCCTCGAGCGGGAGCGCCACGTAGAGGTGGTCGATGCGCTCGCGCTGGGCGATGTCGCCAACCTCCGCGAGGGTCCCCAACAGGGGCAGGCCGCGATAGCCGAGGTGGTCGCCGCCGGCGCGATCGTCCACGAAGCCGATCACCTGGGAGCCGAGCTCGCGATGCTGCAGGATCCGGTCGGCGACCATGCGCCCGAGGTCGCCGGTGCCGGCGATGAGAATCCGCTTGAGGCCGATACCCGCGCGCCACCGGCGTTCGAGCAGCTCGCGCACGGTGGCGCGCGACATGTAGGTGAGCACCACCGTGAGCCCGAGAAAGAGCAGCCACACGAGCTGCGAGACCTGGTACGCCCCGCGCAGCCGCGTGTCCTCCGAGGCGTAGTAGGCCTGGACATAGAGGGTGCTCAGCACGCCAAACACCACGGCCAGGATGCTGCCGATCAACACCGCGAAGAAGTCGTCTATTCGAGATCGCCCGCGTCGAAGCCGATAGACCCCCTGAAGCTGGAAGGCGAGCGGCGTGAGGACGGCGACGAACGGCAGCACGTTGAAGTACTGCTCGATTGGGGGATAGCCGCGTGTCACCGGGATGAGCCCGCTCTCGAACCGGATCCCGTAGGCCAGCAGGAAGGCCCACGCGGCCAACAGGGCATCGGAGACGACGTAGAAGGCGACGAGGAGCCGGTTGTGGCGCCTTACCATCGCGTGCCGGCCGGTGCCGCCATCATCTCGTTGACGGCGCACGCGAGCGCGTCCAGGTGGCGCTGGCGCGAAAAGCGCTCGGCGTTGGTGCGGATGCGCGCGGGATCCCAGCGCGTGCTCGCTGCGCGGCTCAACGCGCCGGCAAATGCCTCGGCGGTGGCCTCTGTCACGAGGATGCCCGTGTCGCCGTCCACGACCGTCTCGCATGCGCCGCCACGCCCCAGCGCGACGACCGGCGTTCCACACGCCTGCGCTTCCACCGGCACGATGCCGAAGTCCTCCTCGCCCGGCAGAATCACCGCCGAGGCGGCGCGGTACTCATCGCGGATCCGTTCGTTCGAGCACGACCCCAGGAACTCGATCGAGGGACCCGCCCTCCGTTCGAGGGCGACTCGATCCGGGCCGTCGCCGATGATGCGGAGCCGCGCGCCTGCGCGGGCACACGCGTCAATCGCCAGCTCTATTCGTTTGTACGGCACCAGTGCCGAGACGACAAGGAAATCAGAACGCGACTCTCCTCGCCGCTGTGCGATCGAATCTGCCGGGTCTGGTGCTGACAATGGGTGAAAGAAGGCCGTGTCCACCGGCGGATACACGACCGTCGAGTCACGATTATAGTATCGCCGGATCCGCCCCGCAATGAACTGGGAGTTGGCCAGGAAGCGGTGCACGCGATGTGCCGTGGAGGCATCCCAGCGCGCCAGCCGCGCCAGCATCGGACGATAGAACCATCGGCTGGCCAGCGCCCCGACCCGCTCGGGCCCGAAGTACGCATCGAACTGATCCCAGGCGTATCGCATCGGCGAATGGCAGTAGCAGAGATGGCGCGCCCTCCCTGGTGCGACAACGGCCTTGGCGACGCAATGGCTCGAGCTGATCACCAGTTCGTACGGATCGAGATCCAACTGCTCGATGGCGAACGGGAAAAGCGGCAGGTAACGGCGATAGTGAGTCGTGGCGAGCGGCATCCGCTGGATGAAGGACGTGGCGATGTGATGACCCTCGATGGCGGCGGAGACCGATCCCCGCCGGTGCACGAGGGTCAGGATGTCGGCGTCCGGGTACAGCTCGCAGAGCGCTTCGAGCACCTTCTCGCCGCCCCGCATGCCGGTCAGCCAATCGTGGACGAGGGCGGTGCGCATCACCGGGAGGCAGGGGGGGGGAGACCGTGGTTTCCCGACACCTGTTCATAGATGGCGTGCGTTCGTGCCACCGAACTTTCCCAGGAGAACGCCTTCGCCCGCGCGAGCCCCCTGGCGCGCAATGTGGCGGCCAGTGCCGGCTCGGTCAGCACACGCCGGATGC
>JAKFXY010000094.1 GCA_021731165.1 Acidobacteriota bacterium | reverse complement strand
GGTTCCTCCGCGTCGGGGCCGCGACGGTTCTTTTCTCCGCCGCCATCGCCGCCGCCACGCCGCCCATTACGCCGGAGGATCTGCTCGCGCACATCAAGTTCCTCGCGTCAGACGAGTTGAAGGGACGCGGCAACGGCAGCGTCGGGTTGGAGCAGGCGGCCAACTACATCGCGCGGCAGTTCGAGGCCGCCGGCCTGACGCCTGCCGGCGCATCCGACGGATGGTTCCAGCCGTTCGAGCTCCAGGCCGGTCTGACCGTGGGCGAAGGCAACACGCTCGTCGTCAGGAGCGAGACGCGGTCCGTCACGCTGAACCTCGCCGACGCGTACTACCCCATGTCGGCGCCGGCGAACGACTCGCCGGCGTTGCCATCGACGAATCTGGCCGGAGTGCCGCTGGTATTCGCGGGATACGGCATCACGGCGCACGGTCTGAGCTACGACGACTACGCCGGTCTCGATGTAGACGGCAAGGCGGTACTGATCTTCAGCCATGAGCCGCAGGAGCACGATCGCAACAGCCGGCTGAACGGGAACCAGCCTGTCCCTGAATCCTCGCTTTACGGCAAGGCCATGGCCGCCCGCAACAAGGGCGCGCGCGTGCTGATCGTGGTGTCCGACCCAACGCACCAGATTGACGAGGCCAACTACCGCACCTTCGGGATAGATCCAGACGCCGAAGATCTCGGCATTCCGGTTCTGAGGGCACGGCGGGATCAGCTCAGCGCGCTGATCCTTGGGTGGGGGCTGGACCGCCAGGCCGCGCTCATCAACAACGACCTCGTGCCACGGTCGCAGCCGATAGCTGGCGCGAGAGTGGACTACCGGGCGTTCCTGACGAAGAGACGACGGACCGTGCGAAACGTCGTCGGCATCCTGCCTGGCGCTGACCCGGTTCGGGGCGCGGAGGCGGTCGTGCTCGGGGCCCACTACGATCACGTCGGCGTCGGTGGCCGGTTCTCGATGAACCCCGATCGGACGGGAGAAATCCACAACGGCGCCGACGACAACGCCTCCGGCACGGCGTCGATCATTGAGATCGCGCGGGCAGCCGCGGCCGATCCGTCACGATTTCCCCGCACGCTGGTGTTCGTGGCCTTCGCTGGTGAAGAGCGTGGCTTGCTCGGCTCGGCCTACTACGCCAACAACCCACCCATCCCCATCCTCAACACCGTGGCCATGCTGAATCTCGACATGATGGGACGCTCGCGGGGGTCGGTGGACGTCAGCGGGCTCGATATGGCGCCGTCGCTGCTGGCGGACCTCAACGCCGCGGCCCGCGTGGCGGGCCCCATTGAGATTCGCCACGAAGGCCCCGGTGCCGGGCGGAGCGATGACTCGAGCTTCATCGACCGCCGCGTGCCCGGGATCAACTTCTTCACCGGCTTCCACAGCGACTACCACCGCCCGACCGACGACTGGCAGAAAGTCGATGCCGCGGGCACTGCCCGCGTGGCCACGCTGGCACTCGAATTCGCAGCCAGGATCGCCGAGCGCCGGGATCGCGCGGAGTTCGTTACGCCGCCGCGGCGATAGTCGGACGGTGGAGCGCGATCCCGCCCGCAAATACTCCCAGACGCTGGCGCAGCAGAACGCGCCCGCGGTGCAGGCGCGACTTGAGCGTCTGGTCCTTGAGCCGAAGGCGACTGCTCGCTTCCTCTGTCGTCAAGCCCTGGATATCGCGCAACAGCAGCGGCACCCTGTAGATCTCTGGCAGCTCTCCGATGGCCCGTGACACCGACTCACGAAGCTGTCCACGCAGCAGCTCCTCGTCGGGCATGTGCGACCAGTCGGCCGGCTGCTCTCGCGCGTACAAGTTGTCGCCGCTCTCGGGCTGCGAGGCAAGCAGGCGGTCGCGCTCATGGTCGGCAGCTCTGGCCAGCCGGCTCGTCCGAAGGCGGGACATCGCCGTATTGAAGGTAATCCGGTAAATCCAGGAGGAAAGGGCGGAGTCGCCGCGGAACGCGCCGATCTTCCCGTGCACTTTCATGAGCACGTCCTGGGTGACTTCCTCCGCGTCCTCACGATTCCTCATATGGCGCATGGCGAGCTGAAAAATCCTGGAGCCGTAGCGGTCCGCCAGCTCCTGTACTGCTGTCTCATCCCCCGCCCTCAGCCGTTCAATGAGCCGGCGATCCTGGGTCCTGTCCATGGTCTGTGCCTCTGACAAGGTGAGAACACCGACCAATACGGTCTTATTCCCAAACCGTGCTATTACTCAGTTCCTTGGTTCTCACGGCTGTCCTGGTGGTCACGACGCTCATCCTCGTGAACGCCGTGTACGTCGGCGCCGAGTTCGCTGCCGTCAGCGTCCGGAGGAGCCGAATCCAACAACTGGCGGCCGACGGCAACCCGCTTGCTGTCTGGCTTCTACCCATCATTGAGTCTCCGGCCTCACTGGACCGCTATATTGCGGCCTGTCAGATCGGCATCACGCTTTCGAGCCTGGTGCTGGGTGCCTATGCGCAAAGGACGATTGCGGTCTGGCTGGCGCCGCTCTTTGCCCGGGTCGGCGGGCTGCAGGACGTAGCCGCGCAATCGACCTCCGTTGCGGTTGTGCTGCTGCTACTCACGGTGGCGCAGGTTATCTTCGCTGAGCTCATCCCCAAGACACTGGCGCTGCAGTACCCGACGCGGGCGGCGCTCTATACCCTGCTGCCCATGATCCCATCGCTCTGGGTCTATCGCCCCTTCATCAGGTGGCTCAACGGAAACGGCGCCGTGCTGCTCCGCCTGTTGGGCGCGCCGGCCCAATCACATCGCCACATCCATTCCCCCGAGGAAATCGCGCTGCTCATCGCCGACAGCCGCGACGGCGGGTTGCTCGAGCCGGACGAGCATCGTCGGCTGCAGCGCGCACTCCGGCTGAACCTGCGGCAGGCGAAGCAACTCATGGTGCCGCGCGGACGCATCTCGGCCATCGACGTCAACACGCCGATCGACCAGGTAATCGACATCGTTGCCGAGAGCCCGTTCTCTCGACTGCCGGTGTACCGCGACTCGATCGACAACATCGTGGGTCTTCTGCACACCAGGGACCTGGTGCAGTGGCTCGTAAGCGCGCGCCCCGACGAGGCACTGTCGAGCATCATCCGCCCGATTACGAGCGTCCACGAAAGCGTGACCGCCGACCGCGTGCTGCGGCACCTGCGAGAGCGACGGACCCACCAGGCACTCGTCGTGGACGAGTTCGGTGGCACGTCGGGCCTCATCACACTCGAGGATGTCCTCTCCGATTCGCTTGGGAACGTCGGCGACGAGTTCAAGCCAGGTGGCGCTGTCGCCGAAATGATGCCCGGTGGCCGTACCCGCCTTCCGGGTGGCATGGCGGTGGACGACGCAGCGGCATTGTTGAAGACCACGTGGGACACCGACGCGACTACCGTGGGAGGGAT
Source organism: Acidobacteriota bacterium (assembly GCA_021731165.1). Lineage (GTDB taxonomy): Bacteria > Acidobacteriota > Vicinamibacteria > Vicinamibacterales > UBA2999 > JAKFXY01. Next base: position 3,345 of record JAKFXY010000094.1, on the reverse strand, counting down.
GGTGACCGAAGCACTCGGCCATCTGCCCACGTTGGGTGAACGCGCCGTCGTGGGCAACCATGAGTTCGAGGTCGAGCATGTGAAGGGGCGGGCGCTGGTTTCGGTGCTTGCCCGACGCATCGATCCGCCCTGGAGCAAGGACGAGTCATGAGCGGGATCCTCATCCCTCTCGGCATCATCCTTCTGCTCGTATTGGCCAACGGGCTGTTCGTGGCCGCCGAGTTTGCCATCGTTGGCGCGCCGCGATCGAGCATCGAGCACCAGGCGGTACAGGGCAGCCGCCTGGCCAAGCGGGTAGCCCGCATCCTCGAGAACCCGACGCTGCAGGACCGGTACATCGCGACCACGCAAATCGGGATCTCGGTCGCGAGCCTTGGCTTGGGCATGTACGGCGAGCACGCCCTCGCGCGGTTCATCGCTCCGTGGCTCGAACCCTACGACGCGAGCCGGTGGATTGCGGCCCACGCCATGGCCAGCGTGATTGCGGTGGCGCTACTAACCTACCTGCACATCGTCATCGGCGAGATGGTGCCGAAGGCGCTGGCCCTCCAACGCGCCGAGCGCACGGTGCTCTACGTATCGCCGCCGATTCTCTTACTGGAGCGTATCCTCCTGCCGCTGGTCATCGCGCTCAACGGAGCGGGTAACGGTGTGCTCAGGCTCTTGGGCGTGCGACGGCAGGAGATCGATGCCGAGCGGTATCACAGCAGCGATGAGCTGAAGTTCATCATCGAGGAGAGCCAGGAGGGCGGCCTGCTCCGCGGCGAAGCCGGGAGAATCCTGCGGGAGCTGTTCGAGTTCGGGGACCTGACGGCCGCGCAGGTGATGGTGCCTCGCGTACAGCTCGTCGGAATCCCGGTTGGCACCGGAAGCGACGCGCTGCGCGAGATCGTGCGCACCCACCCGCATACGCGATACCCGGTGCACACGGGTGATATGGACCACATCGCCGGCAGCGTGCACATCAAGGAGCTGCTCAAACGGCTTGTGTCCGGCCAGCCCGTGACGACACGCGACGCGCGGCCGCTGCCGCATGTCCCGACAACAGCGCCGCTCGACCAGGTCTTGGCCTCCATGCGACGGTCCAGGGCCCAGATGGCCGTGGTGATGGATGAACATGGCGGCACGGCGGGGCTCGTCACCATCGAGGATCTATTCGAAGAGGTGGTCGGCGATATCGAGGAAGGACCGAACCGCAGGCCCATCTCAAAAGACGCGACCGGGCGCCTCGTCGCGCAAGGTGCCGTTCGGCTGAAGGATGCCGGCGATGCGCTCGGCATGCTGATGGAGCACCCGGAGGTGCAAACCATCAGCGGCCTCGTGTTGACGCTGGTTGGGCGGCCTCCGGTGGTCGGAGACGTGGTCACCTGGAATGGCGCACGGATTGAGGTGACGGAAGTCGCCGGGAGGGGCGTCGGCGCCGCGGTGCTTACCGTGGCGGGTCCGACACGGGAAGGCAGGCCGTAGCCTAGCTCACGACCTCTCGCGCGAAGACCGACGTAAAGTGACGAACCAGCACGTCCTCGACCTCGTCGATCTGAACGACGCGGCCGGATGCCCTCTCGATCGACGTGACGCCTCCCTCTGAGATCCCGCACGGCACGATCAGCGTGAAGTGATCGAGGTTCGTGCTCACGTTGAACGCGAAGCCGTGACTCGTGATCCAGCGCGAGATTCGGACGCCGATCGCGCCGATCTTCTCAGTCCCGATCCAGGTGCCCGATAGACCAGGCCGCCGCGCGGCCGCCAGGCCGAAGTCCGCGCAGGCGCGAATCATCACGTCCTCGAGGTCCCGCACGTACCGGTGCACGTCGCAGCGGTCCGGCTGCAGGTCCACGATCGGATAGCCGACGACCTGGCCCGGGCCGTGGTAAGTGACGTCTCCGCCTCGACCTGTCTCCCTGATCTCGACGCCTAGACCGGCGAGGCGCTCGCCACCCGCGAGGATGTTCGACCGACCACCGTCACCCTTGACGCCCACCGTGATGACCGCAGGGTGCTGGAGGAGAAGGAGGACATCGGGCACCCGTCCGGCACGCCGCTCCTCCACGAGCGATCGCTGCAGCGCCAGCGCTTCGTCGTACGGCACGACACCGAGCCGCCGGACTTCCAGCGGACGGGCAGGCATCAGACCTGACTCGGATCGAAGTGCTCGAGCTGGTCCTTTACATCGGCCATGAAATGGTCGGCGACGGACCCGTCTACCAGGCGGTGATCGAATCCGAGCGTGAGGTAGGCCATGGTCCTGATGGCGATGGCATCGTCGACAACCACCGGTCGCTTTTCGATCGTCCCGACGCCGAGAATGGCCACTTGCGGCTGGTTGATAATCGGCATCCCGAACTGCGCCCCGGACTGGCCCGGGTTGGTGATGGTGAATGTCCCTCCGTGTACCTCGTCCGGCTTCAGCGCCTTGGCCCGCGCGCGCGCGGCCACGTCGGAAATGGCACGGGCGAGACCGAGCAGGTTTTTTTCATCCGCCTTCCTCACGACCGGCACGATCAGCCCGCTCTCGAGTGCTACGGCAATGCCGAGGTTGACATTCTTCTTGTACACCACGCTCTCGCCGTCGATCGAGGCGTTGACAATGGGATGCCGATGCAACGCATCGACGACCGCCTTGGCGATGAACGCCAGGTAGGTCAGCTTGACCCCCAGCCGTCCATAGTCCGCCTTCCGTTGCTCACGAATCCTCTCGATGACCGAGAAGTTCACGTGGAAGACCGTATGCACGTGAGCCGACGCGCGGCGGCTCATCACCATGTGTTCCGCGATCTTCTTGCGAACAATCGACAGCGGCTCTACGCGATCCCCGGCCTGAATGGCCGGTGGTGGATGGTGGGTCGTGGGCCATGGGCCGTCGATAGTGGCCGGCGCCCCGGCGGAGGCCGGGTGATGCTCGATGAAACCGAGGATGTCGTGCTTGGTGACCCGTCCACCAACTCCTGATCCGGCGATCTCACGGATGTTCACGCCGTGGTCGCGCGCGATGCGGCGAACTAGCGGCGACGATCTCTGCCGCTGCGACTCGTCGGGCGTCAGCGCCCCGCGGCCATTCGGCTTCCTCGGCTCAACGACCCGCTGGCGACCTGGCGCGTCGGCGGGTACCGGCGCGACTGAAACCGCCGGCAACAGTGCCGTCGTCGTCGCGGAGGATCCGGTTGCCAGCGATTCCGCTGCCACGGCCGGTTCGCCCGCGGTCCCCACACCGAGCTCATCGGCCTGGCCGATGGTGCCCACCACGCTGTTGATGGCCACGGTCTCGCCTTCCTTCACCATGATCGCAGTGAGGATTCCCGCGGCAGGTGAAGGGATCTCGGCGTCAACCTTGTCGGTGGAGATCTC
>JAKFXY010000025.1 GCA_021731165.1 Acidobacteriota bacterium | reverse complement strand
GAAATGTATCACGCCCTTCGCCGGGCCTCCATGGGAACCGGGCGATCCGAACGGGTACAATTTTCCGGTGTCACTCACACTCTTCACGTCGGACCGTTTCGCCGATCACCTGACGCCGCCGGGCCACTTCGAATCCGTCGAGCGGGCAGAGGTGATGCAAGCCGTGGCCTCCGAGTTTCAAAAGGCCGGTGGCACGGTCATCGAGGCGCGACCGGCGACGGACGAAGAACTGCTTCGTGTCCACGACGCCGAGTACCTGGCTTTCCTGCGCGCTACGTCTGGCCGTGCCATGGCGCTTGATGCCGATACCTACACCTCGCCCGACACGTACGAAGTGGCCCGTCTGGCCGCTGGCGCGGCGGCGGCTGCCGTGGACCACGTACTCGCTGGCGGAAAGGGCAGCCGCGCGTTGGCCCTGGTTCGTCCACCAGGGCACCACGCCGAGCGGCGCCGCGCGATGGGCTTCTGCCTCTTCAACAACATTGCGATAGCCGCGGCGCATGCTCGCGCGCGGGGGCTCGCACGCGTCGCCATCGTTGACTATGACGTCCATCACGGCAACGGCACCCAGCACGCGTTCTACGACGATTCGTCGGTGCTCTTCATTTCGTCGCACCAGTCTCCCTACTACCCGGGCACGGGAGCCGCGGGGGAGATAGGGACCGGTGCAGGCGAAGGCTTTACCGTGAACCTGCCGATGAAGGCCGGGGCCACCGACTCGGACTACGAGCTGGTCTATTCGCGAGTTGCGCTCCCCGTGCTCCGGCAGTTCAAGCCTGAGTTGATTCTCGTCTCCGCGGGGTTCGATGCTTTCGTGGACGATCCACTCGGCGCGATGACGCTCAGCGCCACACAGTTCGCGCGGCTGACCTCGATGATCGCCGCCGCGGCCGACGAATGCTGTGATGGACGAGTGGTGGGTGTGACGGAAGGCGGATACGACCTTCAGGGCCTGGCCGCCTGCCTTCGAGGCGCGGTCGGCGCTCTCAGCGGCGAGTCTTCGGACGCCGACAGCTCCGCACCGACTGGCGCGGCATCGCGCGGCCAAGCCGCGCTCGATGCCGTGTACCCGCATCTTGTCCAGTTCTGGACGATATAATCGACGTCTTGGCCGACTATACGCCTCAAGACCTCGACAGGAAGTGGCAGCAGCGATGGGCGTCCTCGCGCGCCTTCGAGGTCGTCGCGGATCCGTCACGACCCAAGTTCTACTGCCTCGAGATGTTCGCGTACCCGTCGGGCCACGCGCACGTCGGCCACGTGCGCAACTACATCATCGGCGACGTGATGGCACGGCTGAAACGGATGCTGGGCTACAACGTCCTGCACCCGTTCGGCTGGGACGCCTTCGGTCTCCCGGCGGAGAACGCCGCGATCAAGAGCGGCATTCACCCCGAGACGTCGACGCGCGGAAATATCGCGCACATGAAGGGGCAGCTCCAGCGGCTGGGGATCAGCTACGCGTGGGAGCGCGAGCTCGCCACATGCGATCCCGAGTACTACAAGTGGAACCAGTGGCTGTTCATCCGAATGTTCGAGAAGGGGTTGGCCTACCGTCGCCGCTCGTCGGTGAACTGGTGCCCGAGCTGCCGCACGGTGCTGGCGAACGAGCAGGTCGTTGACGGCGGCTGCTGGCGTTGTGGCACTTCGGTCGAGACACGCGATCTCGAGCAGTGGTTCTTTCGCATCACCGCGTACGCCGACGAGCTTCTCGAGTCCACTGCCACGCTGACGAAGTGGCCCGAGAAGGTGTTGACGATGCAGCGAAACTGGATCGGGCGATCGGAAGGCGCCCGGGTCAAGTTCCTGCTCGAGGGCACGCCTGGCGCGCCGATTGAGGTCTTCACGACTCGAATCGACACGATCTATGGAGCCACGTTCGTGCTGCTCGCGCCGGAGCATCCGCTCGTGGCGGACCTCGCGGCGGCGTCGCCGGATCCGGCCAGCTTTCGTCAGCAGGTCCAGGCGTTTCGGTTGCAGGACCGCGCCGCGCGGATGAGCGGAGAAGCCGAGAAGCAGGGATTCGACACCGGCGTTCGCGTTGTCAACCCATTTACGGGCGAAGCGGTGCCCGTTTGGGTTGCCAACTTCGTGCTCGGCGAGTACGGCACCGGCGCCGTGATGGCCGTGCCGGCACACGATCAGCGAGACTTCGAGTTCGCCCGGAAGTTTGGCCTGCCTATCCGCGTCGTGGTGACTCCAGATGGTCAGCCGAGTGATGCCGCGTCGCTCGACGAAGCCGCGGATGCCTATGGGACCCTCGTAGGCTCTGGCGAGTACTCCGGTCTGCCGTCGGCCGAGGCCCAGACGCGGATGATCGCGGATGCGAGGACGAAGGGCATCGGCGAGGGCACGGTGCAGTTCCGGCTCAAGGACTGGGGCATCTCGCGCCAGCGGTACTGGGGCACTCCCATTCCGATGATCTACTGCGACACGGACGGAATCGTCCCGGTTCCTGACGATCAGCTCCCGGTTGTCCTGCCCACGATCGCCGAGTTCACGGGGCGGGGTGATTCGCCGCTCGCGCAGGTACCGGAGTTCGTGAACGTGGCGTGTCCGACATGTGGCCGTCCTGCCCGGCGCGAGACCGACACGATGGACACCTTTGTCGATTCATCCTGGTACTTCTATCGGTTCGCCGATCCACGAAACGACCGGATGCCGTTCGACCCAGCGGCCGTGCAGTACTGGCTGCCTGTCGATTTCTACAGCGGCGGCGTCGAGCACGCGATCCTGCACCTGATTTACTCGCGCTTTTTCGCGCGTGTCTTCCGCGACCTTGGCCTGGTCGATCACGGCGAGCCCTTCACGCAGCTGCTGACTCAGGGCATGGTGTTGAAAGACGGCGCCGTCATGTCCAAGTCGAAGGGCAACGTCGTCGATCCGGATTCCATGCTGCAAAAGTACGGCGCCGACGCGTTGCGCCTCTACGTGATGTTCGTAGCGCCGCCGGAGAAGGAAGTCGAGTGGACCGACACGGGACTCGAGGGAAGCTTCCGCTTCCTCGCGCGTGTCTGGCGACTCGTGGATCACTGGTGTGAGACCATCGACGGGGAAGGGATCGACAGCCCCGATCTCTGCGTGAATCTGACCGCGGCCGAACGTTCGCTCCGGCGCAAGACACACGACACGATCCGCCGAGTGACGGTGGATATCGAGCAACGTCAGCAGCTCAATACGGCCGTCTCCGCGATGATGGAGCTGGTCAACGAGCTGTACGCGTTCAGCGAGGGGACGATCACCGGAGGGCCGAGTCACCGCACGGACGAGGACGTCGAGCATGCCGGACAGACCGAGCGTCGGGAGACCGTTTGCGTCGTTCGGGAGTCGGTCGAAGCACTCGTCCGCATGCTGGCGCCGTTTGCTCCGCACACGGCCGAGGAGCTGTGGGCCGCCCTGGGCCACGAGGCCGGGCTTGCCGCGGCAACGTGGCCCACGTTCCGGGCAGACGTGGCCAGAGCGGACGAGCTCGTCATCCCCGTACAGGTCAACGGCAAGGTTCGCGGACGCCTGACAGTGCCGGCTGAGATCGCCGACGCCGAGCTCGAAGCGCTGGCGCTCGCCGACACGGGAGTGCAGGCGCACACGGCGGGTAAGACCGTCAGGAAGGTGGTTGTTGCCAAGGGCAGGCTTGTCTCGATTGTTGTTGCATAGGGCGTTCTCAATCCCGGGACAGCGACAGCCCGAGACCGCGAGACCGACGTGGCCGGTATTGGCGCGACTGAGTGTGGCCCTTGTGATCGCCGCGGCTGCGACGAGCTCGAGCTGCGGCTATGCGCTGGCCGGCCGTGGGTCCTTCCTGACAGCCGACATCAGGGTCGTGGGCATCCCGCAGCTTCAAAACCAGAGCACGTTCTTCAATGTGGAGCAGGTGTTGACGGAGCGGATCCGTGCCGAATTCATTGGCCGCGGCAAGTACCAGGTGGTAGCGGATGCCAATGGCGTTGACGCGGTGCTCTCCGGCACGGTTACCGGCATCAGCGTGCAGCCGGTTGGGCTCAACGAGCAAGGGTTCGCGTCTCGGTACATCTTCACGATGACGATGAAGGTGGATTTCACCGACGCACGCGCCAATCGGGTGCTCTGGTCCAATGACGCGCTGAATTTCCGCGAGGAATACGAGCTGGCGACGCGTAGCGCCACGGCGATCGAGGGGGCGTCGTTTCTCGATCAAGAGCGCAGCTCGTTCGATCGCATCGCCGGCGACGTCGCCCGCAGCGTCGTGACCGCCATCCTCGAAGCCTTCTAAGAACGCCACAGAGACGCAGAGCCCACGGAGTAATAATTGGCCTCTGTGATCTCTGTGACTCTGTGGCGTTCGTCTTGGTGTCCTGACTGATGCCTGCTCTCACTGCCGCGGCGCTTCGTGAACAAATCACCTCGGGACACGCCGGGCCGCTGTACGTGCTCATGGGTGCGGACGACATGGAGAAGTCCGCGATGGCTGGCGAGTTCGCCGACATGGTGGACGAGGGTCTGCGCGCCTTCAACGTCGATCGCCTGTACGGCGGTGAGATGAATGTGGACGATCTCGTGCAGACCGTCGCCACGCTACCGATGATGGCGCCGCGCCGGGTCGTTGTCGTGCTGAACGCGGAGCGCCTGCTCATCCCGAAGCGCGAGAGCAAGGCGTCCGAGGAGGAGATGGAGCGGCTCGAGGCGTTCCTCGGCGCTCCCCCGGACCATGCAACGGTGGTCTTCGTCTGCGGCGATCTCGACATGCGCCGTCGGGTCGTGAAGCTGTTGGTGAAGCAGGCTCAGGTCGTCACGTGCGGGGTGATCGAGGATGCCGCCGACGCCGAGCACTGGGTGCGGGCCCACGCGGCGAAGGAAGGCGTCTCGCTCGACGCCGCGGCGGTCAGCGCCCTCGCGGAGCGTGCCGGGCGCGACGTCGTGCGGCTGCGCTCCGGCCTCGAGCGGGTGCGGCTGTATGCGATGGGGCAGGCGATCATCACCGCTCACGACGTGCGGGCGGCTGTTCCGGCTGGCCCTGAATCTCAGGAAAATTTTGGGATCGCGAACGCGATTGGGCGAAGCGACGCGGCCACGGCTCTGCGGGAACTGGGTCTCGCGCTCGAGGCCGGCGCGGTTCCGGTGATGATCATGGGGCAGATACGCTGGGCCGCCGAACAGCTGCCTTCGGCTCGGCTCCATGCGGCCATGGACGCGGTGTTGCGAACGGACCTCGCGCTCAAGTCCAGCGGAGGTGACCCACGCATCCTGATCGAGCGGCTCGTGGTGGAGCTGTGTGGTGCAGGGGTCAGCCGGCAGCGACCCACTCCTGGTGCGCGTCAGTGGTCGCGGAAATAGGAGCGGACGCTCCGGCGTCCTGGCTCCTAGGCGCTGGCTTTCTGCAACCTCGACGTCAGGCGCGACTTGTAGCGGCCGGCCGTGTTGCGATGGATGATGCCCGTCTTGGCCATCTTGTCCACGATCGAGACCGTCGCACTGAGCGCGGCCTTCGCGCCGGCGACATCCTTCTCGTCGAGCGAGGCGCGGATGGCTCTCAACGCGCCTCTGAGCTTCGAGCGCATCTGCCGGTTGCCGTCCCGGCGCTTGACGTTCTGCCGGTTTGCCTTGAGGGCTGACTTCGTACGCTTGGCCACGTGCTGCTGTCCTCTCTGTCGCTAAGAATCTGTCGCGAAGAACCTGTCGCGAAGAATTCCGCGTCTACAAAGCGGCTATTTTAGCACGCACCTGCCGGCGCCTGGCGCACTTGAATGATGAGGGGTCGTTACTGGCCTACGGTCTCGTATGCGCCGCCGGAGGGCTTTGTCGTCGAATAGCGGGGAATCTCGCGCCCGTCCACGATCTCGAGGGTCTTGTAGAGGACGAGTCCCGGCCGAACGGAGGCTTCCACGTGGGCCCTCGTGGGGGTGACCGCGTTGACTTTCTTCACATATTCGCGGGTCTCCCGGTAGGGCGGCACCATGCGCCCATGCCGGTCCACCGCCATGGGGCCGGCGTTGTAGGCGGCGAGGGCAAGCATCTCGTTGCCGTCGTACCGATCGATCAGGCGGCGTAGGTACGCCGTGCCTCCGCGGATGTTCTCGTCCGGGTCGTATGCGTTCCGCACGCCCATTTCCCGCGCGGTGGCTGGCATGAGCTGCATCAGCCCCATCGCACCCTTTGGAGAGCGGGCACGCGGGTTGAAACCCGACTCAACCTGGATGACGGCGCGTACCAGCTCCGGCCGCAGCGCATGCCGGGTGGAATGCGCCTGAACGAGCGGCTCGTAGCGCTCACGCTCAACCCGTACCGCCACCGGTCGTGTCGCTCGGATGGCCACGGCTTCCGGCACTGCGTAAGTCACCGCGCCCGTATCGAGCTTCCGATCGGAGAGCACCAGGGTACCGGTGCTGTCACGCCAGGCGTAGATCTGGGCGTGCGCTGGGACGGACCCGAGCAGGAGGGCGGCAATGCTCGTGAGCAGGACTCTGGTGACCATTTTGGAAATAGTTGAACTGCAAGGACTTACCGTACAGCTCGGCCTCAATCGATGCTTGCTGTATCGGCGCTTGGAGAGCTGAGCTTTAGGGATCCCAGCGGTGGGAGGGTGGGCGGTGGTGAGGCTACCGCGGCATTCCGAATCGGCTTGGTCGTGCCGCGGGATCTCTCAGGCGCATCCGGGGGCTGGACCCGAGCGCGTCAGGAGAGCATCTTCTCGATCACTCCACGGCTGGCCGCGAGCATCTCGCCGATCTTCGAGGCGTCTTTCCCGCCGGCCTCGGCGAAATCAGGACGCCC
>JAKFXY010000060.1 GCA_021731165.1 Acidobacteriota bacterium | reverse complement strand
CAGTCCGGTGTTTCGGCTTCGCACGGGTGCAGCCGCGCGCGGGATCACGTCGGTAGCCGCATTCGCCTCGGCAGCGCCGTTGCGGAGCGGCTGGGCGTGGGGCGAGTCATACCTGGACGGCGGTATAGCGGTGGTGGATGCGCCGCTCGGGCGCGGTCGCGTGCTGCTCTTCGGGCCGGAGATCACCTTCCGTGGTCAGTCGCACGGCACATTCAAGTTCCTGTTCAACGGGGTCTTTCTGGGAAAGGCCGAGCCGGCACGTATTCCATGAACGAGCGTTTAGGGACTCGCGGATCGACCGCTTTGCCGAATTTCTCGAGAAACCGAAGGCTCACGCAGCTATGTGGCCGGCCACCCACGCGCTGGCGCCGTCGCAGAGCGAGCGCATGTCGACTTGGAGGCGCGACGCCAGATCTCTGGCCCCGCGGAGGTCACCGTCGGTAGCCATGGATTCGAGCGCGTAGGACCATTGCGCGGCCGAATCCGCACCGAAGGTGGCGACTGCACCCCTGAGGCGGTGCGCGGCAGCCCTGAGGGCCTCGGCGTCGTTGCGCTCCACCGCGCCGAGAATGGCGTCCATTTGCGAGGAGGCGGATTCCAGGAAGAGCTGCGCGAGCTCCGCGACGAGCGACTCGTCGCCGTACTCGGCGAGCAGGGCGTTGCCGTTGAATTGTGCAGCCATGCGCAGGCATCTTGCAGTCCGCGTGCCGGTTCGGATCTCTCGAGTTCGCGGCGGAAATCCGCAGGCGTAGGCTGTGCACGCTTGTCCGGGGCGGGCATTTCCGCCCACGTGTGTTAGGCGCGCACGCCAAGATCCCGGCCGTCCTGGCAGTCTTCCGGTGACACTCGGGGAGTCGCCTTTGTGGCGAGCGTCCAGAACATCGATGGAATCAGCCCCTGGTGAGCTGGCGGCGCGCATCGCGATCGGCGGAGCGCCGCCGAACGACTAGAATTTCCGCTATGCACAATGCTGCTGTTCCGGAGACGCTCGAAGGCTGGAGCGTGCTTCACCTGATGTACCGAGTCCGCTGGGGCGCACTGCGCGGCGTGGCGTCGTCGGATCGCCGGCGGATGGCCGAGGAGGCGGCTCTCGCACTTTGCACGCCGGAGGCCGGACCTACGGCCTTCGTGCAGATGCTCGGACACAAAGCCGACCTGATGATCATCTGCTTCCGCCACGGTTTCGAACAGCTCGCAGAGGCGCAGATGAACTGGTCGCGGACTGAGCTTGCCGCCTTTCTCGAGCCGACGAGCTCGTACGTATCGGTCGTCGAACTCGGGCTGTATGAGATGACGGCCAAGATTCATGATCAATTGGGCGCGAAGTTGAAGCCGGGGACCGAGGAGTTCGAGCGCGCCTTCGACGCGGAAATGGAGACGCAGCGGCAGCGCGTGACAAACCGGCTCTACCTTGCTGTTCCGACATTTCGTTATGTCTGCTTCTACCCCATGAACAAGCGCCGCGGCGAAGCGGTCAACTGGTACAGCGAGACCTTCGAGCGCCGTGCGGCGATGATGCGCGAGCACGGCATGATCGGCCGCGGTTACGCGGGTAAGGTCACGCAGGTGATTTCCGGGTCGATCGGCTATGACGACTGGGAGTGGGGGGTGGACCTGTTCGCGCCGGATCCGATGGTCTTCAAGAAGCTCATTTACGAGATGCGTTTTGACGAGGCGAGCGCGAAGTTCGCCGAGTTTGGCCCCTTCTACACAGGTCTTCAGTTCGCGCCCGAGCAGCTCGGTGCGTACCTGAACGGCACAGTCCCCGCGCTGTAGCGGAGGAGACTGATTGGCGAACGTCGATCCGGTCCGTCGTGCGGATCCGTAATCGGCGTACGGTTTCTGCAACTCCGGGGGCCGTGACACATTCGTCAGTCGCTCGAAGTCTCGCCTAGTCAGCATGTAGGGGCGCGACCCCTGGTGGGTACTCCCGGCAGGCAATTTGCTCAGTCATGCGTGAGATGACTCTGAGGGAGGCCTTTACCAGCCGACTGCGCCGCCAACGGGAGTGGAACGGCATTTCGTTGGACGAAATATCGGCGACCACGCGCATCAAGCGTCAGCTGCTCGAGGCCCTTGAACGTAACGACCTGTCGGACTGGCCGCGCGGGCTTTACGCCCGCGCCTGTATTCGAGCCTACGCAATTGCAATCGGGTTCGATCCAAATGAGACGGTGGACGAATTCTGCCGGCTCTATCCGCAGGGCGACCGGCGGGCGCAGCCGACGATTGAGGAAATCGCTGCCATCGTGGCGAGTCCGTCGGAATACAAACCTGACTTGCCTGACAGGCCGGAGGGTGAGCGTCGTCAGGCCGCGAACGGGAGCGCCGTGGCTCAGCCGCCGAGCTGGCTCGATCATGCATTCCGTTTCGTACGAGCGCGCTTTACCAGCCGTTCCTCTGTCCCTGATTCTGCGCGCTGAGCCTCATCCTGAGGGGTGCGAAGGCGCCTGAAAACGCGTCGTTCGTCGTTGCCCGGGATCGATTAGAATCCGGCGCTATGACTTACCGCAGATTCGCTTTCGTTCTTGCCTTCCTGGTCCTCTTGACCCCGCCGGCACTAGCGCAGCAGGCGGCTCCCACCCGGACTCCAGACGTCATCTTCGTACCCACGCCGCAAGAGGTTGTGGACGCAATGCTGAAGGTGGCCAAGGTCGGTCCGGCCGACGTGATCTACGACCTTGGTTCCGGCGACGGCCGCATTCCGATTACCGCGGCCAGGAGGTTCGGTACCAGAGGCGTGGGGATCGACATCGATCCACAACGCATTGCCGAGGCCAACGCCAACGCACAAAGTGCCGGCGTGACCGATAAGGTGAAGTTTCTCAACCAGGACCTCTTCACCACCGACTTCAGCGAGGCGACCGTGGTGACCTTGTACCTGTTACCGTCGCTTAACCTGAAGCTTCTACCGATTCTGAACAAACAACTCAAGCCGGGCACCCGCATCGTCTCTCATGCCTTCGACATGGGTACCGCCAAGCCGCAGGAGACGCTGAACATCAGCGGCCGGACGGTCTACTTCTGGACGATTCCGATTCGATGAGCTGCGCAGGCTGAAGCCTGCGCGTTACGGGTATCTCCAGCGCCGGGGCTCGGGCCCCCGCGCTGGGGTGTTGATCCAGTGCACCCGTCGGCGGTAAGATTTCTGCGACTCGGTCTCATTTTCAAGGATCGACCAATGCTGCAAGCGTTCGTCATTACCCTTCGGGAAGGCCTTGAGGCTTTCCTCATCGTCGCCATTAGCCTGGCCTATCTCCGGAAGAGCGGCCGGCAGCAGTTGGTGCCGGCTGTTCGGTGGGGCATCGGCGTGTCCATCCTTCTCAGCATCGCCGCTGCCGTGCTGTTCCAACGAGCATCGAACCAGGCACTCTGGGAGGGCGTTCTCGCGATGGCTGCCGCGGTTCTCGTGGCCTCGCTCATCGTCCACATGTGGCGGCACGGAAGGAAGATGAAAGGGGAGATCGAAACGCGCCTCGGCACCGTTGCGCTGCGGACCGGGACCAAGGCCTTCGCAGGGGTCTTCCTATTCACCTTGCTGATGATCACGCGCGAAGGCATGGAGACCGCACTCCTCATGGGGACACTACTGTTCCAAGTCCAGGCCATCGACGTCATCGGCGGCGCTTTGTTCGGCACTTTGTGCGCGGCTGGAGTGGCGTGGCTCTGGTCGCGTTACGGGCACCGCGTCAACTTGGGCCTGTTTCTCCAGGTCACCGCCCTCTTTCTCTCCGTGTTCGTCGTCCAGTTGTTCATCTACGGATTCCACGAGCTCACCGAAGCGAACATCTTTCCCTACAGCGAGCCGCTGCACTGGGCAACGGAGCCGTACGGTCCCGATGGCCGTTATGGTCAGTGGCTGTCGTACGGCCTGATCGTCCTGCCCGTGTTCTGGCTGATCGTGGCGGGGATGTTCGGCGGTCGAAAGACCGCGCCGCAGCAGACCGCGATGCGCTGACTTCCCTGGTTGATTGTGGATGGCGGATGGTGGTTAGAATCACCACCACACCGTGCCGCCATCTGCCACCCACCGAGCACAATCCGGGCTTACCGCCGAGCTGGTCTGGTCGGAGCAGCTCAGTTTCGCCGCGAGCAGCGGCGAGAATGCCATCGTCGTTGACGGGGATGGCGCGGCCGGCCTCTCCCCGATGCAGTGCCTGGCGATCGGCGTGGCCAGCTGCCTGGCGATAGACGTGGTCGCGATCTTGAAGAAGGGACGCCATGCGCTCGAGGGGCTCCGCACTTCGTTCTCGGGTGAGCGTACGCCCGATCCACCACGAAGGTTCGTCGCCATCGCGCTTCAGTTCCACGTCGTTGGCCAGGTTCCGCCCGAGGCGGTCGAGCGCGCGATCCAACTCTCACGCGACACCTACTGTTCCGCGTGGAACTCGCTGCGCCAAGATGTTGGCCTCACGATGACATTCACGTTGAATGGCGGGCCCGAACGCGGCGTACATCCGTGAGCCGGCGCGGCTACCTCGACTGGCTGCGCGGCATCGCCGTGCTGATCATGATCGAGGCCCACACACTGGACGCATGGACGCGTCTTGCCGATCGGCGCGACGCCGTTTACGGCTGGGCGATGATCGTCGGCGGCTTTGGCGCCCCGGTGTTTCTCTTCCTCGCCGGTATTGCGCTCGCGATGGCCGCGCAGTCGCGTGTGCGGAAGGGACGCTCGGAAGCGGAGGCCGCCGCGATGGCGCTGCGCCGGGGTTGGCAGATCTTCGGGCTCGCTTTCCTCTTCCGCCTCCAGTCATGGCTGATCAGCGGCGGCACGCCGAAGCTCACCCTCTTCAAGGTAGACATCCTCAACGTCATGGGGATTTCGATGGTGGTGGGAGCGCTCCTCTGGATGCTGGGACGCACGCGGGGACGCCGCGCGGCGTTGCTGGCCGTGGCGGCGATCGCCGTCACGATGCTCACGCCGCTGGTCCGCACGACACCGCTTCTCGCACCGCTTCCCGACGTCATCGAGTGGTACCTACGTCCGGACCCCGGGCGGGGCACGTTCACCCTGTTCCCATGGGCCGGCTTTTTGCTCGCGGGTGGGGTGGTGGGGCTGTGGCTCGACAGGGCGCAGACGCCGGCGGATGAGCGACGTGTGAACCTGTGGCTTGCTGTGTTCGGGGTGAGTCTGGCTATCGCGGGTTACGAAGCATCCTTCCTACCGTCGATCTACGCCGAGGCGAATTTCTGGACGAGCTCGCCGACGTTCTTCTTCCTGCGCCTTGGCGTGTTGATGTCGGCGATTCCCTTCGCTTACTTCTGGAGCCTAACGGCGCGGACTCTATTGGGCCCGAGATGGGGTTGGATGTCGCCCCTCCAGGACTTCGGCCGTGCATCGCTCTTCGTGTACTGGATCCACGTCGAAATCGTCTACGGGGTGCTCACCGGTCCGATTCACAAAGCGCTCACGCTGCCGCGCGCATTGCTCGCATTCGGGAGCATTAGTCTCCTGCTGTTTGCGCTCGTGAAGGTGGTTGAAACCACCAGGATCACGAAGGTCACGAAGGAATTTCTATTTTCTCGAGTCTTTCGCGACCTTCGTGGCCTTGGTCGCTGACATCGAACACGTCTGAATCAGAACTGCACCATATGGGTCATCTTGACCACGATTGCTCGGTCGAGCAGACCCCCGGAGTGCTCGTCCCGCCGTTCGTTGTACACCAGGAAGAAATCGCTCAGCGGGTGGTGGATCAGGTTGAAGCGGAGGTTCGAGCTCAACTGGCCGGAGTCGGTGTTGTACTGGAGGAGCGCATTGAAGAACATCTTCGTGCTGAAGTTGTAGTTCAAGCGCCCCGTCACCAGCGTGGACACGAAGGAACCGGTCGGCATGTCGATGTCGTTGACCTGCACATTGAGCGCGGCGTTGAGGTTTTCGTTGAGCCGGACCGATGGCCCGAACGTATAGGCACGGCGGTACCCATCGTAGAACCGGCCGATCGAGTAGCGGTTGTTGAACGACAGGCGTTTCGCTCCGCTCGTGTTCCAGAAGATGAAATACTCGTTGAAATTGTACCGGCCAGGGTTCACCTTCACGTCGTGCGACGTGTTGATGACGAACGGTACGCGGATCTCCTCGACATTCGGATTGATTCCTGGTTCCATCGTCGAGCCGTCCTGCATCGTGAAGAGCACGTGATAGTCCTGGTACCGCGACTCGAGTCCGCCGTTCTCCTGGCGAGAGAACGAATCAACCTGCCAGTGCGGCCTGATCTCGCGGATGTACCGGGACACGGCCCGAGGGCGGAGTCGGCGACCCGCGTAGAGATAGGTATTGTTGACGCCTTGTCGCGGGACGAATCCCATCTCGTCATTGAACCGTAAGCCGATGGCATCGCGCCGCGCCGTGAACTGCCAGCGCACATCCTGATACTGCGCGGCCGCGCGCGCCGCGATGTCCTGGCCCGATCCCGGCTTGACCACTTGCGGCGAGAACGTCTTCGCCGCATAGAGGTTCATGGTGAAGGCGGTTCGAAAGCGGAAGTTGGCGTCGACGCCAGCCACCCGGTTGAAACTCGTGCCCGCTTCGTCCTTGTTCAGGAGAATGGCGCCGATGTCGGAGTTTGCGAGAATGTCACGTCGCAGCCGGAGTGCCGTGAAATTGGTGGCCGGGACCTGGCTCTCCTCGCGCTGCTGAATGTTCAGGACGCCGATTGAATAATCGCCTTGCCGGCCGGTAAGCCGTGTGCCTCCCAGAATCGGGATTGCCGAGCCACTGCTCGAAAGCCCGATCCGGCGGCTGAAGAACAGACGCATATCCTGCGACGCGTTCTG
>JAKFXY010000154.1 GCA_021731165.1 Acidobacteriota bacterium | reverse complement strand
CGGTGACACTCACCGACCTGCTTCGCAAGACCGTGGAGCTGAGCGGTTCGGACCTCCATGTCACGACCGGGACGCCGCCGCAGGTTCGCGTGCACGGTCACCTGACGCGGCTCGAGGGGGAGAATCTAATGCCCTCGGATACCAAGCAGCTCTGCTACAGCGTGCTCACCGATGCGCAGAAGAAGCGCTTCGAGGAAGTCCGCGAGCTCGACTTCTCGTTTGGTGTCAGGGATCTCGGCCGCTTCCGGTGCAACCTGTTCAACCAGCGGGGATCGGTGGCCGCCGTGTTTCGACTGATTCCCGAGGGTATCCGCAGCTTTCAGGAACTGGCTCTCCCAGCCGTGCTCGCCAACCTGGCGGAGCGCCCGCGTGGCCTGGTGCTGGTCACTGGTCCGACGGGGAGCGGCAAGTCCACGACGCTCGCCGCCATGCTCGACAAGATCAACAAGGAGCGGCACGGTCACATCCTCACCATCGAGGATCCAATCGAGTTCGTGCACAAGCACCAAGGGTGCCTCGTCAACCAGCGGGAGGTGCACTCCGACACCGAAAGCTTCTCGATGGCGTTGCGCGCCGCGCTGCGCGAGGATCCGGACATCGTTCTCATCGGGGAGCTGCGCGATCTCGAGTCGATGGAATCGGCGCTCCGGGTTGCCGAAACCGGCCACCTGACCCTGGGCACGCTTCACACGAACTCAGCTGCCCAGACGATCAATCGCATCATCGACGTCTTCCCGGCTCATCAGCAGCCGCAGATTCGCACGCAGCTCTCACTTGTCCTGGAGGGAATCGTCTGCCAGGCGCTCCTGCCCAAGGTGGGCGGTGGCCGCATCGTCTCGCTGGAGATCATGATTCCGACGCCGGCGATCCGGAATCTCATCCGCGAGGATAAGGTGCACCAGATCTATTCGGCGATGCAGACCGGACAGGACAAGCTGGGTATGCAGACGATGAATCAGTCGCTGGCGACGTTGCACATGAAGAAGCTCATCACAATCGAGTCGGCGATGTCCGCCTCCTCGAATCGCGACGAGCTCCAGGACTTGATCAATCGCGGTGTGGGCGTCGTGGCCGGCGCGGGCCTCGGGCGGCCCGGTGGACCGCCCCGACCGGTGGTGAGACAGTAGCTGGGTAGTGGTGTAACCGGAGTGTTCTAAATATGGCGACATTCGCGTACAGCGGGCGCACGCGGGCGGGACAGACGGTGACTGGCGAGCGGATGGCGGACACGATGGACGCCGCCGTTGCCGCGTTACGCATTGACCAGATCCTCGTCACGCAGATCAACCCCGTCAAGGACAAGCCAGCCGCCAAGGGTGCAGGCGGGCGACGGCGCCTGAAGAAAGTCAGTGCCAAGTCCCTCGCCGTGTTCACCCGTCAGTTCTCGGTGATGATCGATGCGGGCCTGCCGCTCGTACAGTGTCTCGAGATTCTCGGCACCCAGGAAGAGGACAAAGCCTTTTCCGAGGTCATCATCGCCACGCGCGGGGATGTCGAGAGCGGCGCGTCGCTTGCCGACGCGATGAAGAAGCACCCGAAGACGTTCGACTCGCTCTTCTGCAACATGATCGCGGCGGGCGAGGCAGGCGGTATTCTCGACACGATCCTCAAGCGCTTGGCCACCTACATCGAGAAAGCGGTCAAGCTTCAGAATCAGGTCAAGTCGGCGATGATCTACCCGGTGGCGGTCATCGTCATCGCGGCGGTCGTCGTCGGCGTGATTCTCTGGAAGGTCATTCCGACATTTGCAAGCCTGTTTGCCGGCCTGGGCGCGGACCTCCCGCTCCCGACACGTGTCGTGATCGCCCTCAGCAACGCTGTCGTCCGGTTTATGCCGTTCATTCTGCTCGGTATCGCGGGCGCGGTGTTCGGCTTCCGCTCGTACTACGCAACGCCCGGTGGCCGGAAGCTCGTGGATCGCTGGATGCTCACCCTGCCGGTCCTCGGGATCCTGCTTCGCAAAATCGCCGTCGCACGCTTTTGCCGGACGCTCTCGACGCTGTTGAGCTCCGGCGTCTCGATTCTCGAGGCGCTCGACATCACCGCCCGCACGGCCGGAAACGCGACCGTGGAGGAGGCGATCCTGACGACGCGCAGAAGCATCGAGCGAGGCGAGACGATTGCCGTACCGCTGCGCGAGACCGCCGTCTTCCCACCGATGGTCGTGCAGATGATTGGCGTCGGCGAGGTGACGGGCGCCCTCGATACGATGCTGTCGAAAATTGCCGACTTCTACGAGGAGGAGGTGGACATCGCGGTCGCCGGCCTCCTCACGCTGCTCGAGCCGATCATGATTGCGCTGCTCGGCGGCATCGTCGGCGGCATCGTCATCGCGATGTACATGCCGATCTTCAGTCTCATCGACAAGCTGTCAGGATGAACTTCCGCCACCGAGTCTCGACGCTGATTGCCGTCAGGGTTGTCGTCTGCACCCTGCTGTTCGGGTCGGCGCTGCTCGTGGCGCTCAACCGCCCAGGGACGTTTCCCGTCGATCAGATCTTCTTCCTGATCGGTCTGACCTACACGCTGAGCGTCGTCTATTTCGCGACGCTCCAGTTCGTGGACCGATGGCCTTGGCTCGTGGACGCCCAGCTCGGCATCGACACGTTCCTGGTATCGGCGTTCATTCACGTCACCGGCGGTATCCCGAGCGCCTTTTCCTCTCTGTACCTGCTCCTCATCATCGCGGCCAGCATGATGCGCTTCCGTCGCGCGGCGCTGCAGGTGGCCACGCTGAGTGCGGTGCTCTACCTCGGCATCGTCGCGGTGCAGTTCACCGACGCGATGCAGCAGCTCCCCGCATTCTGGCAGGTGCAGGTGCCCGCGCAGCTTCCGACGTTGCGCTTCACTCAGTACACCGTGAGCGTCAACCTGTTCGGCTTCTTCGCGGTGGCCCTCTTGTCGGGCTCGCTCGCCGACAGGCTTCGGTCCGCCGGAGAGCGCCTCAAGGATGCCTCGAACGAGATCGAGGATCTGCGCGCCTTCAACGAGTACGTGATCGACAGCCTGCTGAGCGGTCTGGCCACCGCGGACACCGACTGCCGCCTGTTGACATTCAACCGGACGGCGTCGCTCATTACGGGGATCTCGACCGAGAACGCGGTCGGCCGCGATGTCGGCGCCGTGCTGCAGCTGCCGCCTGACGTGCGCGCCCGCGTCGGCGCGCTCCAGGAGACCAGGAGCCTGCGCATCGATTTCGAGTACCAGACGCAGGATCGGCGGAGGCTGGAGATAGGACTCACCGCGAGCGCCGTGGTGTTTCCGCACGGCCGGCATGGGTTCCTGTTCACATTCCAGGACGTGACCGACGTCAAGCGACTGGAGCGCCACGCACGGTTGCAGCAGCGCCTCGCAGCTGTCGGCGAGATGGCGGCCGGCATCGCACACGAAATCCGTAACCCGCTCGCATCGATGTCCGGATCGATTCAGGTGCTTCGTCAGGAGCTCACGCTCAACGACGATCAGGCGCAGCTGATGGAGATCGTCCTCCGTGAGTCCGAGCGCCTCAACGACACGATCCATTCGTTCCTTGCCTACGCTCGGCCACAGCGGTTCGCGGTGTCGCGCCTGGACGTCGCCAAGGTGGTGCAAGACACGGCCTTGCTGCTGCGCAACAGTGCGGGTGTGAGGGATGACCATGAGGTGGCGGTTGACGTCCCCCAGGGACCGGTGTGGTACGAGGCGGACGAGAACCAGATCCGGCAGATTTTGTGGAACCTCGCGACCAACGGGCTGCGTGCGATGCCGAATGGCGGTCGTCTGCTGCTGTCGGTGAGTACGGAGCGCACGGGGGCGCAGCAGGCACTGGTGGTCAGCGTTCAGGACCGAGGCTGCGGTATTCCCGCCGATGAGATCGACGGAATCTTTGAGCCCTTCCGCAGCTCCTTCGAGAAAGGTACCGGCCTTGGGCTCGCGATCGTGCACCGCATCGTCACCGACTACAACGGTGTGATTCAGGTGTCGTCCGCCCTGGGCGCGGGCACGACCGTGAGGGTGCGCCTGCCAATCCGGGCCTCCACGGGGGGTGCTGTGACGACGACCGAATCACAGGTGAGGAGCGCGGCACGATGAGCGGGCGCCCGTCGCCGTCAAACGCTCACGCGCCAGTGGCATCACCGGGCGAGTTGCCCGCCGAGCCAAAGGCACGAATCCTGGTCGTGGACGACGAGGCCTCGATGCGCCAGTGGCTGCAGATTGCCTTGAAGAAGGACGGCTACGATGTGTTGACCGCGCAGAGCGGGCGTGAGGCGCTGGAGTTGCTGCGCCACCCGGACCGAAAGGTTCACCTCCTGCTCTCGGACATTCGCATGCCCGACATGAGCGGCGTGGACGTTCTCCGTGAGGTCAAGGCTGTCGATCGCGACGTCATTGTGTTCATGATGACGGCGTTTGCCTCCACCGACACCGCGGTCGAAGCGATGCGCCTGGGCGCGCTCGACTACTTCACCAAGCCGTTCAACATCGACGAGCTCAGACTGAAGGTGAGCCAGCACCTCGAAGCGCGGCGGATCAGGGACGAGAACGTCCTGCTCAAGCGCGCACTGAAGACACGGCACGAGTTCTCGAGCATGATCGGCCGTAGCGGGCCGATGCTCGAGGTCTTCAAGATGGTGGAGACGATCGCGCAGACGAGCAGCACGGTCCTCGTGACCGGCGAATCGGGGACGGGGAAGGATCTGGTCGCACGCGCGATTCACTACAACTCGACGCGCCGTGACCAGCCGTTCGTCGCGCTCAACTGTGGTGCCGTGCCGGAGACGCTCCTGGAGTCGGAGTTGTTCGGCCATATGCGCGGCGCATTTACCGGAGCGGACGCCAACAAGAAGGGGCTCATCGAGGCCGCCGAGCGCGGCACGATCTTCCTCGACGAGATCGGCGAGATGAACGCGGCGATGCAAGTGAAGCTCCTCCGCGTGCTGCAGGAGCGTCGCTTCCGCCCCCTGGGCGGCACCGCGGAGGTTTTGGCTGATATCCGCGTGATTGCCGCCACGAACCAGGACCTGCAGAAAATGGTCGGGGAGGGGCGGTTCCGCGAGGATCTGTTCTACCGGATTCACGTCATCCCGGTACAGCTCCCGCCCTTGCGCGATCGGCGCGAGGACATCGCCCTTCTGGCCGAGCACTTCCTGGAGAAGTACTCGGCGCTGATGGACAAGCAGGTCCGCAGCATCTCTCGGGAGTCGATGGCGCTGCTCGAGGCATACACCTGGCCGGGCAATGTCCGCGAGCTCGAGAACGTCATCGAGCGCTCCGTCGCGCTGGAGCAGACACCCGCGGTGCTGCCAGAGACACTGCCGACCTACATTCGCTCCGGCGACGCCGCGCCGCGTAGCGTGGGACGGGCGACCGTGCCATTACCGGTGACTGGCGCGCTTCCAGACCTGGGTGAAGGATTCGACCTCGAGGCTCGTGGAGAGGACTTCTACCGTCACTACATCGCTCTGGCGCTGGAACGAGCTGGAGGGGTTCAAGTAAAAGCGGCGGAGATGCTAGGAATGAGCTTCCGTTCGTTCCGCTACTACGCCAAGAAGTTCAATCTTCGCTGAACACGAGCTGACGCGCGCTGTCAGTCATGACGATGATTGACAGGATGGAACCGACACTTCTTGTCAAAATCTCGCACCGCCGCCTTGTGGCCAAAGGCTGATCATTCTAAGTAATTGCAATAATTGAATTTAGTTGCATGCAGCTCGTTGTTTCCGCGCTGGCACTCGCCTTGCTTTTCGATAAGCTGTTCACCCGCGACGATCCGGGGCCACCAGCCCTGAGTCCATCGCGACGCTGCTCCAGAAGCGGCAACGACATCGAACGTTTGTCGGGCCCCGGCCCGCACGCACTCAAGGAGACGGCTGTGAAGACGATACAGAAGAACGACGGTTTTACGTTGATCGAGCTGCTGATTGTGGTGGCCATCATCGGCATCATCGCGGCGATTGCGGTGCCCGGTCTGCTTCGCGCCCGGCAGTCGGGCAACGAGGCATCGGCGATCGGGTCGATGCGCGCCGTCAGCAGCGCGGAAGCGACCTATGCCGCCAGTTGCGGCGGCGGCGGCTATGCGACGACGCTGGCCGCGTTGGCCTTGGCGCCGTCGGGCGGAATCGCCTTCATCAGCCCGGATCTCGCCACGGCCAACGTGGCGCCCGGCAAGAGCGGATACCTAGTCACGGTTGCCGTCGGCGTCGGGGGCGTGGACGTGATGACGGGTGCGACCACGTGCAACAACGCGGCGACTCCGTCGCAGACCCACTTCCACGCGACGGCAGTGCCGATCACGGTCGGCACCACGGGTCAGCGGTCGTTCGCGACCAATCAAGCAGCCTCGATTTGGCAGGATCGGTCAGGGGCGGCGATTGTCAGCGCGAACCCCCTCGTGGCTGCCGGCAACATCTCGATGCTGCAGTAAGCATCCAGCGTGGTCGAACATCAGAGGTGCCCTCGCGGGGGGCACCTCTGTGTCTCTGCCGGGATGTATTCATTGTTCTGGCAATTGAACAGACAGGAGAATACAGATCGGCGGCGCCGACGCTCGACTGACATCCACTGTCAGAGGCGACAACAATTGACGGATCGAGCTTGACGTTTCTTGCCAAGATTGCGGCCGCGATCAACGGGATGTCGTGTCAATACGCTCTAAACAGTGAAGTTCTGTAGATCGCGTTCATTCCTGCGCTGCTGGCACCTGCCTTGCTCATATATGAGGCGTTCACCCGCGACGATCCGGGGCCGCCAGCCCTGAGTCCATCGCGACATGAGGCGCCGCGGCGGAGCGGCAACGAAATCGAGCGTTTGTCGGGTCGCCCGGCCCGCGCGCACTCAAGGAGACATTG
>JAKFXY010000142.1 GCA_021731165.1 Acidobacteriota bacterium | reverse complement strand
ACTCCCGAAGGCATGTGCGGCGTGCCCCGCGGAAGCCCGACGTGAGATCGGGGATAGGGCGTCCCGTCAGGTAGCCGGCCAGCGCGCACAGCAGGGCGTTGCCGACACGACGGCCCTGACTGGCCTGAGTGGCGGATGAACGCGCTCCCACGACCAGGTCGAACTCACCGAGCTGGTCCACGAGACGGCGCGCATCCTCCGGTGCGTGCTGCCCGTCCGCATCGACAATCAGGATGAACTCGCCGGTGGCATTCCGGATCCCGGTCTTCACAGCCGCGCCATTGCCCTTGTTGTACGGATGACGGATGACGCGCGCTCCCGCGGCTGACGCGCGGGCACCGGTGCCGTCACTCGATCCATCGTCGACGACGAGCACCTCCCGCCAAGGCGCGGCGACGACAAGCCGTGCGACGACGTCACCGATGGACGATTCGTTCATGGCGGGGATCACAATCGAGACCGCGGACGGATCAGCCAATCAGCCGCTCCACCACGCCGTCCCAGGTGACCGCGGCTGCGCGCGAGAAACCCGCGTCGCCGAGCGTCTGGGCCAGTGACGAATTGGCGGCGAGTCGCGTGACCGCCTGGCCGATTGCCGCCGCATCTGGCGCGCAGACGAATCCGTTCTGTCCGTCGGCCACGAACTCCAGTGTGCCGCCTGAATCGGAACAGGTCACGACTGGCTTGTGCGAGAGGAACGCCTCGAGCGTCACGTAGCCGTAGTCCTCGTCGAATGGCGCGTAAATCACACCAAGGGCGTTTGCGTAGAGGTCGATGAGCGCCGCGCCGTCCACGGCACCGACAAAATCGACGCGTGCGCCCAGGCCGAGATCGTGCGCGAGCTGCTCTGTTTGCCGCCGCTTTGACCCATCGCCGACCACGATGAGCCTGATGTGTGCCGGCGCGTGTGCCATGGAGCGAATAGCGAGGTCCGGGCGCTTGACCGCTTCGAGGCGCCCGACCATCAGCATGTAGGCGCCGTAGGCGCCGCTCCTCAGTTGTCCGGCGAGCGGTGGCGGGTGGTACAGCGGCTCCGCCTTCACGCCATTGAACGTTTCGAGCCGCTGCGCGGTGTTGCGCGCGTTTGTAAAGACGTGCCGGCACTCGCCGAGCATCTCGCGGTCGAGCTCGATGATTCGCTTTCGGATGCCGACGTCGATATCCGAATGCCTAAAGTCGCTGTACTCGGTGCCGCACAGTTCGTATGCGGCGCGGTGCTGGTGAATGACCCACGCGACCTTGCGCGGATGACGGGCGAAATAGCTCGGAAAGCGCGTGGCGATGAGGAGATCGATCGGCTGGCCGTTGCTGCTTGACAGATCGAGTAGCCGCCATGCGGCCGCCTGTGCAAGCAGCTCCGGCTTCGCCTGTGGCCTGAACGGGACCGTGACACGCTCCGCTTCATATCCTCGTTGCCGGAGCTCATCGACGAGCGAACGCACGTGCAGCTCGGCGCCACCGACCACGAACGGAACCTGAACGTCGGCGACAACGACGCGGCGGATCGGAGGATTAGGTGGCAAATCGGAAGTTGATGATATCGCCGTCCTGGACGACGTACTCCTTGCCTTCGAGGCGGACCTCGCCGTGGTCCCTGCAGGCCGCCATCGTTCCGCGGCCGATGAGCGCGTCATACGCGACGACCTCGGCGCGGATGAAGCCGCGCTGAATGTCGCTGTGGATCTCCCCGGCCGCGAGCTGCGCCGGCGTGCCGCGCGCGATCGACCAGGCGCGGCACTCATCCTCCCCGACGGTGAAGAATGACATGTAGCCGAGCAGATCGTAAGTCGTCCGAATGACGCGATCGAGGCCGGACTCGGCGAGGCCGAGATCCTTCAAGAAGGCCTGGGCGTCGGCACGGTCCAGTTGGGAGATCTCCAACTCGATCTTGGCGCAGAGCGCAACGGCTTTAGTGGCCGCGTGCTCGAGGAAGGATGTGAGGCCGGTCTGGCGCGCGGCGACGTGCAGGTCGGCGCCACTATCGGCCAGGTCCGACTCGTCCAGGTTGATCACCAGCAGGAGCGGCTTGGCTGAGAGAAACTGAAAGCCGCGCAGCCGTTTCAGATCCTCGCCGGCGATCGCCAACGTCCGCAGTGGACGCCCTTCCTCGAGTGCCACCCGGCACCGCTGGACCAGGTCGCGCTCCTTCTCCAGCTCAGCGGACTTGCCTTTTTTTAGATCCTTCTCGATGCGCTCGAGTCGCCGTTCCGCCACGCCGAGGTCCGCGAGGATCAGCTCGTCTTCCATGGCTTGCGCATCGCGCGCCGGATCGACCGAGCCGGACGGATGCGCCACCGCCGGGTCGCGAAAGGCGCGGACGACGTGGACAAGAGCATCGGCGTTCTTGTATCCGGCCACATCGACCAGCGCCTGGGCTCCCGCGCGGGCGGGTCCGGCGATGTCGGTGAACTCGACGGTCGCGGGCATCCGTTTCTTCGGGTTGTACATCCCGGTGAGCGTGTCGAGTCTGGAGTCCGGCACTCTCGAGATGCCGATGTTGACGTCGCCTTTGCCACGCGGAACCTCGCGGGCGTTGGTCATGAGTTGAAAAAGAGTCGTCTTGCCGCTGGAAGGAAAGCCAATCAGTGCCGCATGAAGCATGAGAGCCCAGCCTAGCATGCGACCTCGAGCTCGAAATGGTGGCGAAAGTTAGACGTAACGTCTGAGTCCTGAGTAGCTTGCATTGACATCGCATCAGGGCAGACTTACTATCCACGTGGATTTTAGTGGAATAAAGTGGACCAAAAACGCCTCCGAGGCAGCTCTCCGACCCGCATTGATGAGAAGGGGCGGTTGAAGGTGCCGACGATCTTTCGTGGGGTCATTCAAGACCAGCACGGGCCGGACGTGTTTGTCACGAGCCTCACGGGGGAGTCCGTCCGCATTTATCCCATGTCGGCGTGGCTCGATATCGAAAAGAAGCTCTCGCGTCTCCCGGGCAGCCACCCGGCGGTGCTCAAGTTTCTCGACCGGGTCAATTACTACGGGCAGGCGAGCGAGCTCGACGCCCAGGGACGGGTCGTCATTCCGTCGCAGCTGCGCGAGAGCGCCACCATGGTCGGTGACGTACGGGTGTTCGGACGGGTCACCTACCTCGACGTCTGGAACGAAGAGCGCTTCGTCGGGAAGATGCAGCGGGAGCCGTGGACCGACGAAGACGGCGTCCAGCTCGCGGACCTCGGGATTTGACGGGCGATGGCCTCGCACGCGCCAGTGATGGTGGCGCAGGTGCTCGAGCATCTCGCTCCGTCGCGCGGCGGGCTCTTCGTCGATTGCACGGTGGGTCTCGGGGGACACGCGCGGGCGATTCTCGATGCGGGTGCGTCGAACCTCATCGGCCTCGATCGCGACCCGGCGGCAGTCGCGATGGCGCGCGAGTCGCTGGCGGAGTTCGGACCGCGGGTTGAGCTGATACACGGTGACTACCGGCGCTTCGCGGAGGTGCTGGACGCGCGCGGAATCGGATCGGTAGACGGCATTCTCGTGGACCTTGGCGTGTCCTCGATGCAGCTAGACGAACCGGGCCGCGGGTTCAGCTTTCGTCGTGACGAGCCGCTCGACATGCGGATGGACACGACCACCGGGGCGACGGCGGCCGAGGCGATTCGGAACGCTGACGAGCGCACGCTGGCCGACGTGATCTTCGAGTTCGGCGAAGAGCGGCACTCGCGTCGCATCGCGCGTGCCCTGGCTGCCGCGGGCGGCACGATCGAGACGACGGGACGGCTGGCGGATGTCGTGCGGCGGGCCATCCCTCGCAAGGGGTATTCGAGGATCGACCCGGCGACGCGAACGTTCCAGGCGATTCGGATCTGGGTCAACCGCGAGTTGGAGGGGCTGGACGTGTTCCTGGCGGCCGCCGCCGGGCGACTCAACCCGGGAGGGCGCCTCGTGGCGATCACGTTTCACTCCCTGGAGGACCGGATCGTGAAGCACACGCTGCGGTCGCTGCAGGCGGCCGGGACGGGCCTCACGGTGCGGACGAAGCGACCGGTGGTGCCTGACGATCTGGAGGTCGAGCGCAATCCTCGCGCACGAAGCGCCAAGCTGCGGGCCGCGGAAGCGGCAGAGGTGGACGGATGATGACGGGCGAAACCTTCGAATACGCGATCAAGAAAGACGTCCGCAACAACCCGATCGTTCGCGAGGTCGATCGCCAGCGTCACCGTGACATGTGGCGTTCTGTCGCCCTCAGCGTGTTCGTCGTCGTCGTGCTGCTGTTCTCGGCATGGCAGCACTTCGAGTTGCTGCGTCATGGCTACCTGCTGGAACAGATGCAGAAGGAACGCGCCCTCGAGGACGAGATCAGCAGGCACCTGCGGCTCGAGATCGAGACGCTGCGGTCGCCCCAACGGATCGAGCGGCTCGCCGTCGATCGGCTGCGGATGGTGGCGCCAGGGCCGGGTGATGCCGCCGTGATCGAACGCGTCGTTCCAACGCCTCCACCGCCGAAGTCGGTCGTCGCGCTCCGGTAGCGGGAAGGGACGGACCATCGTGGCTGATACGCCCAGGCCCTGGCGGACGACGCTGAAGCGGCGGCTTGCCGTCGCGGCGTCAATGCTCCTGCTGTGGTCGATCGCCATCGAAGGGCGGCTCGTCTATCTCCAGGTCTACAAGCACGCCGACCTGACCTCACGCGCCACGCGTCAGCAGTCGCGAACGGTGCAGGTGGCCGCCAAGCGGGGCGAGATTGCCGACCGCCGCGGCCGGGTGCTCGCCTACAGCGTGGACGCCGAGTCGATCTACGCGGTGCCAACGGAAATCGACGATCCGGAGAAGGCGGCCGTCGCGCTCTGCGGCGCGCTCCAGGACTGCGCCCCCAAGGACCGCCAGGCCCTGGCCGAACGGATCCACAAGGGCCACGCATTCGTGTACGTCCGGCGGCAAGCCTCTCCCGACCAGGCCGGACGCGTGGCCGCGTTGCAGCTCGAAGGCGTCGGCTTCATGAAGGAAAACCGCCGTTACTACCCGAACAGGGAGTTGGCGGCGCACCTGCTCGGTTACGTCGGCATCGACAACACCGGTCTCGGTGGGATCGAAGGCGCGTACGACAGCTATATCAAGGGCCGTGCTGGCACGGTGCTCATCCAGACCGACGCCCGTCGCCATGCCTTCAGCCGAATTGAAAAGCCTCCCACCGCCGGCGCCTCGCTCGAGCTGACAATCGACCAATACCTGCAGCAGGTCGCCGAGCGCGAGCTGCGTGCCGGCGTCGAGGTGAGCGGTTCGGCGGGTGGTTCGGCGGTCGTGATGGATCCCGCCACCGGTGAGATCCTCGCGATGGCGAACTACCCGACGTTCAACCCGAACGCGTACCGCTCGTTCCACGAGGACGACCGCCGCAACCGCGCCATCCAGGATCTCTACGAGCCCGGATCGACCTTCAAGATCGTGACAGCCGGTGCCGCTCTCGAAGAGAAGATTCTGAGCCCCAACGACCTCGTCGAGACGAGCCCGGGACGCATCCGTTTCGGCTCTCGCGTCGTCGACGAAGACAACGGTCACAACTACGGGCTGCTCTCCCTCACCGACGTCATCGTCAAGTCGAGCAACGTCGGTGCGATCAAGGTGGGCCTCAGGGTCGGTCCCGACCGGATGAGCGAGTATGTCAAGCGGTTCGGGTTCGGCCGTCCGAGCTCTCTCGACTTCCGCGGCGAGAGCCCTGGCATCGTCTGGTCGGCGTCGAAGCTGACCGACAGCGCACTGGCCTCGATGTCCATGGGATACCAGGTCGGCGTCACGCCGCTGCAGATGGCGGCGGCCGTGAGCGTGGTCGCCAACGGCGGCGAGCTGCTCCAGCCTCGGGTCGTACGCGCGGTGATTCGTGACGGTAAGCGGTTGCCGGTGCCGCGCAAGGTGGTGGGGCGGGCGGTCAGCCGTGAAGTCGCGGCCGAACTTCGCGAGATCATGCGCGCGGTGGTCGATCGCGGAACCGGGAACCGTGCCCAGATCGCCGGCTACCCCATCGCAGGGAAGACCGGCACGGCCCAGAAGGTTGTCGACGGCCGGTACTCGAACTCCGACTACAACGTGTCGTTCGTCGGATTCGCGCCAGCCATCAACCCCACCTTCGCGATCGTCGTCGTCGTGGACTCTCCGCACAGGCTGCCGCCCTATGGCGGCACGGTTGCGGCACCCATCTTCCAGAAAATCGCGGACGCCGCGCTGCGGCAGTACGGTGTGCCGCCCTCGATGAACGCGCCGCCGCCGCTTGTGGCCTATCACCATGAGGAACGGCCGGAACAGCCGACCTCCGTGAGCGTCCAGACGCCCACCATCGTCACGCTGGCCGGTGCTGCGCCCCGGTCGGCCCTGTTGGTCCCGGATCTTCGCGGGCTCAGTGCCCGCGACGCGCTGCGTACCCTGGCGGGCCTCGGACTCACTGCGAAGCTTCGCGGTGCCGGTGTTGTCGTGGAGCAGGACCCGGCGCCAGGCAGCGTTGTCGATCCAGGTGCCTCTTCACTGATCCGCCTCGAACGGCAGCTTCCCCTCAACCTCGCGAGCGCGACCCCATGACCGTTCGTGCACTGCTGGCGGCCTGTGCGCGCGCAATGCCGGCAGAACGCCTGGACCTCCCCGCAGCCGCCCCCGCGTTCGACGCCCACTGCAGTGGCGTCACCCACGACTCGCGTCGCGTGGTCCGCGGCTCGATCTTCGTGGCCCTGCGCGGGCTCACGACGGACGGCGCGACATTCGCACCGCAGGCCATCGCGGCGGGGGCGGCAGTCGTTGTGGCGGAGCGCGCGGCCGATTCGCCTTCGCCGGTGCCCTGGGTGGTTGTGAGCGATGCACGGCTGGCGCTGGCGCTCATGGCCGCGGAGTACTTCGAGCACCCGAGTCACGAGATGCGCGTGATCGGCATCACCGGCACCAATGGCAAGACGACAACGGCGTACCTGATCCGGGCGATCTTCGAAGCAGCCGGGATCCGCTGCGGCCTGATGGGGACGGTGGTGTACCACAACGGCGAACGTGAGTTCCAGGCGACGCGCA
>JAKFXY010000159.1 GCA_021731165.1 Acidobacteriota bacterium | reverse complement strand
AGCAGCGTGTAGCGAAACTGGTTGGAGAAGGCCGAGTAGCTGCCCTTCCCGAAGCCATGCTGGTAGGTGAAGACGCTCTCCCGAGGGAGGATGCGTGATGCATCCAGAACAGTGATCCCATCGGGCACGTTGTCGATGCGGTCGAATGTGTACAAGTGGTACTCATGGCCGTGTGCCAGGAATGACCGCATGCTGAGCAGCTGCAGCGAAGGGAGATGGGAGCCGAACCAGAAGCTCTGAACGATGTTGGACATGATAAATGCCGAGTCATCCAGAGACGGACGCGGCGTCCAGCCGGCTCAGTGCGCGGCGGGTAGCCTCCAGGTACGCACGACCCCATCGCTGGCACGGTTCCAGATGCGCTCCCTCGGCCCATTCGTTCCAGGCGTTGACGAAGACGAGCGGATCAGGTTCGCCGGATGCCTTGACAGTGGCCAGTACCTCCCGAAGCCAGAGCTCGTATGTTTCCGGGGTGGACCCGTCGAGCACGACTGCCGCCTGACGCCGTCGCGCGCTATTGTCCCAGGATGTCATCACGCCAGGGAAGCGCCGATAGCTCGGCTTCCTCTTCTTCAGCATTCGCGCGACGATGTCGCTGTACGAATAGATCTTGGTCCCGTCAGAGGTGACTCTCGACGGCCGGCCGAGCGCCAGCCAGTCGGGCTGAAACTCAACGGACGCGTCGAATCCGGTTCTGGCGGGATCGACACGATCGTCGGTCAGGCTCTCAACCGATGCCAGGAAGATCTCTCCGATCCCAAGTCTCCGGGCTTCCTCGCGCCAGATCGTTGTCGTGCGTCGCGGGTCGCTCAACTTCGAGACCCGGTAGATGAGCACCAATGGCTTTCCGTCCACTCGAATGTAACGCGGGTCTCGAAGCACACGCGCCAGCCACGTAATGTGCGCCCGGTCGTCGTCGGCGGACGAGGTTGACTCCATGAGGATGTTCCGTTCGAGTCCATCCCAGGCACGTGTCCAATTCTCGTTGGCCCAGCACACGCAGAAAGGAAAATCCGGCCTTCCCGTCGACAGCACTTCGTCGAGTGGCTGGGAAAGGAGGCGTCGTCCACCGAACCAGTAGTGGTAGTAGCAGAACCCATGGATCCCGTACGCACGGGCCATGTCGGCTTGGGCTTCGCGGGTTGCCGATAGTCGCAGGTCGTAGAAGCCGAGGTCGGCCGGCAGGTGCGGCTGCTGGTGACCGGGAAAGAGGGGACCGGCCCGTACCACGTTCAGCCAGTCGGTGAATCCCTGGCCCCACCACTCGTTGTTCTCCGGGGTCGGGTGATACTGCGGCAGGTAGAACGCGATGAGCCGTGGTGGGGGGCTGCCGGCGGACATCACGGGCTCCACGCCTCTAGAGAACATGCAGGGCCGTCTCGGCCGAACGCACGATCAGGATACCCATCGTGTATGGGTCTTTCAGACGGATCGTGTCGTGCACAAGGAATCCGGAGTCGTCATAGTTCGTGTCGTTGCCGAAGTGCCGGGTCACGTCGGTGCGCGTCACCTTGACTGTCCTGAGCAATTGAGCGTCCGACGTATTCCTGAGCAAGATGAAGATCTCCGAGTCGGTCGCCGGGCGTCCATCATTGATGTGTGCCCACCCCTTCATGTGGAGCATTCGGCGTTTGATCGTCGTGTCTTCGACGTTGCATCGGATGTTGTTGGTCGGCTCCAGTTCGAGAAGCTTATTCCTGTTCGCGAGCAGCATTTTTACAGGCTTCCCTGAGATCAGGGTGGAGAGCGCCGATTCAATCCGGTCAGTGCCGGCGTCCATGCTCCATTTCGTGCGTACGTGTTCTCTGGCCTCCGCACCCATCCGGACAGCCAATTGCGGGCTGTCCACGAATCGCTCGACGAGCCCACCCAGGCTCTTGGGATCGTCGTCTGGCGCCAGGAACCCGTTGAGCCCGTCCGTAATCGATTCTCTCACCCCGCCTTCCGCGATGCCGACGACCGGAGTACCACAGGCATTGGCTTCCAGGGGCGCGAGGCCGAAGGGCTCCAGACGGGATGTGAACACCATCGCGGTTGCCCTGCTCAGGAGACTGACGACCTCTGTATCAGGGATGTGTACCTTGGGAATGAAATCCACCTTCAGCGCGTGCGCAAGTCTCTTATATCCCTCGAGCTCGTCCTCCCAGGCGCCATTGCCAATCCAGACCAGGGGAGGGCGCTTCGCCGCCGCAATGGTGCCGATGGCGCGGATCGCCCTGTCGACGCCCTTGCCGTGGTAGATGGTCCCGAGTCCGACGACGAAGCGTTCCTTCGGCTCACCAGTAGGCCTGTAATAATCGGAATCGACACCGAGATAGCAGACTCGCGATTCGAGGTTGTACGTCCTGAGGATGGTCTCGCGACTGAAGATCGAATTCGCCAGCACCACGTCGAATCGTTTCAGGTATTCGAGCTCGGCCCGCGCCTGGATGCGGATGCTGTTCAACGTCGATTCGCCGCGAGTCCGCTGCCATAGAGAGCGAAACGAGAATCGCTGTTCGACAGATGCGGCCGGCGCAATCCATGGCAGCTCTGGCATTGCCTCGTAAAACCAGCGATACGGTTCGCCCAGATAGATTGCCGACGGCAGATTGACCATTCCGCCGATCGGCGTCGTGCGAAGGAACATGCACGCGTTGGCGAACAGCACATCGAACTCCCCGGCACTAATCTCCTCGGCACACACGCGGCATTGCTCTTCCATGCTGTCGAGCAGTTGCCTGGTGATCGAGAGTGGCCTCACAGGGGAGTGAAAGTGATCCCGTGGGCCGCGCAGGGGAACGATGTGCTCTTTGACGAGCGTTCCCAGGGGAAGGTACTTCTGGTCGGCCGTGTCGGGACACCACGACTCGACGTAGTGCCCACGCTGAAGCAGACCCTGGACGTGCATGTAGAGTTGCCTCTTGCCGCCGCCGCTTGGGAGGTTGTGCCAGATCGCGATTCTGAGTGGTTTCATTCGCCCGTCCAGTTGGAACGCCATCGTGTCGCTAGTCTGGCGCAGGCGCGAGGGCGAACCGAAGCTTCCGCCCGAGCGGCTCGTAGATGTGGTCGGCGGAGAAGGTCTCGCGCGCGAACTGCAGGGCGAGGCGCTCGAGCCTCGTGCGCTCGTCCTCGGACCGGAGGAGCACGAGCACCCGGTCGGCGAACGCGTGCCAATCATCGCAGACGACGTATGGTGCGTCGCCCTTCGAGTCGATTCCTTCGACGCTGTTCGGCGTGCCGACGAGCGCCTTGCCATGGCAGAGTGCCTCCACGCTCTTGATCTTCAATCCTGTTCCGGCCTGAGTCGGGTTGATCACGACAGCGGCTTTCTCGTACTCGCCGTCGAGCGATGGCACCCAGCCGACACACTGCACGCGTTGATCGTCGGTCTGCAGGTGGTTCGCCAGCTTTCCAACGACTCGCAGAACCGCGTCGGGATGACCGGCGCGGATGATGGGCCAGGCGCGTTCATGGAAGACCTTCAGCCCATGCTGGTTCAAGGGGTTATCCGAACCGACGACGAGGATCGTTCCGGGGATGACCCGGCTGTGGTCGATCTCGCCGACGACGTCGAAGTCGATCCCCACGGTGATCACGTCGCGCGACCGGACGAGCGTGCGCATCATCTGGGCCTCACGCGACTGAATGGCGATCACCAGGTCGCTCTTCAACAGGTAGTTCCGCTCCTCACGACGCGTGCAGGGGAGCGGGTCATCGATGCCGAAGGACACCACCTGCTCGTTCTTTCGCGAAAACATGTCGTGCGTGTCAATGATCTTCATCGTCCCGCTGGGGACGACATCAAGGCATGGGGCGGCGAAAATGTACTCGGCAATGACGGCGAACGGATTGTATGCCTCGCAGAGATGCCTCGCCACCTGGATCAATCGCTCGGAGGCGAGGTAGCGCTTGACCGCGTCGGAGTGCACCTTCTTCTGCTTCTCCATACCGAACAGCCATCGGTAGAGACGTGAGTCGGGAAGCGTGCGCGCCGCGAACCTCTTCAGCGCGACGAACGGATGGTCGGTCCATGAGATTGGCGGGAACTCCGTGTGGTAGTCGTCACCGATGAAATGAACAGGCCCCACCATGGTCTCCAGCTCGAGCCTCCGTGCGGCCGGGAGAGGCTCGTGGTTCAGGAGCAGGACGATGCGGAATCCCTGCCTTTTCAACCATGTCACCATCTTGAGAATACGGATCTCGTTCCCTGCTGCCGGAGGGTGGGGGATGACGTGGCTGATCAGCAGGATGATCGGTGCAGTCACAGGGGTAGGACAGCTCACGCGTGCTCGAAGACTTCAGCTCGGCACGACTCGAGGTATCCCTTTCCGAACTTCACGTCTGGTTCCAGGTAATTTCCCTCCGCCCATTCGTTCCACGAACGCACGAAGATCAGGCGCTTCTCGGGCGGCCGGTGGGCGACCTGTGCGATGGCCTCCCGAAGGTGTTGCCTGAACAGCTCCGGGGTCGACTCGAGGAAGACCCACCCCTGCTTTCCAGAGCGCGCCGTGTTGTCCCAGTTCGGAAGCACGCAGGGAAACTCATCGAAATCCTTGCGAAGCGGCGGAAGCCCGATCTTGACGTAGTCCTCGTAGAGCATGATTCCCGGTCCAGGGAAGTGCCTGAGATACGGGCTCTTGAACGTCTTTCCAGGGAATCGATGGTCCCAGATATGTTTGTCGAAGCCTTCGTTGGGAATGAAGACGTGATAAACGCTGAGACCAGGATTGTGCGGCGTGAGGGCATCGAAGCCGTCTCGCTCGGGCACCCATTCCATCGTTCGCGCGTTGCCGACGAAATAGATTCCTGGCAGCCCTTCCTTCACGGCAAGCTCTCGCCAGTGATCAAGGAACCTGTTCGGTTCCGGGAGCTTGTAGGGCTTGTAAATCAGGAACAACGGCTTGCCGTCGATCGTGAGATACCGCTTGTCGGTAAAGGCCGGGAGCAAGCTATAGAAGTGCGCGGCTTCGTCCTTGCGACCAGGGTATGTCTGTTCCATGAGGACTTTGTCCTCGCAGCCGTGCCAGATACCGGTCCATGTGTCGTTGGCCCAGCCGAGGCAGAAGGGAAAATCTGGCTGTCCCGACGTCAGAACGTCGTTGAAGGGGCGCTCGAGTAACCGTCGCCCCGCGAACCAGTAGTGCCAGTAGCAGAACGCTTCGATTCCGTACGCTTTGGCCAGCTCGGCCTGCGCACTGCGGATCTCCGGAACCCGCAGATCATAGAAGCCGAGATCGGCTGGCAGGATGGGCTGGTAGTGCCCGTCGAAGAGCGGCTTCGCCTTCGTGACATTGGTCCACTCGGTGAATCCCTTGCCCCACCACGTGTCGTTCTCGGGTATCGGGTGAAACTGTGGGAGGTAGTGAGCGATCAGACGCGCGCGTCGCGTATGACCCCCCGTGAGAGGAGCATCGGAAACGTCGCCCCTCTTGCGCAGTGCGGCTTTCAAATAGTCCAGCATGAATCGCGCCGCCTCTCCTGTTTTTCGCTCCAGACGTGAACGGAGTGTGTTGAAACCCCTGGACGCACAGGTGCCGCGTGCGCCACTGCCATGATCAGACGTCGGCCCCGTGCCGGAACACGTCCTCGGACTCGGGTTTCGTCGGATCCAAGTAGAGGACACCGCGATTCAGCTCGAATCGTTGCGGTTCGTGCTGCACGTCGTGCGGACTGCTCGGAAATGCCGGCACCGATGAGTAATGGGCGACGAAGCTCAGTCGGGTCCGGTCCGTGTCTCGCTGCGGCGTCCCACCGTGCGCGAGCGAGCCGTGCCAGAGGAATACATCACCCTTGCGGGGCAGGAACGTGGCTAACTCAACGCCCCGCTTGCGGCACTCGCTCAGGATGTGGTCTTGAAACTGGGCGCCGCTGCCGACGGACTCCTTCTCAACGTAGAAGAGGCCATTGCCCCAGTCGTATTTCGGGATTCGGTGCGAACCTGGGAAGTACCCAAGCGGACCGGCGTCTGGGTGGATATCCTCCAGGGCGATCCACGCAGCAGCGAGATGGCTGGGGTTACCAGAGACCACGTACGCGTAGTCCTGGTGGACGTGCTGTTCGGTGCCGTAGCGGAAGGTCAGCGATTGCATCGCGACCACCTGTTCACGAAACACGTGCTCCAGGAAGTCGATGATTGAGCCCGCCAGTGCCAGCTTCTTGGCCGCCAGTGATGGATTGTGGAAATTGACCAGCCGCAGGTGCCGATCGCGCACCTCGGCGTCGGTGAGCTCGCTGATTGAAAGAGTACCCCGCTTGGGATGACCGACCGTGGCACTGAACTGGCGATGATGCTCGAACAGTTCCTTGACGTCGGCCACATACGCGTCGATCAGCCGATGTTCAATCGCCTGCTCCAGCACGACGAACCCCTGGTCGCGCCATTGCTCCAGGCGATTGCGCAGCCCTGGTGGGACCTGGGGTAGTGCACGCACATAGCGATCGACATCGGCGTCGGGCTGATCGATCCATGGAAGCATGGTCTCGTCGTAATCCAGCTCCCCTCGAGCGTTGCGATGCTGGGCAACCTTGCTCCGGTCCGTCAGCGCCGGCGCGCGCTCCAAGTCAGCAGGCTTGGCGACGGCAGGTGTGGGGTCAGGTGCGAGCGCATCGTTCTGGCCGGGGTCACTGGTGACAGCGTGAGGCTTGCCGAAGATTCTACGCAGCATGTGCGTGCTCTCCGTTCTTACGCCCAACCCCAGGCCTTATAGCTGTCAGCGCGTTGGGTTTGTCCAGCACAGAAACTGGCTTCCCGAATTGTCGCTGTGCGTCCGTCATGGTTGCGCCACCCATACTGTTACGTCGTTACTTCGATTGGAGGCTGTTCAGGAGGCCCAGTCGCAGGCCGACCCGAATCCACAGCTCTTCTCGCAGCGTCGCGATCGTCGTACGACTCTCTATGGCCTGGCGCTGCCAGTTGTCGCGTTCAACGCCCAGTTGCTCCTCGATGTCTCGCTTCTGCTGATCGCGATCAGCGATCGCTCGATCCCGGTCAGCCAGCCACCTGTCACGTTCGTGAACCAGGGTTTCGAGATGGTCGAGGTGATGCTGCCGCTC
>JAKFXY010000078.1 GCA_021731165.1 Acidobacteriota bacterium | reverse complement strand
ATCCCCAGCCTGATGGCCACGGCGGGTGTGCACCACCATCTCGTCCGCGAAGGGACGCGGACCCGTTGCGCGCTGGTCGTCGAGTGCGGCGACGCGCGCGAAGTGCACCACGTGGCGCTGCTGCTGGGCTACGGGGCCGGCGTGGTTAATCCGTACCTGGCGTTCGAGACCATTGACGACATGCTGCGGCAGGGCCTGCTGCCGGATCTGGAGCGGGATGCCGCCATCGATCACTATGTGAAGGCGCTCAACAAGGGCATCCTCAAGGTCATGTCGAAGATGGGGATCTCGACGCTGCAGAGCTACTGCGGTGCGCAGATCTTCGAGGCGATCGGCCTGAGCCACGAGCTGGTCGATCGCTTCTTCACGCATACGACGTCGCGGGTTGGCGGCATCGGCATCGACGTGGTGGCGGAAGAGGCCCGCCTGCGTCACGAGCGCGCATTCGGCATCCGGCTGCCGATGGCGCCAAAGGAGCTGGTCGCGGGCGGTGAGTACCAGTGGCGGCGCGACGGCGAGTACCACCTCTTCAATCCCGAGACGGTGTTCAAGCTCCAGCACGCCACGCGTAGTGGCCAGTATTCGATTTTCAAGGAATACACGAGCGCCGTGAACGGGCAGAATCATCGACGTGCGACGCTCCGCGGCCTGTTCCGCCTGAAGCCGACTGGTCCCGCTGTGCCGATCGACGAGGTGGAGCCGGTTGACGTCATCGTCAAGCGCTTTGCCACCGGGGCGATGTCGTACGGATCCATCAGCCAGGAGGCGCACGAGACGCTGGCAATCGCCATGAACCGCCTCGGCGGCCGGTCCAACACCGGCGAAGGCGGCGAGGATCCAGACCGGTTTGTCCCGCTGCCAAACGGCGACTCCCGGAAGAGCGCGATCAAGCAGGTCGCGTCCGGCCGGTTCGGCGTCACGAGCGAGTATCTCGTGAGCGCCAACGAGATCCAGATCAAGATGGCGCAGGGGGCCAAGCCCGGCGAGGGCGGGCAGCTACCGGGGCACAAGGTGTATCCGTGGATCGCCAAGACGCGTCACTCCACCCCTGGCGTCGGACTCATTTCGCCGCCGCCGCATCACGACATCTATTCGATCGAGGATCTGGCGCAGCTCATCTTCGACCTCAAGAACTCGAATCGCGAGGCGCGGATCTCGGTGAAGCTCGTGGCGGAGGGTGGCGTGGGTACGGTGGCGGCCGGCGTCGCCAAGGCCCACTCGGACGTCGTGCTCATCTCGGGTCACGACGGCGGCACGGGCGCATCGCCGCTCACGAGCCTGAAGCACGCGGGTCTTCCGTGGGAGCTGGGTCTCGCCGAGACGCAGCAGGTGCTCGTGCTCAACAAGCTGCGCGACCGCATCGTGGTGCAGGTGGACGGCCAGATGAAAACCGGCCGCGATGTCGTGATCGCGGCGTTGCTCGGTGCCGAGGAGTACGGCTTCGCAACGGCGCCCCTCGTGGTGCTGGGCTGCATCATGATGCGCGTCTGCCATTTGAACACCTGCCCCGTGGGGGTGGCGACGCAGGATCCGGAGCTGCGAAAACGGTTTACCGGCAAGCCGGAGTTCGTCGAGAATTTCTTCCGCTTTATCGCTGAGGAAGTCCGCGAGCTGATGTCGGAGCTTGGTTTCCGCCACATCGACGACATGATCGGCCGCGCCGACTGCCTCGACATCGAGGTGGCGAAGGACCACTGGAAGGCCAACGGTCTCGACCTCGCGCCGCTCCTGCACGTGCCGGATCTGCCGGCCAGCGTCGCGCGTCGCAAGGTGCGCGAGCAGGATCACGGGCTCGACGTGGCGCTCGACAACGATCTGATCAAGGCGGCGATGCCGGCGCTCGCGCACCGGACGCCGGTGGAGCTCTCCTCGTTCATCCGCAACGCCGATCGCACGTGCGGGACGATGCTGGGGTACGAGATCACGAAGCGCTACGGCGGCCAGGGCCTCCCCGAGGACACCATTCGCATCCGGTTCACAGGATCGGCGGGACAGAGTTTCGGCGCATTCGTACCTCGCGGAATGACGCTCACGCTCGTCGGCGACGCCAACGACGGCTTTGGCAAAGGGCTTTCGGGTGGCACGCTGATCGTCCATCCGCCGCCGCTCTCCACCTTCAAGTCGGAGGAGAACATCATCGTCGGCAACGTCGGCTTCTACGGCGCGACGGGTGGCGAGGGCTACGTGCGCGGCGTCGCCGGCG
The DNA here is from genome assembly GCA_021731165.1 of Acidobacteriota bacterium. Classification (GTDB taxonomy): domain Bacteria; phylum Acidobacteriota; class Vicinamibacteria; order Vicinamibacterales; family UBA2999; genus JAKFXY01. Next base: position 4,838 of record JAKFXY010000078.1, on the reverse strand, counting down.
AGCGCTTCTGCGTGCGCAACAGCGGCGCCAACGTCGTGGTCGAGGGCGTGGGTGACCACGGATGTGAGTACATGACTGGCGGGCGCGTCGTCGTCATCGGCCGGACGGGACGGAACTTCGCCGCCGGCATGAGTGGCGGCGTGGCGTACGTCCTGGACGTGGACGGGAACATGGCGCGGCGCTGCAACAGGGACATGGTGGACCTGGAGCCACTCGTCGAGGCCGACGATATGGACTTCCTGCAGGTCGCCCTGATGAAGCATGTGACACACACGGGAAGTCGGTACGCGGAGCGCCTGCTCGCGGACTGGGCGGGCCTGCAGCGGCGGATGGTGAAAGTGATGCCGCGCGAATACAAGAGGGCGTTGGCGGCGGAGGCCAAACGCCGCGGCGCGCAAGAGGCGGCAGGTGAACTGGCGGTGGTGACGGCGGTCAGAGTGACCGACGCGGCGGCGGGTGCGGCCCTTCGAGGTGCCTCAGGGCAGGCTCATGGGTAAGCCGACCGGGTTCATCGAGATCCACCGGAAGAAGCATCCGACACGCCCCGTGGGGGAGCGCCTGCACGACTGGCGCGAGGTGTACCTCCCGTACGCGACGGCCGATCTGCGGGAACAGGGGGCGCGCTGCATGGACTGCGGCGTGCCGTTCTGCCACGAGGGTTGTCCCCTCGGGAACCTGATTCCCGACTGGAACGATCTCGTGTACCGGGATCTGTGGCGGCCGGCCATCGATCGCCTGCACGCCACGAACAATTTCCCCGAGTTCACCGGTCGGCTCTGTCCGGCGCCGTGTGAAGGGTCGTGTGTTCTCGGCATCAACGACGATCCGGTCACGATCAAGGCAGTCGAGGTGTCGATCATCGATCGCGCATTTCAAGAGGGCTGGGTCAGTCCCCAGCCGCCGACCGCGCGGACGTCGAAGACGGTGGCTGTCGTGGGCTCGGGCCCCGCGGGGCTCGCGGCGGCCGATCAGCTCAATCGTGCCGGCCATACCGTGACGGTGCTGGAGAAGTCGGATCGCATCGGCGGACTACTGCGGTATGGCATTCCCGAGTTCAAGATGGAGAAGGCGGTGCTCGATCGGCGCCTGGCTCTGCTCGAGGCCGAAGGCGTGGTGTTTCGTACTGGCGTCAACGTCGGCATCGACCTGCCGGTGGACCGACTGCGTGCGGACTACGACGCAATCCTGCTGGCCGCCGGCGCCGGGCAGCCGCGCGACCTGCGAGTGCCAGGGCGTGACCTGGAGGGGATCCATTTCGCGATGGACTACCTCACGCTCCAGAACCGGCGAAACGAGGGGGATACGATCCCGGACGTCCAGTTCATCTCGGCTCACGACAGGCACGTGATCATCATCGGTGGCGGTGACACGGGCGCGGACTGCCTGGGAACCGCGCATCGTCAGGGGGCGCGATCGGTGACACAGCTCGAGCTGATGCCGATACCGCCCGAGACCCGCGCGGCCAACAATCCGTGGCCGCAGTGGCCGCATATCTTCCGCGTGTCGCCGGCGCACGAAGAGGGCGGCGAACGCCTCTACTCGATCAACACGCAGCATTTCTCTGGTGACGCGTCGGGCCGGGTGAAGGCGCTCCACGCGGTGAAGGTCGCGATGATCCGTACGGGCGGTCGCGTGTCGTTCGAGCCGGTGCACGGCAGCGAGTTCGAGATTCCCGCGGAGCTCGTGCTGCTGGCGATGGGATTTGTCGGTCCCGAGCGGGGACCGCTCGTGGACGACCTCGTGGCCGGCGCCGGGCTCACGCTCACGGACCGCGGCAACGTCTGGCGCGACGCGCGCTGGATGACGAGCGTGCCAGGTGTGTTCACCGCCGGCGACATGCAGCGCGGTCAGTCGCTGATTGTCTGGGCCATTGCCGAAGGGCGCAGCGCGGCACGCGGCATCGACCAGTTCCTGATGGGCGAATCCCACCTTCCGGCCCCCCTTTCTTGACAGGAGCCGGTACGGTCCGAACCCGAACGTGAACACGAACTGAGAACAGAGAACCCGGAAGAGCGAACGTCCCCGTATGCTTATTGTCATGAAATTCGGTGGAACCTCCGTGGGTTCCGCCGAGCGAATCGCCCAGGCCGCGCAACTCGCCACCGCCAGCGCCGACCAGGGCCACCGCGTCGTCGTCGTGACGTCGGCGATGAGCAAGGTCACCAACCTCCTGATTGACGCCGCGCAAGCGGCCTCGAAAGGCGAGTGGGATCCCGCCGTGCGGCAACAGCTGTTCGAGCGCCACAAGGCGGTGGCCGACGCGATCATCGGCGGCGACGCCGCACGCCGTGCCGCCGTGCTCGAGGCCATCGACCGGCGACTCGAGCGATTCGAGAAGCTCTGCTACGGCTTGTCGATGGTGCACGAGCTCACGCCGCGCCTGCTCGACGCGATCTCGGGCACCGGCGAGATGCTGGCCGCGCCGCTCGTGGCAGCGGCCATCGAGGCGCGGGGCCGGAGGTCGCGGGCCGTGGACGCCACGGATGTGATTGTCACCACCGACCAGTTCGGTGGTGCGGAACCGCTCATGGACCTGACTCACGCCAAAGCCGTCGCGCTCCTGCAGCCGATGCTGGAGGCTGGCGCCATTCCCGTCGTGACGGGTTTTATCGGCGCCACGGCGGACGGTGTGCTGACCACCCTCGGGCGCGGTGGCTCCGACTACTCGGCGTCCATCGTCGGGGCCGCGGTCGATGCCGATGAGGTCTGGATCTGGACCGACGTGGACGGCGTGATGACGGCCAATCCGTCTGAGGTGCCTGGCGCGCGCACCCTGCCGGAGATCTCCTACAGCGAGGCATCGGAGCTTGCGTACTACGGCGCCAAGGTGCTGCACTACAAGACGATCCTGCCGGCGTTCCGCAAGCGGATCCCGGTGCGCATCCTCAACAGCTTCAATCCTTCCCATCCGGGCACGCGCGTCAGCGTCGAGGGGCACCCATCGGCGAGCGGCGTGAAGGCGGTCACCTCCATTCGTGGCGTCAGCCTGATAGCGATCAGCGGCACCGGCATGCAGGGGATACCGGGCATCGTTGCCAAGGCGTTCGACGTCGTGGCCGAGCAGCAGGCGAACGTGCTGATGATTTCGCAGGCGTCCTCCGAGAACAACATCTGCTTCGTCATCAGCTCCTCTGACGCGCCGCGCGTGGTGAAGGCGCTCGGCGCCGCACTGGAAGTCGAACTGTCGCGCGGGCACATCGAGGAGATCGCCGAGCGGCCGGTGGCCGTCGTGGCCGCGGTCGGCGATCGGATGCGCGGGACCCCTGGCATCGCCGCCACCGTGTTCACCGCTCTCGGCGACGCCGCCATCAATGTCATCGCCATCTCCCAGGGGTCGTCCGAGCGCAACATCTCGATGGTGGTGGACGAGCAGGAATCCGCGCGCGCCGTGCTCGCGCTGCACGGCGCGTTCCGCCTCTCCGAGGCGTAGCGTTTCACCTCGCGGCCGGGTAGACGGAGGGTTTCAACGTCACCGCCCACCCGCACGGCATCAGCTCGGCTGGAGCCGGGTGGGCACCAGGCCGATACGCGGTCTGTGCGCAATACCTTCCTGGTTTGCTACGACATCTCGAACGACAAGCGACGGTCGCGTGTCCACAAGGCCCTCCGCGGCTTTGGTGACCACCTGCAGTATTCCGTTTTCGAGTGCCAGCTGACGCGTGCCGACCTCGCCCGGTGCCGGCACATTCTCGGTGAGGCGATCCACCACCGCGAGGACCAGGTACTGTTCGTCGACCTGGGACCGGTTGAAGGCCGAGGCGACCGCGTGATCTCCGCGCTGGGCCGGGCCTACAGCCCACTCGACAGCCCTTGCTTCGTTGTCGAGCGCGACGATGATCCGGCCACGCCGACCGGACCCTTGCGCACCATCCAGGCGATCCAGCGCGCGCGGGACGTGCGGGCCCTGGAGGGGTTGGAAGGAGATAGAGCATGAGCGCACAGCCAGACCCAAGGCCGATCGTGTTTCCCGCCAGGCTCATTCCGGCGAAGGCGGCGCTGCGGCGTCCGGTGGCTCTGCCCGAGTACGTGCCGGCCCGCATGCTGAACGAGTTTGTCTACTGCCCGCGCCTCTTCTTCTATGAGTGGGTTGAGGGCGTCTTCGCCCATAGTGCCGACACCGTTGAGGGTGCGCTTCGGCATGACACGCTCGGCGAGAAGCCTGAGGCGATGCCGGCTGCTGGCGCCAGCGCGGAACGGATCCACTCGCGTTCAGTGACCTTGACCAGTGAGACGCACCATCTCATTGCCGCGATTGATTTGGTGGAGGGCGACGGCGAACGCGTGTCGCCCGTGGACTACAAGCGTGGGGTTCCGCGAGACCGTGACGGCGCGATCGAGGCGTGGCCAGCCGATCGGGTGCAGGTTTGTGTACAGGCGTTGATCCTGAGAGACAACGGATACCGCTGCGACGAGGCGGTGCTGTACTACAACGCCACGAAGCAGCGTGTGCGGGTCGCGATCGACGAGGACGTTGTCGCCGAAACGCTCGACGCGTTGCGGCGCGCCAGAGCTGTGGCCACGGCGGGGGTCATCCCTGCTCCTCTCGTCGATAGCCCCAAATGCCCGGGCTGCTCGCTTGCCTCCATCTGCCTACCGGACGAGACGCGGGCTGCGATGACCTGGCGGGAGCCCGAGGTCGGCGCGGATGCCCAACTAGACCTATTTGCCCATGACGACGCTGGAGGAGAGCCCCGCGTTGTGGACGAGGACATTCGGCGGCTCGTTCCGGCCCGTGACGATCTGCGGCCGTTGTACGTGACGGGCCATGGCTTCACCATTGGAAAGTCCAATGACGTGCTTCAGGTGAAGGAGAAGGGGCAGCTCGTACAGGAGATCCG
>JAKFXY010000160.1 GCA_021731165.1 Acidobacteriota bacterium | reverse complement strand
GCTGATACAGACCGGCAAGATCGAGAATTTTCCGATCGTGTTGATTGGGCAGTCGTACTGGCAGCCGCTGCGGGACACGCTCCACGGCATGCTGACGGCCGGTGCGATTTCGCCGGAGGACCTCAGATTGCTGCTGGTCACGGACAACCTGGACGAAGCAACGGCTTACATCGAGCGGTATGCCGTTGAGGCGTTCGGACTGCGCCGCGGTACGCCTCGACCCTCGACACTGCTCGGGGAGCCGGCCAATAGTCGAACGGCCAGCTCGTAGCGTCAGGCGTGCCGCTTGTCGGTCATGCCCCGGGCTGGCGGCCCGGTTCGGTACTCGTGATGGTCGGCTCGAGCGGCAGCTCGATACGCACGACCGTGCCGCCCGACGGGGGACACGCGAGTGTCATCGACCCGCCGTGCAGCTCGATTGTCCTCTTCGCGATCGGGAGGCCAAGCCCTCCGCCACGGTTCTTCGTGGTGAAGAACGGCTCGAAAATCTGTTCCCGGATCTCGTCAGGTACTCCTGGTCCCGTATCGGCAATCTCAACGTGCGTGTGTCCGTCAAGCGTCCGGGCCTGCACGCGCACCTCTCCCTTGCCATTCATGGCCTGCGACGCATTCAGCAACAGGTTCAAGAACGCCGATCTCAGCAGCTCCGCATCGCCGTGCATTTCTGTCGGCGGTACGGAGAGTTCCATGGCGACCTGCGCCGCGATTGGATCCTTCCGCATCGTCTCGACGGTCTGACGCAGCAGCGTGCTCAGCTCCAGCGATGTCACGCGCAAAGGACGCGGTCTCGCGAAGAGGAGCAGGTCCTCTATCAGGTCGTTGAGCGCGTCGATCCGGCTGACGATGTCAGCCATCACCGGGCGCTCTCCGTCATCTGGCGGCCGGCGTGAGATGAGCACCTGCACGGCTCCCTTGATGCCGGCCAGCGGGTTCTTGACCTCGTGGGCCACGACCGCCGCCATCTGGCCTACGCGTGCCAGCGCCGCCTGCTCGCGCAACCGTTCCTCAGCCGCTTTTCGCTTGGTGATGTCGCTTCGAATCGCGGTGTACTGGTAGGGTTTTCCGCGGTCATCGAGGAACGGCACGATGGTCGTATCGACCCAGTAGAAGTGCCCGTCCTTTGCACGATTGCGCAGCTCGCCGTGCCAGACCTTGCCGCTCGCAATCGTTCGCCACAGCGCCTGCATGAAGGGCTTCGGGTGAAGGCCGGAGTTCACGAGGCGGTGGTCCTGGCCGATGAGTTCCTCCCGCGCGTAGCCGGAGATTTCGCAGAACTTGTCGTTGGCGTACGTGATGCGGCCGGTGACGTCCGTCGTGGCCACGATTGCCGCCTGGTCGAGCGCGTAATTGGTGTCGGCCAGGCGCCTTTCGTCTTCCCGCCATTGCGCCTCGCGCCGGCGGAACTGCCACGTGACGGCGCCGGTGAGGACCAGCATGGCGATGAACAGAGAGAGATAGAGTGCCTGGGGCATCTGGCTCGAGCAAGCGGCTCCCATGCTCCCTTGGCAATTCGCTTGCCGGCCTACATCTTGCAAAATCTCTACATGAAGAGGCCGAACTTATTGATTTCAGAGGAAATTGTGCCAATGAGCCTCGAAGAATCCCCCATCCGGCGCGGAGAAGTCCCCAGACGTGTGCTCGTCGTGGACGACGAGCCGCTCATCCGTTGGGCGGCCTCGTCAACGCTGACCGATGCCGGCTTCAGCGTTGTCGAAGCCTCCGACGTTGCGGGCGCCCGCCGGCTCTTCGGTTCGGCTCCAATTGACGTGGCTCTGCTCGATGTGCGGCTGCCGGACGGCGACGGTGTGGCGCTCATGCAGGAGCTGCACAGGGCACAGCCGGAATGCCGCTTCATCATGATGACGGCGTTCCGGACGCCGGAGCTGACCCAACACGCGATGGCCGAACAGGTGCCGGTGCTGGACAAGCCGTTTGGCATGCCGGACCTGGTCAGCCTTGTCGGCCAGGTCATGAACCGACAAATATAGCGGCCGGCGCCCGCCCGTATACTAGACCTTCTCATGGCCCAGGCCACTGTCCTCGTTGTCGATGACGAAGCTTTGATCCGCTGGTCGCTTCGGGAGCGTCTCGCGCGCGAAGGATATGACATTCTCGAGGCCGGCACCGCGGCCGAGGCTCGGGAGCAGCTCGGCACGGCTCCGGATCTCGTGCTCCTCGACTTCCGCCTGCCCGACTCCGACGGTCTCGCGCTCCTGAAGGAGATCAAGGAGCGGGAGCCGGACACCCTCGTCATTCTCATGACCGCGTACTCGACGATTGAGAACGCCGTCGAAGCGATGAAGCTTGGCGCGTATCACTACGTGAACAAGCCGTTCAACATCGACGAGGTGGCGATGCTCGTGGAGAAGGCGCTCGAGACCAGCCAGCTTCGCCGCGAGGTCAAGGCGATCCGCTCGAGCCAGCGCAGCGATTTCGGGTTCGAGTCGATCGTCGGCAACTCGCCCGCGATGCAGGCCGTGAAGTCGCTCCTGGCGCGCGTGGCGGCGAGCCGGGCGTCCACGGTACTCCTCACGGGCGAGACTGGCACCGGCAAGGACCTGGCGGCCAAGGCGATTCACTACAACAGCGATCGCGCGAACCGTCAGTTCGTCAATATCACCTGCTCGGCCATCCCAGAGCAGCTCCTCGAAAGCGAGCTGTTCGGCCATGAGCGCGGCGCATTCACCGATGCGCGCCAACAGAAGCGGGGGTTGTTCGAAACGGCCGACGGCGGGACGGTGTTTCTCGATGAGATCGGCGAGATGACACCGGGGCTGCAGGCCAAGCTCCTGCGCTTCCTCGAGGAGAAGACGTTCAGGCGGGTGGGTGGCCTCGCCGATGTACGCGTCGATGTACGCGTGATTGCCGCCACCCACCGCAATCTGGAGCAGCTGGTTCAGGAAGGGAAGTTCAGGGAGGACCTGTTCTACCGCCTCCAGGTGATGCCGATCGTGCTGCCCGCGCTGCGCGAACGCCGCGGTGACATCCCGCTGCTCGTCAACTATTACGTTGACCGTTTCAACCGTGAGTTCAAGAAGAAGGTGGCCCACGTGACGGCCGCTGCGATGAAGCTGCTCGAGGACTATGCCTGGCCGGGAAACATCCGCGAGCTGCGGAACGCCATCGAGCGCGCGATGCTGCTCATCGACGCACACACGCTCGAGCCGTCACACTTGACGATGCTCGCCCGCACGGTGACCACGTCGAGGTTTCAGCTCCCCGTGGAGGGGGTCAAGCTCGAGGAACTCGAGCGCCAGCTGCTCGTGCAGGCGCTCGAGCGGTCGGGAGGCAACCAGACCCAGGCCGGCGAACTGCTCGGCATCAACCGCGACCAGGTGCGATACCGCATCGAGAAGTTCGGCCTGCCTCGTTGAAGTGGCGTAAGTCCCATCGGGTTCGCGAGGCGAGCCTGACCCTTCGACACGCTCAGGGTCATCCCGAGCGGCGTCGAGGGATGGCAAGGCTCGCCCCACGTGGATTCAGATCACGCCGGGACGGTTCCCGCCACGGTGGCCATGGTCCAGTTGCTGACGTGAGCGGTGGCCTCCGCCGTCGCAGCAGGCATCGCATGCACCGTCAGCACGGGGCACGGTGCGAGGCGGACCACGCGTTCGGCCACGCTCCCCATGACCGCGTGCGCGATCCCGGTGCGGCCGTGCGTACCCATCACGATCAGGTTGACCCCGAGATCCCCGGCGGCACCGACGATCGTCGGCGCGGCCGGACCAGTCAGGATCTCCGTTGTCGCGCGAAGCCAGGAGCGCTCCGACGTGGTCAACCGTGCTGCCAGGTGGTGCTCGGCGTCCCGTTTCATGGCCGCCGCGAATCCTGGTGGCTCGGCGACATAGGTCTCGGTGCCGAATGCGCCGGTCACGATGGGATACTCGACGACGTGAATGAGGTGCAGCGACGCATTGAACCGCATCGCGAGCGCCTTGGCGTACTCGAGGGCGGCGTCGGACGGTGCGCTGAAGTCGGTTGGGACCAGGATGTTCGTGAACATGATCGGCTCCTTCAGAATGCACGGATCTGCAGCACACATCGTGCCGTGGCCAGGATCGCTGGCCTGAGGATTCGACAACCGATCGGTCCGGATGTGAGTGGTAATCTTTCCCATCGCGCGAGATGTTTCGCGTCGCTCCGCCTGAACTGTCGAGGTTGGGGCCAACCTGGCGGCTTCCGAGCGGGCATGGATGTTGATTAGGCCGAACTGAACCTGGAGCCTCCGATGATTCGAACCGCGTGTCTCGCCGCCGTCTTTGCTGCTGTTTCCACCGTGGCTTTCGCTCAGGACGCGGGCCGCGGGCAGAAGGTCTACGCCGACCAGAAGTGCTCGATCTGCCACTCGGTCGGCGACGCCGGCAACAAGAAGGGGCCGCTCGATGGCGTGGCCTTGACGCTGTCGGCTGCTGCGATTCGCGAGTGGATAGTCGCCGCGCCGGACATCGCCGCCAAGACCAAGGCCGTCCGCAAGCCCGCGATGAAGGCATATGACACGCTCGCCAAGGAAGACGTCGACGCGCTCGTCGCGTACCTGCAGACGCTAAAGAAGCGGTAGTGCGACTCGCCCCGCGCAATCTCGTGTCGCTCGCCGGCGTAGCCGTCGCCACGGCGATGGCCGTGCTTTTCCTGATGCTCGCGGGCCTCGAGTTCTTCGGCTACCTGACGAATCCCTACATCGGCCTGCTCGTGTTCGTCGCGGTGCCGACGCTATTCGTCGTCGGCCTGCTCCTCATTCCGGCGGGGGCCTGGTGGGCGAAGCGGCGTCGCGTCCCCGGGGGCCAGGCGGCCGAATGGCCGGTCATCGACCTGCGCGGTGCCAGGCAGCGGACGATCCTCTTCGTCGTCTTCACCCTGACGGTTGTCAACCTCGCGATCGTGTCGCTGGCAGCCTACGGCGGCGTCCACTACATGGAGTCGTCTGAGTTCTGCGGGCAGGTCTGTCATACGACGATGGAGCCGCAGTACGTGGCGCACCAGAACAGCCCACACGCGCGCGTGGAATGCGTGCAGTGCCACATCGGTCCTGGCGCCGGCGCCTTCGTCGAGGCGAAGCTGGCGGGTGCCCGTCAGCTTGCGCATGTGATCACGGGGACGATTCCCAGGCCGGTTCCCTCCCCGCTCGAGCTGATCCGCCCCGCGCGCGACACCTGCGAACAGTGCCACTGGCCCGAGAAGGTCAGCGGCGACCTTGTGCGCGAGATCCGTGAGTACTCGGACGACGAGAAGAACACCGAGACTGTCACGACGTTGCAGATGCACGTGGGCGGCGGCAGCACCGCCGCGGGTGGCGCGCGCGGCATCCACTGGCATGCGGACCCCGATAACCAGATCGAGTTCGTCACGACCGATCCGAAGGGCGAGACGGTGCCGTATATCCGCGTGACCGGCCGTGAGGGCGGCGTGCGCGAGTACTTCGCCGAGGGTGTGACGTTCGGGCAGGTGCCGGCCGGGACCCGCCGGCGCATGGACTGCATGGACTGTCATAACCGACCGGCGCACGTGATCCAGCCGTCACCCGGACGCGCCATCGACATCGTGATGGGACAAGGGCGCATCCCGCGGGAGCTGCCGTTCGTGCGGCGCGAGGCGGTGAAGGCGGTGGGCCAGACATGGGCCGATGCCGCCACGGCGCGGGCCGGCATCGACCAGCGGCTGCGTGCGTTCTACCTGGAGCTCGGTGCCGATGAGCGCCTCGTCACACGGGCGGTCACGGCGACCCAAGGCGTCTGGGCGCAGAATGTGTTTCCCGCGATGAAGGTGACGTGGGGGACGTATCCGAACCAGATCGGGCATGTGGATGCACCGGGTTGCTTCCGTTGCCACGACGACAGCCACAAGACGCGAGAGGGACGTGCGATCAGCCAGGACTGCGAACTCTGCCATGTGATGCCGGGGAACTGAACATGAAACGACTCTTCTACGTGCTGGCCGCTCCCGCGATCCTGCTGTTTGTCATCGCCGCGACTGACGCGCCTGTCGAGACGGCAGGCGGACCTGAAGGTCCGCCGCTACGGCCGATGGTCGCGGCCGCGGTCTCCTTCGTAGCGGCCGACCGTCAGGTCGGCCGTCAAACCTTACCTGCGCCCACGGCGCCCACGGCGGAATACGTCGGCTCGGACTCGTGCCTCGGGTGTCATGACGACGCGACGAAGAAGCTGGGCGGGACGGTGCACTGGAAGGCGGCGCACCCGCGGTCGCCCGCGGCAGAACGGGGGTGCGAGTCGTGTCATGGTCCTGGGTCCAGGCACATCGAGGATCCGGGCAGCGACACGGCGATTCGGAAGTTCGCGACACTGACGCCACGCGAGGCGAACTCCACCTGCCTGTCGTGTCACACGAAGTCACCGCACACGATGTGGCAGGGCAGTGCGCACGACGCGCGCAATATCTCGTGTATCACCTGTCACAGCGTCCACGACCCGAAGTCGCCCACCGCGCAGCTGACAAAGGCGACTCAGACGGAGCTGTGCGCGACCTGCCACCGTGTGCAGGCGACCAAGATGAAGCGTGTGTCGCACATGCCGGTGCCGGAAGGGAAGATGGAGTGCTCCTCCTGCCACAACCCGCACGGCGCGACCAACGTCAAGCTGCTCAAGACCGGCAACTGGATCAATGAGAGCTGCGTCTCCTGCCACGCGGAGAAGCGCGGACCATTTCTCTTCGAGCACGCCGCCGGCCGCGAGAGCTGCGTGAGCTGTCACGACCCGCACGGGTCGTCCAACGACCGGCTCCTCGTCGCCAAACTGCCGATGCTCTGTCAGCGCTGCCACATCGGCACGCGACATCCATCGACGATCTACGACAGCACCGCTTTCCAGAGCAAGAGCGTTCGTGTCATCGGCCGTGCGTGCGTGACGTGTCACGCACAGATTCATGGCTCCAATCATCCGGCCGGCCAGGCCTTCACACGGTAGGAGAGACACATGCGATTGACTCCGCTCTTCCTGGCCGCCGCAATCTCGGGGCTGACGTCAACGGCTTCGAGTCAGAGTCTGGTGCCGCCGCCGGCGGCCTCCCAGACTCCGGGAGCGCTGGCAGCACCGGCCCCCGCCGCGGGGATTCTGGCTGCCGGCGAGTTCAACGCCGCAATCGAATTTGGCGTACGCGCGACCAGCGTGTC
>JAKFXY010000155.1 GCA_021731165.1 Acidobacteriota bacterium | reverse complement strand
CCGAGCGCGCCATCGTGTTCCAATCCCCCTGCCTGTTGCCGTGGCTGACGGCACGCGAGAACGTCCTCCTTGCGGCCGCTCAGCGTCCAGGAACGACCAAAGCCCAGCAGGGTGAGGCAGCCGACCATTATCTCGAGCTCATCGGCGTCGATGACGTCGCCGATCAACTGCCCGGACAGCTCTCCCTCGGTACGCAGCAGTGCGTGTCGATGGCTCGCGCGCTCTCGGCGGAGCCCCGGTTTCTCCTGCTCGACGAACCGTTCTCGCAGCTCGATTCACTCACCCGATTCGAGCTGCAGGACATCCTGCTCCGCGTCTGGGAGGAAACGGACAAGACGGTCGTCATGGTCACCCACGACGTGGATGAGGCGCTCTACCTCGCGGACCGGCTGATTCTCATGACGGACGGTCCGGAAGCGATGGTCGGAGACACCTTCACCGTGCCGTTTCCTCGGCCGCGCCGGCGCGCGGCCGTGCTCGGGCATCCGGAGTACCACTCCGCCCGCAGGCACGTCATCGATTTCCTCGAGCACCACGCCCACCAGTCCCGTCCATCGGCGCTCGACGACCTGCTGCGCCGGCGCGTCGAGGCGACCCACTGAGGTCAGGGGCGACATGCCCCTCACCTATTTCGCCGCAGCCGACGATGGTCCCTGGCGCGTTGTGCGTCACGACACCATCGCAGGCGCACCGCTTTCAGCCATCCACCGCCTCCGCGTGCTGGACTCGGTGAATAGCGCCGGTTCGACGCCCGGCGACTGGCCGCTACGCGGCGTGACCAGCCACGGACGCTACGTCACGAGGGGCGAGCGACGCCTCCTCGAGGCGCGGCAGCCGCCGCTGGGGCGTCCCGAGGCGACGTGCGCGGCATTGATCCCCCTCGCAAAGTCCACCGTCTGGTGGGACCTGGCCCAGGATGAACGCCGGGCGATATTCGAGGATCGCTCCGCTCACATCGCCACGGGGTTGCGCTACCTTCCCGCCGTCGCGCGAAAGCTCTATCACTGCCGCGACCTGGGTGAACCTTTCGACTTCCTGACCTGGTTCGAGTACGCCCCGGCGGATGCCACGGCGTTCGAGGAGCTCGTGTCGCACCTTCGCCGGACGGCGGAGTGGACATACGTCGAGCGTGAGATCGATATTCGCCTCGAGCGCGTCTAAGACCCGGCCGCCAATCCTCCTCCCGGCTGTGCCCGGGCGGGTTGAACTATGGCCCCACGCCGAGTACTAATGCGTCCAACCCACCAGATACACACAAACCGAGAGGGACGCGTATGGCAATTCGACTTGGCGACGTGGCACCGGATTTTTCAGCCGATACCACAGACGGACGCATCAATTTTCACGAGTGGAAGGGTAACGGCTGGGCGGTGCTCTTCTCGCACCCCAAGGACTTCACACCGGTCTGCACGACCGAGCTCGGCACCGTGGCGAGGCTGAAGTCCGAATTCGACAAGCGCAACACGAAGGTGATCGGACTCAGCGTCGATCCGATTGAGGACCACAAGCGGTGGGCGGGCGACATCAAGGACGTCACCGGCTCGGCGCTCAACTTCCCGCTCATTGCCGATCCGGACCGCGCGATTGCGTTGTCCTACGACATGATTCACCCGAATGCGAGCGCCACGGCCACCGTCCGATCGGTCTTCGTGATCGGTCCGGACAACACGGTCAAACTGACGCTGACGTACCCGGCCAGCACCGGCCGCAACTTCGATGAGCTGCTGCGGGTGATCGACTCGCTCCAGCTGACGGCGAACTACTCGGTGGCCACGCCGGCCGACTGGAAGTACGGCGAGGACGTCATCATCGTGCCGGCGGTGTCGGACGAAGACGCGAAGAAGAAGTTTCCGAAGGGATTCACGGCGAAGAAGCCCTATCTCCGCGTAACGCCGCAACCCGACCGCCCGTAAACACGACAAGACGCCACGGAGGCCACAGCGAGAACGAATGGGCTCTGTTCTCTCCGTGCCTCCGTGGCGTCCTTGAACTATCTGAACGCCGTGCGTCGCCTCGTCAAGGGCTGACGCACGTCCTGCCCTACCGGCCGATGAACCGTCGCAGCTCCGCCATCGGCACGGCGCCGCGTCCGTGAATCGGCGCGATGGTGCCCACGTTCAGCTTGAGCGTCTGCACCTGGTCGTACAGCGTGACCGCATTCGGCGGGGGCATCGGCGGCGGTGGCGCATCCGCCGGTCCAGGGCTGAAGGCGTCCGCTTCCACGAGGATCCGCGGCCTCGGGAGATATATCAGCGTGTACTCGCCGGTGTGGAGGTCGCCTGACGTCGGGTACAGCTCGATCATCTGCTTCGCATCGCCGATGACCGTCTTCTCCGCGACGCCCTGGAACGTCGGCGTCTTCGGGCTCTTGGCCTGCATATCCGGAACGAGCGTGGCCGGCGCGACGGCGGCCTTCTCGAAGTACGGCACGTTGGACTGATGCGTCACGATGGTGGCGCCTTCGGCGACATAGGTGCGCAGGCCGCCCGTATGGTCGAAGTGATGGTGCGTCGTCAGCAGATACCGGATCGGCTTGTTCGGCACGAGCTTCTTGGCCTCCGCGATCACCGCCAGGGAGCGCTCCTCGGTAAGAGGTGCTTCGATCACCGCGATGCCGTCGGTGAGATCCACGACGACGCTGTGGTGGGAACCGCCTGTCAGGTGCCACACTCCAGGTGCCAGCATCGCGCTCACGACCTGTACCGGTGGAACGGTGGCCGACTGCACGTTCTCAGGGACCGGCAGGTCCAGTGGCGCGTTGGGCGTCACGCTGGTCACCGTCAGCTCACGTACGGAAAAGCCTCCCTGCTCGATGGCGATCGTGGCCGGAAACTGAACGCCGCTGAAATCCTTGTAGTCGGAGTAGGTGGCCACGAGCGGCACATCGCCGAGGACCGGGGACGCGATGGTCGTTTCAACCTTCGTCACCAGGTTCATGGCGTCGAGCGTCCCGTCCACCTTGTACTTGCCGAGCGCCGTGAACGAGATGAGGCTGGCGCCCTCCATCTCCGTCAGCGTGGCATTGCCGGCCGCCATCGCTCCCTTCACGAAGCCGTGCGGCGTCAGCCAGATACCAAGCTGCCGCTCCTCTGCCGCGGCCAACTGCGGCGCGGGACCATTGGCCCCGACATTCCATGCCTTGTCGCCGTTGACCTGGGTGTTCTGCTGCTGCCCGCCGAAGGTCGGCTGGGCAAAGGTCAGCTCTTCACGCGCCGACCGCTGGTCGAAATTGATGGCGCGCGTGTACGCGGACAGCTCGCGCCGAGGCCACTCCTGCCCGGCATTGATCGCCTGCCCGAAGAACCCGTCCACGCCGGTGCCGGCGTACTGGATGGAGGTTGGATTGCCCATGGCCTCCTGTGCATCTCCCAGAACACTCGTGGCGGTTTTGGCACGGCTGCAGCCGGCCAGTGCAATCGCTAGAGCCGCGACGAGCCATAGCTTCTTGTGCATGAACAGAATCCTCCATTAACGATCAGGCCAAAGCGTGCATGATACGCGTGTACGGTTCAGGGCGCCAGACACGCAAGGCCTCGCGCATGAGGTGGCCGCGTCAGGCCGGCGCGGACCGAGGGTCAAGCTGGCGACGCAGCGCTTCTTCGTCCAGTTCCCCCTCCCACTTCGATACGACGACCGTCGCCACGCCGTTGCCGATCAAGTTGGTGATCGCCCGCGCTTCGGACATGAAGCGATCGATCCCGAGGACGAGCGCGAGCCCCTCGATCGGAATGTGCCCCACCGTGCCAAGCGTCGCGGCCAGCGTCACGAAGCCGGCGCCGACCACGCCCGCCGCCCCTTTCGAGGTCAGCAGCAGCACCGCCAGCACACCGACCTGCTGCATCACCGTCAATGGCGTATTGGTCGCCTGCGCGATGAAGATTGCCGTCATCGTCAGGTAGATCGAGGTCCCGTCCAGGTTGAAGGAGTAACCCGTCGGCACCACGAGACCAACCACAGCCTTGGCACACCCGGCGCGCTCGAGCTTGGCCATGAGCCGCGGCAGGGCCGCCTCCGACGAGGAGGTGCCGAGAACGATCAGCAGCTCCTCGCGGATGTAGCGGAGGAAGCTGACAATGCTGAAGCCGTGTACGCGCGCGATGATGCCGAGCACGACGAAGATGAACAGCAGGCACGTGGCGTAGAACGTGCCCATCAGCAGCGCCAGGCCGGTGAGCGTTCCGAACCCGAACGCCCCCACCGAGAACGCCATGGCGCCGAAGGCGCCAATCGGCGCCACCCGCATGATCACACCCACGATCCCGAAGAGCATGCTGGAGATCCGTTCGATCGACGCGACGAGCGGCCGGCCACGCTCCCCCATCGACGTCAGCGCGAAGCCGCAGAGCACCGCGACGAAGAGGATGGGCAGCACTTCGTCGCCGGCCAGCGCGCCGACGACGCTCGTGGGAATGATGTTGAGGACAAACTGCGTCACCGTCTGCGACTTCTCGGCGGTCTGCTGATATGTCGTGATGGAAGCGGTGTCGAGCCGTGCGGGATCCGCGTTCATCCCCGCGCCCGGCTTGATAGCGTTGACCATGAGCAGGCCAATCACCAGCGCCAGCGTTGTCACGACCTCGAAGTAGAGAAGCGCCTTGATGCCGACGCGCCCGACCTTCTTCAGGTCGCCCATGCTGGCGATGCCCGTCACGACGGTGCAGAAGATGATCGGGCCGATCACCATCTTCACGAGTTTGATGAATCCGTCGCCGAGCGGCTTCATCTGCTTCGCGAGATCCGGATAGAGAGCGCCGAGCGCCACCCCGATGGCGATGGCGATGAGCACCTGGGCGTACAGACTTCGAAGCACGTTCCTCATGGGCGTCGCAGCATAACCCGGTACCGCCGGTAATCACGAGGAACGCGAAGAGGACGGACGACCACGAAGGCCTGGCGTGCACGTAGAATGGCTCGAATCCTCGAGCACGCCGGACATGACATACTCGCGCCCGGCCAGACAAGGGAGAGCGTTATGAGCGGCGCCACGACACCTGCGCAAACCACCGAAGACGACATCACGAGCGAGGTCCTGCAGCGAATCCAGGGTACGCCCGATCCACGGACGCGCGAGATCATGCTGAGCCTGGTCACGCACCTGCACGCCTTCGTCAAGGACGTGCGGCTCACCGAGGCGGAGTGGTTCGAGGGAATCACCTTCCTCACCGACACCGGACAGAAGTGCAATAGCGTCCGGCAGGAGTTCATTCTTCTGTCCGACACCCTGGGCGTGTCGATGGTGGTGGACCTCATCGGCCACCGAAGACCAGCCGGCGTCACCGAGTCAACCGTCTTCGGCCCGTTCCATCGGGACGGCGCGCCCGAGCTGGCCAATGGCGAGAGCATGGCGACCACCGATTTCAACGGCACGCGTGCCGTGATCTCAGGGCGCGTGCTGAACCCATCCGGCACGCCTATCGCGAACGCGTTGCTCGATGTGTGGCAGGCAAACTCCGACGGCCTCTATGACGCGCAGCTGCCAAACCACGACACGCTGCGGATGCGCGGGAAGTACCGCACGGACAAGGACGGCAGGTTCGTCGTCGTGACGAGCCGGCCTGTCGCGTACGAGATCCCGAAGGACGGTCCGGTCGGCCGAATGCTCGCGGCCACCAACCGTCAGGCGTGGCGCCCCGCGCACGTGCACTTCGTGGTCGCGGCCGACGGCTACGAGCCGGTGACCACACACCTGTTCGACGCGGCGGATCCACGGCTGAAGGCGGGAGGAGATGCGGTGTTCGGCGTGAAGGAGTCGCTGGTCGTGCCGTTCAGGGAGCATGTCGCCGCTGACACCGCTGCCGCGAAGGGCGCAAAGGTCAATGGTCCCTTCGTGTCGGTGGAATACGACTTCGTGCTGAAACCGGTCGGATGAGGTCTTCCCCTCGAGCCTGGCGACTCGGGCCTGGAGCCTAGAAGCTACAATGGCCGGCATGTATCAGGTGGCAATCGTCGCTCACTCCTGGGTCCGCTGGCTCGTGCTCATCGCCGGGCTGGTGGCTCTCGCCCGCGCGATCAGTGGGATGCAGGGGCGCCGGCCGTGGACATCGGCCGACGATCGCGGCACGTTCCTTTTCGCGATCGGCCTCGACGTGCAGACGCTGCTCGGCCTGCTGATCTACGCCTCACTGGCAACCAGTACGCGAAGAGTCATAGAACACGTGGCGGGCATGGCGGTCGCGCTGATGCTGGCTCACGTGGGGCGCGTGCGCATCCGCCGCTCGCCGGCGGGCGACGGCCGGCACCGCCTGGCAACGATCTTCATCGGGCTTTCGCTCCTGGTGATCTTGTTCTCGATCCCCTGGGCGGCGCCGCTCTTCCGCGCCTAGCGCGACGGGCGGATCCGTGGGCTTCCTCCGGTCTGTTCGTACCAGAACCCGTCGGCGGGTCGATCGAGCCTACGGAGATAGAGTCCTGGAGACTGGTCGCGGGCGTGGCTGCCGGTGACGACGACGCGGTCGCCTGGCTTGAAGGTAGCCGAGGTAACCCCGACATCGGCCAGCTCGCGTTGGTTGTCCATCTCGAGGCGCCATTGGGTCACCTTGCCGCCGCGGTCGGTGACGTCGATGAACAGGAACGGGTGCGGGTTCATGAATCGGAACTCGGCCACCACGCCCTCTACCGTGAGCGGCTTGCGGCTGTCGTAGATGCCGGCAATCGAGTGGTGCGCGAGAAGGTTCGCGGCGTGCGTCGCGATCAAGACAGCCATGGAGACCGAGAGACAGGGAGCAAGAATTCGAACGGCTCTCCGTGACTCCGCGACTCCGTGGCCCGAGACAGTCATCCCTTGACGACCCAGCCCTTGCGCGCCAGCAACGTTCGGACGCGCTCCCGGACATCGCCCTGAAGCTCGACACCGCCATCGACGATGGCGCCGCCCGTGCCGCAGCTCCGCTTCAGATCCTGGCTCAACTCCTTCAGGAACGCGGTGTTGTGCGGCAGGCCGTCCACGACCGTCACCGTCTTCCCGCCCCTCCCCTTCTTTTCCATCCGCAGCTTGGCCACCACCCGCGAGGGAACAGCCTGTTCGGCGGCCCTGCTGCACTGGCAATTGTCCGATGGCCAGCCGCAGCCAGGGCATACCCGCCCGACACCCGTGGAATAGACGAGCCGCCCGCCCCCTCGATCGGTCACCGGGCCATGATGCGTTAGGACTGCGCTGGCCGCAACACGGCCGGAAGGCCCTCGCCCAGGTGCGGAGCCATCTGCTACGATCGAGGTTTCATGATTGGTCTCCAGAGCGTCTCCATGCGGTACGGGTCGAAGGTGCTCTTCGACGAGGTCACAACCAC
>JAKFXY010000136.1 GCA_021731165.1 Acidobacteriota bacterium | reverse complement strand
TGAGACGCCTCTACGTGTTCGAAGGCGCCGTCACAATCGCACTGACGCTCACCTTGGCGGAGCAGCCCGTCGATGCGACGGTTGCCCGGGCGACAAGAGGCATCGAGGTGGGGCTCGACAATCAGGGCGGGATCTTCGCGACGCCGATCGTGGACGGATCCGCCGAGACATCTGTAACGCTCTCGTCACCTGAATCAGGCTCGACTTTCGTCGCCCCGACAGAGGTTCCGATCACTGCGGTCGTCGAGGCCAACGTGGCCGACGGATTCACCTCGGTGGAGTTCTACGCCGGCGACGAGCTCATCGATACCGCGTACCAGCCGCCGTACACGGTGATCTGGAACATCACGACGCCCGGGGAGTATGCGCTGACCGCCATTGGCCGCAACATCCGTGGCACACCGACCTACTCGACTCAGGTTTCCGTCTCGGTCAAGTCTGGAGGTCAGCTCGCGGCTCTACCACGCATCGAGCGGACCACCCTGGTTTATCAAGGCGCCTTCCGCGTGCCCAACGGGCAGCTCGGAAACTCCAGCTTTGACTATGCCTGGAAAGGGCTCGCATTCAATCCCACTCGGAACTCGCTGTTCATGGCGGGCCACGACTGGCAACAGCAGGTGGCGGAGATCGGCATCCCAGACGTACGAGCGTCCGCCAGTGTCGCCGACCTCGCGGTCGCTCCACTGCTGCAGGAGTTTGGCGACCCCACTGATAGCAAACGGTCGAAGGTGGGGACCGCGCCCGGAGACGACGTCAAGGTCGGCGGCGTGCTGGTCTACAAGAACGAGCTCTTCAGCTCGGCGTACATCTATTACGACTCGAACGGGTCGCAGCAGACTTCGCATTTCCGCAATGGCTTGGACCTAGCGGACACGACCGACGCACGTGGACCCTACAAAGTGGGATCCGTCCGTGCGGGCATGGTCTCCGGCTACATGGGCCTCATCCCGCAGGACTGGCAGGCGGCGCTCGGCGGCCCGGCGTTGACCGGTAACTGCTGCCTTTCAATCATCTCGCGCACGTCGTACGGGCCGGCCGCGTTCGCTTTTGATCCAGCCACGCTCGGCACGCAAACGACCGTGAGAGCCTCCCCCCTCGTCTACTACGACGCGGACCACACCACGCTGGGACCGTGGGCGGGGTCGAACCCCCTCTACGGCTCGACCACCGAGATCGGCGGCGTGGTGTTCCCCGAGGGCACCCGCAGCGTGCTGTTCTTCGGCGTCAACGGACAGGGCACACATTGCTACGGCGACGGGAGCCCGATGAACCCGCCACCGGCGGGTCAGTGCTATGACCCGACCACCACCGACAAGGGCGGCCATGCCTATCCCTACGTGTATCAGGTGTGGGCCTATGACGCCCTCGATCTCGCGGCCGTGAAGGCCGGGAAGAGGCGGCCGTGGGACGTCGAGCCCTACGCGTACTGGACCCTGGCGCTGCCATACCAGGGGGGGGTGGGCATGCCGCGCATTACCGGCGCGGCCTACGACCCGGCGACGCAGCGCATCTTTCTATCGGCCGCGCGCGGAGACCAGAAATTCCCGGTGGTCCACGTCTACACCCTGGCGCCGTAGTCACGCCCCTCGATTGAGCGATTGTGCTTCGATGAGACTCGCCACATCCCGTTCCTGGGACGATTTCGACGCACGTTCGCACGCGTCACCTTTGTCGTGGTCCTGAACCGACAGATTAGGACGGCGCCCACGGACCGGGACGATGGTCAGGGAAGACGATATAGCGGCGGCTCACAAAATTGAGGAGAACACCGATCGCGGTCGCCGCAGCCTTCGCGGCGACAGGCGATAGGCCCTCGCGGATCAGGGCCAGTGTCGCCGTAAGGTCAATGGCGCAGGCAACGGCCACGACACCTGCATACACCGCCAGCTCGCCCAGTGAAGACCATCGCGCGCGATGCCTGAACATGAAGTGGAGACAGAGCCAATAGTTCACACTCGCGGCCAGCACGAAGGCCGTTACGACAGCGGCCGAAAGCGGCAGGACCAAGGCAAGAGCCGCGAAGGCCAGAACGTTGGCGACAGCCGCGACACCACCCACCAGCAGGTAACCAGCGAACTGGATCCACAGCGGGGCGTACGGCATGTTGTAGTGGATGATGCAGTAAACCGCCCGCAAGCCATCCCTCAGTCCTATCTTCTTGCCCTCTTCGTAGGTCCGACCCGAGTAGGACACCCCCAGCTCGTAAATCCGCAAGCGCCGGCGCGCAATGTTAGCCACGATCTCCGGCTCGAACCCGAATCGCTTCTCGTGCAGCTCCAGGCTCTCGATCACGTCACGACGGAACACCTTGTAGCAGGTCTCCATGTCCGTCAGATTGAGATCGGTGAACACATTCGAGAGCAGGGTCAGCAGCCGGTTGCCCACGGAGTGCCAGAAGAAGAGCACGCGGTGTTCGCCCCCCCAGAGGAATCGCGACCCCAGGACGACATCAGCCCGGTCGGCCAACAACGGCTGGAGCAGGCGCGTCAGGTCGTGGGGGTCGTACTCGAGGTCGGCGTCCTGCACGGCGACGTAGTCGCCCGTCGCGTGCTTGAAACCCGTGTGCAGCGCGGCGCCCTTCCCCTGATTCCGCTCGTGCCGGAGCGCACGCACCTGCGGGTAGCGTGACGCCATTTCCAGGGCAAGCGCCCCGGTGCGGTCACTGGATGCATCGTCGACGATCAGGATTTCGAGCCTCAGATCGGGACTCTCAATCTCCAGGACACGCTCGATGCACCGCTGGAGCGAACGTTCTTCGTTGTAGGCAGGAACGACGATTGAGAGTGTCGACATGTAAGGGCGCTTCACGCCACGTGCGTGCGCGTCGCCGGCCCGGCTAGGTTGCCGCAAACAGGACGACGGCGGACAAGGCGGCGACGACGTAACTGAGCGGATCGCGAACCGCTACCAGAATCGGATCGTCCACGAGGCTCCTGCGACTGGCGCGGAACCAGAGATCGGTCAGCCAGAACAAAAGCACCGGACACAGCAGCCACAGGATACGCGGCCGTGAGTACAACACGGATACCTCAGGGGACGCAACATACAACGCAAGCACGAGCACCGCCATCATCGAGCATATCAACCCGACCTGCTGCAGCCACGATCGATCGTCCGACGAGTATCCACGGCCCGGAATGTCCCCCGATGCGGCGCTGACTTCGGCGTGTCGCTTGATGAACGCGAGACTCAGAAAGAGAAACAGGGCGAAGGCGAGGAGCCAGGTCGAAAGCTCGATGCCGGACGCCACGCCTCCGGCAACAATCCTCAGCACGTACAGACCCGCGAGCACGAACACATCGAGCACCGGTCTTCGTTTGAACACCAGCGAATATCCCATCGTCACCGCTGCGTATATCGCGAGAACCACGGCAAGCACGGCTGAAACAAGGAGAGCGGAGACAAGGCCACACAGCGCCAGGATCGTCGAGGCGGCGATGGCAACCGGCACATCGAGCTCTCCTGCCGCAATGGGTCTGTGCCGCTTGCGAGCATGGGCACGGTCGGCCTCGATGTCGAGCAGATCGTTGGCGAGATAGATTGCCGAGGCACAGAAGCAGAAGGAGCCGAACGCGACAATCGCCGGAAGAGCCGCCGCGGGATCGAGAAGTGCGTGCGCGGTCAGCAGCGGGAGAAAGACGAGGAGGTTCTTGACCCACTGATAGGGACGCATCGCGCGGACCAGCGCTGGAAGTCCGCGCCGAGCGGGAGCCAGCACCAGGTGCACCGGCACAAGTCTCGACACCCCGCGTGACAGAGCCGAATCCGCCCCCACAACAATGGCGCGCCCGGCCGCTTTCCAGACAGGCATGTCCACGGAGCCGTTGCCCAGGTAGTCGAAGCCTCCGACACCGTACTCGCTGACGAGGAGATCTGCCTTGACGCTCCCCGACAGGTTGGTCGTGCCATCGCTGGCCAGCACCCGACTGAACAGCCCCAGGTGCTGCGCGACGCGCTGCGCATTTACCTCGTCTGATGCGGTTGCGAGAACGAGCGTCCTGCCCTCGACGCGATACTGCTCAATCAACTTCACGACGTCCGCACGATACGGGAGTTGCTTGGCATCGACGGGAAGATGCCGCGCGACCTGACGCTTCAGATACGCTCGGCCCTTGAGCGCCCACACCACCAACCACACCAGGGCAACGGGTCGATCGCGTACAAGCGCGAGCGCCGACTCCCACAGCACATCACCGTGGATCAGCGTGCCGTCAAGATCGACACACACCACCGGCCGGAGTGCGTCCGCAGTGTTCACCGCCTGCGTGTGCACGTCGTCCTCTCGTCGCTGCTTACGGTGGGGCCGAAACACGGTGCGTGAGACAACGACCGCCGGGTGAGATGCGGGGAATGGCTGGCCATCATCGATCATGGAATGTTGCGGACGATGACCGGGCCGAGGACCCGCGTCACCACGACGGGTAGCCGCTGCCACATGGTGATCGCCCGGCTGAACTTCTCGTTCTTCGGGCTGCGGTCTGGAAGCCGCGCGCCGTCCGCCAGCCAGTATTCCCAAAACAACTGTTCCGGCTGGGCGCCCCATTGCGCCTTGAACTGATATGTGCCCTCGAGCGGCGTGGAACGTCCGAAATCAAACGTGCTGAACCCTCGACCGATCGCGAACTTCAACATTTCCCAGTACAAGAGGACGTTTGGGCAGAGCGGATTGTAGCGCCGCAGCGAAGAGGCCCAGGGAACCTCGATCCGCCCGCCATGCCAGAGGACGAATGAGGCGGCAACTGGCCGTCCCTCCAGCCACACACTGAGCAGACGCGATCGATCGGGAAACGCCTTCAGGATCTCCTCGAAAAATCGTCTGGATTGGACCGGAGAGCCAAGATCCCGCATGTTCTCTGCCAGAACGCCGTAGAACGGATCGAGCAGCTCTGCACCGCCGGCTTGCACCGTGAGGCCTGACTTCTCGGCCTTGCGGATCTGATTCCGGAGCTTGCGGTCCAAGGCTGTCCATTGAGCCTCAGCGCTTGGCCGCAGCGGCAGGAGCATCGAAACCTTGTGCGTCTGCACGGCGAGATCATCGAATCGTCGGCGGGTGTGTCGAAGCTCGACGTACGAGGCCCGGGCTTCGCGGGCCGCCTGGATGCCAGCCGACAGCAGGGCACGTTCCACTTCCGGCGTATCGGCCACGACGCCCCCGTAGTTGAGGAACGGCATCGAGACACTGAAGCGCCCGAAGAGCGGCGTATCGAAGAAAACCAGAGGCAGCAGGCCGGCTACCCGCTCCCCTGCCATGGCTGCCAGGGTGATCATGCGATGACCGAAGGCGTTCCCGATGACCTCGGACCATCCGGACAAGTGGTACATGGTTGCATCGGGATGTTCCGCCACATACGCATCCTGGATGGCGGCCGGAATACCGGTGCGAATGTCCGTGAGGGGCACCGCAGCAGGACGTTCTGCCACAGCTGTCACGCCCACATCTGCTCCGCAGCCGCGCTCGACGGCAGGACAGGGCCGATGACCACATCGCCAATGGTCGAGAATCGAAAGTCTCGCAGCAACGCCCGGAGCCGTCCCTCCGTCTTGTGGAGGTTTCGGTAGTGCCGGATCGTCGACACGGACCCGACCTTGATACGTGGCTGGCCGGGATCGATCTCCCATGGGTGCAGATAAAAGATCGCCGGCCGGCTCTCCACATCATTCAGCCGGTTGATGCCCCACCGTGTCAACGCGTACGGCAGCATCCGGAAGTAGCCGCCGCCGGCAATCGGCAGGTTCATCCGGCCGATACGGACCGTCGAACCAGGCGCCTCGACGATGGAGCCGCCAGATCGCGTCATGACATGCGCGTGACGCGGAGCATCAGGAATGCCGTAGCGATCGTGGTAAATCGGAAAGATACTCGCGTCGTACTCGAGCCCCTCCTCAATCAGCACATCCAGCGCCCAGAGCGACCGGTCGACCACGGAATAACTCGGTGCACGGTAGCCGCGTACGCGCGTGCCTGTTGTCGATTCGAGCGCGGCTTTCGAGCGACGGACGTCCTCACGAAACTCCGCAGGCGTCTGCTCGTACACGAGGCGATGGCCATACCCGTGGGACGCGATCTCGTGTCCCCCGTCGGCGATTCGCCGGACCAGCCCGGGAAACCGGTCGGCCACCCATCCGAGCACGAAGAAGGTGGATCGCACGCCAGCCTCGTCGAACAGCGCGAGCAGACGCTCGGTGTTCGCACAGACGCGGCTCTCGCGCCCTTCCCAGCTTGCCCGGGGCACGACTTCGTCGAACGCGCTGACCTGGAAGTAGTCTTCGACGTCCACGCTCATTGCGTTCACGATGGCGGACGCGGGACGCGCCATCAGACGCCTCGGCGCAGCAGAACGGTCTTCAGCGTCTCGAAGAGGATGAAGAGATCGAGACTGATGGTGAAGTTCTTGATGTAGTAGAGGTCGTACTGCAGCTTCTCCATCGCGTCCTCGACGCTGGCGCCATAAGTGTAGCGCACCTGGGCCCAGCCGGTGAGGCCGGGCTTGACCACGTGCCGCTGACCGTAGAACGGGATCTGGTGCTCGAGGTCCTTGACGAACTCCGGCCGCTCGGGCCTGGGGCCCACAAGGCTCATGTCGCCACGCAGCACGTTCCAGAACTGGGGCAGCTCATCGAGCCGCGTGCGGCGCATGAATCGGCCGAGCGCCGTAATGCGACTGTCCCCCCGCTGTGCCCAGACAGCACCCGTCGCCGCCTCGGCGTCGGCGTGCATCGATCGAACCTTGAACACCGTGAACACGCGCCCGTGAAGGCCGACGCGCTCCTGCCGGTACAGCACCGGCCCTGGAGACGTCAGGCGAACGGCGGCCGCGAGAAAGACGAGGAGCGGTGACACGATGACGAGTCCGATCATCGACACTCCCACATCGATGAGCCTCTTCACGGCCTCTTGCCAGGCGCTCTTTCGAAATCCGCTCGAGAAGATCAGCCAGCTCGGCCGGAGGTTCTCCACGGCAATCTTGCCGGTGTAGTGCTCGTAGACCGAAGCGAGATGATGAAAGGTGACGCCCGCGGTCCGCATCTCGAGCAGCTTCCACATCGGCAACTTGCCGCGAGCATCCGTCAGACTGACGACCACCCGGTCGATTGCCTTGGTCCGCACGATGGACGGGATGTCGTCCACGGTGCCGATGATCCCCGGATTGAAGATCCGCTCCCCTACACGATCTGGATCGGCATCGATGAACCCGACGATCTCCACGCCAAGATCCTGCCGCTGGTGGAGCTCACGGGCGAGCGCCACACCAGCCACGCTCGTCCCGACAAGGAGCAGGCGCTCCCTGGGCCCGACCCGCCAGGACAACCATGAAAACACCACGCGCCAGCTGCTGAC
>JAKFXY010000147.1 GCA_021731165.1 Acidobacteriota bacterium | reverse complement strand
GGTGGTGGTGGCGTGGGACGCCCGTCCGGACGGCAGGAGCGGCGTGGCGCCCGTGCAGGTGGATGTCGACTTGCTGGACGGCGGACCCAGAGAGGCGGGGAGCAAGCCCCGGGAATTGGAGCCTGGCCGGACGATCAAGGCCGCATCGTCGGAAGTCTTCGAACTGCCGGCTGGACGTCGAGTGGCTTGGCGGCTGACCGTGCGGGCGGCGGATGGGCGAGTGCTCGACCAGTGGGAGCAGGCCATGGACGTGCCGGATCTGCACGGCCCCCGAGTCCAACTGGCGACGCCGCGCGTATACGTGGCCAGGAACGCTTCAGAGACCCGGGTCCTTGATAGCGGTACCTCCTCGGCCCCAGCGGCCTCGCGACGTTTCTCGCGAACGGACCGGGTCCGGGTGGACGTGGAGGGGTATGCGGAGGGCGGGATGCCGCTGGCGGTCTCGGTGGACGTGCTCGGGTCCGGTGGCCGTTCGCTGGTGGCGCTGCCCGTGGCCACCGGCCCGGCGGGCCTGCCTCGGATCGCGGTGCCGGTGTCGAGCCTGGCCCAGGGGACCTACGTCCTCCGGGTCCGCGCCGCGGCCGGGGACGCCGGGGCCGAGGAGCGGATCGCCTTTGAGGTGACCCCCTGAAATGCGCCCAAGACGATCTATTTGAGGTGCAAATGGCCCCGGTTGCGGGGTGTCTAGGGGCGCCGGCTGTTGACGATGAGCGGAACTGCCGAATAATGAAGCAGGACAAACCGGGGCCACGAGAATCGATGACTACAGGTATTCGCCAGATTGCAGCCGTCGCCAGTGTGGCCGCGCTCCTGACCACGCCGATGGCCGCCCAGCAGGCGCCGCTGACGTTTCACGTCAATACCGCCAGACCGACGATGACGTGCCTGGACACGGTGCAGCAGGCGCGTGCACACCGGAACCGCATCAGGCCCCTGGCCGTGGAAGCCGGCCGGGCGCTGACCTACGACCAGCAGCCGCCCGTGGTGTCGCCCAACTACAGCGGCACGATCCAGTTGGCGGAGTTCACCGTGGCAGGCGACGTGGCATCCCTGCAGTTCCGGGGCGTGGACGGCACCGTGGAGACGTGGGCGCGTCAGCGCGTCGACACACTGGCAGGGCAGCCGGTCAGCATCTTCCAGCCGGCCTGGGACGCGTCGATCCTCGACCGTGCCATGGCCAGCGCCCGCTGGGGCTGGGACCTGCCGGAGCTCTACATCGGTGATGTGGTGGGCGCCGGCGCCCTGGGCACGGACCGGCAAATCCTGCTGCGCATCGCGCCCCTGAATATTCCGGATGTCCGGGTGATTCAGCCGGCGGCCGACGTGCAGTACTCCAGTCACGTGGTGAACATCGTGCTGCCAGGCTTCTCGGACGAGCTGGTGCAGGAGACGAACGACACGGCCGAACTGGCGCGCGTGACGACGCGCTTCTATCAACTGTTCCAGGACGCCTACGACGCGATTGCCGTGGTGCCGCAGCGCACCATCCTGATGCCCTACTCCGCCGTGCATTACACCGTGAAGAACGATGTGGCCGGCATTGGCCAGGACGTGCACGACTACGACGCGTCCTACGGCAGCGCCGGACGCCTGCGGGGTGTGGAGATCTTCCCGCAGTATTTTGGCGACAACCTGACCAACAGCCACGAGGCGTCGCATCAGTGGGGCAGCTACGTGGACTGGACCGCGCTGACAGGACTGACGCGGGCAGGCCACCAGCCCTCAGCGCACGACCCGCTCTGGTTGAATACCCCGTCTCGGATGAGTTCTGTCCTGGAAGGGCAACGGATGGTCGTGGACGCAGGTGGGGCCTACGTGGTGGCCAAGTCGGCGGCGCCGATTCCCTTCACGCCCCTTCAGAAGTATGCGATGGGCCTGCTGCCGAAGGAGAGTGTGCCGGACTTCGTGCTGTTCGATGAGCAGGGGCAGTTCTCGACGACATCATCCGCTGCCCCAGACCCGGGGACACCGGTGGCTGGTGCGGTGCGTACCGCAAGCATCACGGCCGTGGCAGGCCTGTTGGGGGAACGCTCCGGCCCCGTGCCCACCGAGTGGAACCGGGCAACCGTCGTGGTGTCGCGCGGCGCGCGGCTCTCGCAGCGGGAGATGAACTACTGGACCTTCTACGCCCAGCGCTCCGAGGACCCGAACCGGTCCGGGATCATCGATTTCCATGGCTTCGGTTCCTTCGACCTCGCCGGTGGGAACGCCGTGGATCTCAAGACGGACATCCGCCCCCTGGCCGGTGCACCGATTGTGGGGCCGCTCTCGGTGGACTTTCCGAGCTATGGCCCATTGGACCTTCGCGGGCTTGAGCTGAACGCCCCGCTGGCCACCCTCTCCGCAGCGGGTGCGCCGATCCGGTTCTCGGGACGCGTGACGGTGGCGAACCGTGCCAACTTCGACCGCGTGGCGTTCTGCGTGGCGCAGGAGGACGAGGCAAGCTGCGGCCGCTCCGCCATTGCGGTATCGGCGCTTGGTGGGAACGGCAGTTTCACGGCCTCGGTGCAGCCGCCGTCTGCCGGCCGCTACCAGCTACTGATGTTCCTGGTCACGCCCGCGGGCGGCCGTCTCACCGCCACGCAGCAGATCAGTACGTTCACGGTGAACTAGGCGGCGCCTCGGCAGGCGCTGCCTGCCAACCCATCTGACCGCCGGGTGAGCGCACGCTTGCCCGGCGGTTTCCCTGTACGGGCAACCGCAGTGCCCGTCTGGCGCGGCAGGCCTTGCGCGGTCCAGCGACCCCACCTGCGAACCTCCCTGCCTTCATCGACTTCCAGCGACGGACAAATGGGGCCGCGCCTGGAGTCGTGCTTGCTCTCCTCCATGATGACCGGCCGGCTGCGGTGCCGTTAACCGTGCACCCGACCCATGCACGCCGCGGCCGCCGGTCGTCCACGCTGTTCGAGCGGCCGGGCACGTTCGAGCGCATCCATCGTGACGGCCCGGCGTGCATGGAGGAATGCAATGACGCGAATGCTTGGTGGATTGCTGGTGGGTGTGATGCTGGCGGGTGTGCCAGTGGCCGGTCAGGAGAAGCCGTCGAAGCCCGCGGCGGGGGCGGCCGCACCTGTCAATCTCAATACCGCCAGTGTGGCGCAGCTTGAGGCGCTGCCCGGTGTTGGTCTGAAAACCGCCGAACGCATCATCGAGTACCGCCAGAAGAACGGCGGGTTCAAGAAGGTCGAGGACGTGATGAATGTCCGCGGCGTCGGAGAGAAGGGCTTCCTGAAGCTGAAGCCGATGCTGTCGGTCGGTACACCGAAGGCGGAACGGACGCAGTAGTCCTGCAAGGTGGCCGACGTGCGCGGGCGACCAGTGCCAGAGTCCGGCTTCACGCTGGTTGAGGTGCTGATCGCCTGCGCATTCGCCGCAGTGGTGGCGGCTGCCTCGGGCGGTGTCGCCCAGGGGTCGGCAGACCGCGTGCGTGCGAGGCAGGCGGCGCGGCATCTGGCCGGGGAGTGCGCGCGCGCCCGGGCACTGGCGCTCACGCGTTCGACCGCTGTGGCCATCAGCTTCGGAGCCGAGACCGAAGGGGTTCCGACAGCACTCTATGCCGACGGTAATGGCAACGGCGTTCGCGTTGCGGAAATCACCAGCGGCGCCGATCCGGCCCTCTCGACACCGAGACGGCTGGCGGATCTCTATCCGGGCGTCCGCTTTGGGGTTGTTGATCCGGTGCCCGGCTCCGCGTCGGTGCGCCTCGGGGGCTCACGCCTCCTCACGTTCTCGCCTCTCGGAACCTCCACATCGGGAAGCCTCTACATCGCCGGCCGGGACGGGAGCCAGTACGCCCTCCGCCTCTCAGGTGCCACGGCGCGTGTGCGGGTGCTTCGTCTCAACCGCGCGACGGGCATGTGGAGTGAGCTGTGACGCCCAAGGCCGAACGCCGGCGGTGGCGGCGCCTCCGCCCGGTCGCCCCAGGTGCGACGTCACAGGTGCGGCTGCGGACGGGGAGGGACCTGTGCGTGCGCGACATGTCGTGCGGAGGCGCCCGCGTGGAGGGCGAGACCCGACTCCTGCCTGGCACACACGCGGAAGTGCATGTAATTGGTATCAGTGGCCGCCAGCTCGTCAGGAGCCGCATCGTGTGGGCGAAGGTGCTGGCCGTGAGCCCTCTGATCTACGAGGCCGCGCTGTGTTTTGACGCCGAGGTTGTGCTCCTGGCGGAGGGGTATCGGATTCCCGGCGTGGCCAGCACGCTCGTCGGTCACGCGGGTTTCGGTTACCCATCGTCCGGAGAGGTGACAGGCGACTCGCAGGAATCCCAAGGAAAGACGGTGCACGCGAAGGTTGGCAGCCCGTTTGAAGTGTCTCCCGCTAACGGCTTGGGGAGGCAGTGCGATGGTGACAATGGAACCGCGGGGTGATGCAGAGGCAGTGGGGCAAGGCCGGCTGGAAGATCTCGGGCCACTGATCGGCGGCGTGGCGCGGGCCCTGTCGGGCATGAGCACGGGTACGGTTCAACAGGCGTTCGAGACCGGCCTTCGGAGGCTGTTGCCGCTGAGCGCCGTGCGCCTGCGCGAAGTGCCACCGTCGTTCGGTGGGCGTCCGGCCGCTCCACCAGCCGCATCGAAATCCATGGTGTTCGACGTGCCGACATCGGACACCGGCCGGCAGGCCGTGCTTGAGGCATCGCTGGCCGATGGGCACGTGTTGGACCCGATGGGCATCGAGTTGCTCGGAGCGGCGGCATCCCTCGGCGCGTTGGTGCTTGAGGTGGAGCGCGCCCGTCCGATGCGGACATCGAAGGCGTCGGTGGAGACCGCAACGCTCATCGGGTCCAGCCCGGCGATGCAGGCCCTGCGCGAGCGCGTCGCGCGCGTGGCGCCGAGCGGGTTCACCGTACTGATCGAAGGCGAGAGTGGCACGGGCAAGGAACTGGTGGCGCGGCACCTGCACAGAATGAGCCGGCGGCGCAGCGGCCCGTTTGTGGCGGTCAACTGCGCCGCCATCGTCGAGACCCTGCTCGAGGCAGAGCTGTTTGGCATCGAGGAGCGGACGGCCACCGGGGTTCGGGGCAGACGCGGAAAGTTTGAGGTGGCCGACCGTGGCACGCTGTTCCTGGACGAAGTGTCGGACCTGTCGGCGGCCGCGCAGGCGAAACTGCTGCGGGCCATCCAGGAACTGTCCGTGGAGCGCGTCGGTGGACATGGCAGCAGGCAGGTCGATGTGCGGATCGTTGCGGCCTCCAACCGTTCCCTGGCGGACCTTGTCGCACAAGGAGCCTTCCGAGCGGACCTGTTCTACAGACTGAGCGGCGTCGAGATTACCGTGCCACCGCTTCGGGTGCGGACCGCCGACATCCCCGAGTTGGTTCAGCACTTTCTCGGGCAGCACGACGGCGGATCCGGGATGACCCTGTCGCCTGCAGCGGTCGAGGCCATGCGGATATATGGGTGGCCCGGCAATGTGCGTGAACTGCAACGCCTCCTCGAGCGCCTGGTTGCGCTCGCGCAGTCGCTTCATATCGAGCTCGACGACCTGCCCCCTCACGTGCGCGGGCGCTTCTCCGAACTGCTTGAGACGAAGGCCGGCGAGGATGAAAGCCTTCGTGCGTGGGGGACGCGCTACGTGCGCCTGATGTACGAGCGCTGCGGTCGCAACAAGCGTCGCACCTGTGACACCCTCGGCATCAGCTATCACACGCTGTCGGCGTACCTGCGGTGCGGGGACCCGGCAGCCGGCGAGGGCCGCCAGCTTCCCGCGTGGGTCGCGCGGTCCTGCTCCGCGGTGGCGGGGCACGGGTCTGGCGGGTAGCGAGCCCATGAGTCCCTGGCGCTTCTTTGTGGCGGTGCCGCTCCAGTCCCCGTACATGCTTATCGGCCTCGCGCTGGTGGTCGCGCTCGGAGCGGCCGAGTTGATCGTGGCACCAGGGAGTGGACAGGAGGCCGTCGTGACGCTCCTCCTCCTGCAGATGTTCAGCGCATCGTCCGGGTTCGCGATTCCGGCCCGCCGCGGGCACTACGATGCGATGCTGACCGGCGGCGTGTCCCGGACAGCCGTCGTGGGCTGGCACCTGGCCATGTCCGTCGCTCCTGGCGCGGTCGGCTGGTTGGTGCTTGGCCTCTGCGAAGTGGGGGTGGGCCGCTCGGCGGTGCTCTCCCAGGGCAGCATCGCGGCGATGGTGGTGGTGTCTGCCGCGGGGTGGGCCATGACCGTGCCGCTGCCTCGACTGAGCGGAGGCGTCGTCTGGCTCGTGCTGCTGTTGGCGGGACTGGGTTGGCCAACGGTCTGGAGAGAGGACCTTCTCGCGGTGGCAGCCGGAGGAGCGGACGTGTCGACGCGCGCCGTGGTGTATCTGCTCTGCCCGCTGGTTGTCGCTGGCCGGTCGCTCACGCAGGAGGACCTGATAGCCCTGCTGCCGGCGATGACGCTGGCGATGACGGGGTGCCTGGTGGCCTGGCGATGGCTGGTGCACATGAATGTGCCACTGGAGGCCGCGCAATGACGGGCGAGTTTACGATCTCTGCGAGGAGGGTGGCGGCCCGGTACGGCCATCGGGAAGTGTTTCATGACGTGTCCTTCGACCTCCGCTCTGGCCAGGCTGTCGGGGTCGTTGGGGAGAACGGAGCCGGGAAGACCACGCTGCTCCGTGCCCTTGTCGGGCTGATTCGTCCCACACAGGGTGAGATCCGGATCGCGGGATTGCCGCCGGAGGATGCACTTCAACGGATTCCGACCGCCTACTTCGCGGGAGAGGCGACGTTGCCCGGGAGAGTCCGCGCCTCGGCCTGGAGCGGCATACGGGGGATGGCCGTGGTCACCGAGGGCCGGCGGCTGCGGACCCTGTCGCGCGGCGCCCGTCAACTCGTGGGGCTGCAGGCTTCGCTGGCGCCTGCCTCGCTGGGGCTGATTGTCCTGGATGAGCCGTGGGAGGGCTTGGATCCAGACGGAGCCCGTTGGTTATCGAGCCTGCTGACGTCAAAGCGCGACCGGGGTAGCGCCGTAGTCGTCTCATCGCATCGCCTCCACGATCTGGCGGGC
This sequence comes from Acidobacteriota bacterium, assembly GCA_021731165.1. Taxonomy (GTDB): domain Bacteria; phylum Acidobacteriota; class Vicinamibacteria; order Vicinamibacterales; family UBA2999; genus JAKFXY01. The sequence continues at coordinate 361 of JAKFXY010000147.1, read as the reverse complement.
ATCTGCGATGCGTACCTGTTTGTGGTCAATCACCGGACCACGTATGTGCGCGCCTTCGAACTGAGCCCGGTCGGGCCAGTGACCGCGGCGGTGTTGACCGGGACCTTCGATCGTCTGCGAGGAGGTGACGCATGGGCACGCGCTCTTTCGTAGCCGTTGACCCCACCCCCCCCGCATAGTACGTTTGTGAATCGCGCTCCTGCTGGGTTGGTGCGCGTCTCCACTGCATGACCGACACCACCGGGGCTCCTCTGAAAACCACCGCACTGCACGCGCGCCACCTGGCGTCCGGCGGACGCCTGGTGGCGCGCGTGCAGTGCGGTGGTTTTCAGAGGAGCCCCGGTGGTGTCGGTCATGCAGT
>JAKFXY010000006.1 GCA_021731165.1 Acidobacteriota bacterium | reverse complement strand
GTGGGCGTCGGAGCTGGTGTGGGCTCGGGAGTTGGTTCTGGCACTGGGGCCGGAGCGGAGGCCGCTGGGGGAACCACCACTTCCGTCGGGGCGGTCGGCGCCTTGGAGGAACTGCCTCGGCAGCTCACCGCGACGAGAGTCAGTCCCACCGCGAACGCGATTGCAAGACGCCTTCTCATAGCCTTCCGGTTCCACGTTCGTCAACGGGCGCGAAGAGCCGGCGCCTCACCGGGCCGCCACGGCGAGATGCTTGGGCTGCCGGACGGATACTGCGACCAGGGGTCCTGGCCAGTAGTGGTCTTGCCGCGGAGATTGTCCGAGCCTCCGGTTAGCGTCGGCTTGCGCGGCCCTTCGCGCCCGCCAACCGCTTGGCCGCGCTCTGCTGTCGTGGCTGCTCTCCCCGCTTCTTCAGGATCTTCCGCTCCGCCGTCGCGACCGGTCGTTCGGCACCGCGGCCGATCAACTCCAGCAGATCGAGCGTCGTGACGATTCCTTTGAGCTTCGAGCCCTCGAATACCAGAAGGCAGTTGATCGCATGGCCCCGCATCAGGTTGGCTGCCTCACGAACCGTGGTGTCGGGCGCAGCCACGACAAGCTTCTCGGTAAGAAGGTCACCAACCTGGCGGCCGTTCCGCAGAATGTCACCGTGCTTCCCGCCGAGGTCGGCGGCGGAAATGACGCCAACGACTCGCGTCTCGTGCTCAACCGCGAGGTGGCGGACGCGAAATTGACGCATCCGGTTCCAGGCGACATTCGCATCTTCCGTGGTGCTTATGGTGCGCACCGGCTTCTGCATGATTTCTGAAAGGCGCATCGTGGCTCCCCTGTGTCCGCTGTCTACGCGCGAAGCGACAGCACCGGGCAGGCGGCTTCGCGAACGATGTGATTCGTGGTTGACCCGAAGAAACCAATCCGATCGACGGCGCGCCCGTGAACGCCAATCACGATCAGATCGCTCCCGTCCTCCCGCGCATGCCGCAGAATCTCGCGGTACGGCCTGCCCGTGCTCACGACTTCGCGGACGCGGCTCTCGCGAGGCGCGATCTCGTGAAGACGCGCGCGCGTGGCTTCCGTGGCGAGCTCCTCATAGTTGAAGAACCCGCTTCCGCCTGCGATGACCGGCTCATAGATCGGCAGCGGCTCCACGACGTGCACCAGGGTGAGCGCGGCCCCGGACTCGGATGCAAGCGAAGCCGCATACGCCAGCGCCTTCTCAGACGCCGGTGAGAAATCGACCGCGCAAAGAATCTTCTTGAACGCCACTGGCCCGGCCGGCACCGCATCGGCTGCCCGTGGCGGCACGGTCAGCACGGGGCAGGCGGCTTTGCGCAGGATGCGCTCGGTCACGGAACCGAGCATCAACCGCTCGAACCCGCCGCGCCCATGCGTGCCGAGGACGATGAGATCCGCCGGCAGCTCCGCCGCCTCACCAAGAATGCCGGAAACCGCATTCGCCTGGACGAGGGCTGTTGAAATCGGCGTGCGGCCGACCTCGTCGCTGACAAACTGCACCAGCTCGTGGCGGATCCGTTCGAGATCTTCAGCCGTGAAAACAATGGCACTGGCCATCAACGGATCGGCGTACGGAATCGGGTGCACGACGTGCAGCGCCGTGACCGTGCCGCCGTACCATCGCGCGATTGCGACGGCATGGTCGAGCGCGTGCCGTGAACAGTCGGAAAAATCAATCGGGCAGAGGATCTGGCGGAACGTCACGGCGTGTCTCCTCGCTTCACGTGGCCGACGGCCACGACGCTCAGGACTCATGCACAGGGCTCGCCACCGCGCCGGCCACCGAAGTCGTGCCGATCTCTCCGGGAACTCACGCGAGCCAGCAGCCCGTGAGCACACGTGCCATGGAGAATCTCCCACCGGCGGAGAAATTCCCCGCTGGCCCGAGAGGTGCAAGCTGTATCGCAGACCGTATGGAGCAACGGGCCGCCTCGCGGCTACAGGGCGCGGCGCCAGCGCCGGGAGCGCCCGCGTCTCCTGAAACCGGCTTCTGGTCGGTGGACGCGGCCACTCTCATAGAGGGCCTCTCATCGTCCAAGGAAGGGCTCTCGTCGAACGACGCGGCCGCCAGGCTGAAACGGTACGGGCCGAACCAGATTCACGGGCACGAGCAGGTCACGCGTCTCCGGGTCATCGCCGCACAACTGCGCAGTCCGCTGCTCCTGCTGCTCGTCTTCGCGGCGCTGACCTCGATTGCGACCGGCGAGTGGGTGGACGCCGCAATCGTGCTGGCGATCGTCCTGGCCAGCACCTGGATCGGCTACTCACGCGAGTACGCGGCGCAAACGACGATCGCCGCGCTGCGTGCTCGGGTGCGCACCCACGCCACTGCCCTCCGGAATGGATTCCCCTCACCGGTGCCAATCGAAGAGATCGTCCCTGGTGACGTCGTGGTGCTGTCGGCCGGGAGCTTGGTGCCCGGCGACGGCGTCGTCCTGGAGGCCACCGATCTCTTCGTCAGCGAGTCGGCTCTGACCGGCGAGAGCTATCCGGTCGAGAAGGCCCCAGGTACAACGGCGGCTGAGACAGCGCTGTCGCACCGCACCAACGCAGTGTTTCTCGGGACCAACGTGAGAAGCGGCACGGCACGGTGTCTCATCGTCGGCACCGGCATCCACACGGAGTTCGGTCGTGTTGCGGCACGCCTGTCACTGGCGCCGCCGGATACGCACTTTGAACGCGGCATCCGCCGCTTCGGGTATCTGCTGACCACGGCCATGCTGGTGCTGATCGTCGTCGTGTTCACCGCCCACGTCCTACGCGGGCGGCCGCCGGTCGAAACGCTCCTCTTCGCCGTGGCCCTGGCCGTCGGCCTCAGTCCGGAGCTGCTGCCAGCCATCTTGACGATCAACCTCACGCGCGGCGCACGCGCCATGAGTCAGCATGGCGTACTCGTCCGGCGCCTGAGTGCGATTGAAAACCTTGGCAGCATGGACGTGCTGTGCACGGACAAGACCGGCACGCTCACCGAGGGTGTCGTCCGCCTGGAGGGCGCCTACGCTCCGGACGGTACGGCCTCGCGAGACGTGCTCGAGCTGGCTGCGCTCAATGCCGCGCTGGAGACCGGCCTGAGCAACCTGCTCGACGACGCGATTCTCCAAGCGCGCGACATGGGCGACACCCGACCGCCCAAGCTGGCCGAAATTCCATTCGATGCGGTCCGGAAGCGCACCAGCGTGGTCATCCCGACGGAAGAGGGCGCACGGCTGATCACGAAAGGCGCGTTCGGGCCCGTCCTCGACGCATGCGCGAACGTCGCCGGAGGCGCGGCGCTCGACGACGGCACACGCGCGACCCTCACGGCCCGCGCGGACGACTGGTCCAGTCACGGAATCCGCGTGCTTGCGGTAGCCACACGTGCGCTGCCCCTGCGCGACCGCTACACACGCGCGGACGAGAGTACGCTCGAGTTCGCCGGCTTCCTCACGTTCCTCGATCGCCCGAAGGCCGACGTTGCCCGCACCATTGCGGAGCTTGCACGCCTCGGTGTGGCCGTGAAGCTGATCACGGGCGACAACGCGCTGGTTGCCCGGCACGTGGCGGGGCTCGTCGAGCTTCGCGCCGCCAGCCTGCTGACAGGTAGCGACCTCAGGCGCCTGCCCGACGAGGCCCTGTGGGCGGTGGTCGATCGGACGGACGTGTTCGCGGAGGTCGATCCCAATCAGAAGGAGCGCATCATCACCGCGCTCAGGAAGCGCGGCCACGTGGTCGGATTCCTCGGCGATGGCGTCAACGACGCGCCCGCCATGCACGCCGCGGACACGAGCCTCGCCGTGGACCAGGCGGTGGACGTGGCGCGTGCCGTGGCCGATTTCGTACTGCTCGAGCGCGACCTCGACGTCATCCGGCGTGGGATCGAGGAGGGGCGCCGGACATTTGCCAACACGATGAAGTACGTGCTGACGACGACCAGCGCGAACCTCGGAAACATGATCAGCATGGCGGCCGCCTCGCTCTTTCTGCCGTTTCTGCCGCTATTGGCCGGCCAGATTCTGCTGAACAACTTTCTCTCGGACATCCCCGCGGTCGGGATCGCGGATGACAGCGTAGACGCGGAGCTGGTCGCGCGCCCGGAGCGCTGGAACATGGGCTTCATCGGGCGCTTCATGGTGGAGTTCGGGCTGCTGAGCTCGCTCTTCGACGTCCTGACGTTCGTCGTGCTGCTAGTCGGGTTCGCCGCCACGCCGGTGGCGTTCCGCACGGCGTGGTTCATCGAGTCGCTTCTGACCGAGCTGCTCATCGCACTCGTCGTGCGAACGAGACGGCCGCTCTTCCGCAGCCGCCCTGGCACTGTGTTACTCGTCACGACGGTGGTACTTGTCCCCTTCGCCTTCGCGATTCCGTTCCTGCCCTACGCAGGGCTCCTTGGCTTCGCGCCCATTTCTATTTCCATGTGCGCCGCTCTCGTCTGCATCACGGTGCTCTACGTAGCGGCTGCCGAGGCAAGCAAGCGGTATCTCCTTGGTCCGCCTCTTGTAGTCAATCTGGCGGGAGGGACACGCGCATGAGAATCCAATGGATGCTGGCCGGGCTGCTGGCCATGTTCGTCGTGGCCGGATGTCGCGATCGCGCCAAGGAAACCGCGCCAAATGCCAGCCCGACACCGCCGATGGCCGAAGCGCCGGCTGGCGGCGTACCCGCGGCTGAGCCCGCTCCCTCAGTGGAAGAATCCGCGGCAGCGCCCGAAAAATCCTCGGTACCCGCGGCGCCTCGTGCGGAGTCCTCTGGCCAGGCGACGCCGTCTCGGCCTCGCGTCCCGGTGGGAAAGCCCGTGCCGGTAGCGCCGATGCCGGAGCCGCCCGTGCCGGCCGTGTCTACCCCGGCCGCAGAGGCAACACCGGCGCCGCTCCCACCAGAGCCAAAGCCAGAATGGAAAGAGCTGACGATTGCCGTGGGTACGGTATTGCCGCTTGTTCTCGGCAGCGAGCTGTCATCGGAGTCAGACCATGTGGAAACACCAGTGCGTGCGCGGCTCCGGGATGCAGTTCTCGTCGACGGTGAGGTCGCGTTGCCGAAGGGCGCGATGCTCGTCGGCACGGTCACCGAAGTGAGACGGTCGGGCCGGGTGGAAGGGCGCGCGCGCCTGGCATTCACCTTCGATCGCGTGGAGATCCAGGGCACGCCGCACTCCCTGCGGACTCACCCCATCCAATACGAGGCGGAATCGAGCAAGAGCGATGACGCCGCGAAGATCGGCGTCGGCGCGATCGGCGGCGCCATTGTCGGCGGCATTCTCGGTGGGGCGAAAGGCGCGGCAACGGGAGCGGCGGTGGGCGGTGCGGCCGGTACGGGCGCCGTCCTCGTGACGCGAGGCAAGGAGGTCAGGCTCCTCTCCGGCACGGACGTCGTCGCCACACTCGCCGCGCCTCTGGTGGTGATGGTGCCGTTTCGCTAGGAGCATGGAGCGGCTCTGCGATCCGAAACGGCACGAGCCGATCGCACAACCGTGAAGGAGAAGTCATGACAGTCACAACATGCTGGGAATCGATCAAAGTCGAGGGCGGGACGATCCTCGAGAAGCTCAAGGATCTGCTGCACGAGGGCAACGTCAGGCGCGTGCGTGTCCAGCATCAGGGCCGAACGATTGCGGAGTTTCCGCTGACGGTGGGTGTGGTCGGCGCCGTGCTCGCGCCCGTGCTGGCCGCGGTCGGCGCGCTCGTGGCGCTGGTCAAGGACTGCACGATCCAGGTCGAACGCGAGGTGCCGGCAGACACAACGACGAAAGAGGCTCAGTAGGCCGCGAGGTGACGCGAGAGCCGTCACCGCACGACGGTGGCGACGTCGAAGCGCCAACTCATGCTGCCTTCCCCTCAGTAGCTCTCTCCGACTGGCGCCGACGTTTCCGGTTTCGGGTCTGGCACATCGGTCATGGTGGCTTCGGTCAGCAGCAGGACTCCCGCTACGGACACGGCGTTCTCCAGACCGATCCGGACGACCTTGGTTGGGTCGATGATGCCCGCCTCGACGAGATCGACGTACTTGCCCGTTGCCGCATCGAAGCCGAAATTCCCGGTGCCGGTTCGCATCTTGTCAACGACGACGCCGCCGTCAACACCAGAGTTCTCGGCGATCTGCCGGCACGGCGCTTCAAGAGCACGCCGGAGGATGTGGACACCGGCGCGCTCGTCACCGTCAACCCGAGCGGCCTCGGCCTCCACCGCCGCGACGGCGCGCAACAGCGCGAGCCCGGCGCCGGGCACGACGCCCTCCTCGATGGCTGCGCGTGTCGCGTGAATCGCATCGTCGAACGCCTCGCGCCGGCTCTTCATCTCGGCCTCCGAGGGGGCGCCCACGCGGATCACCGCCACGCCGCCGGACAGCTTGGCCAGTCGCTCCTCCAGCTTTTCGCGGTCGTAGTCGGAGGTGGCGTCGGCGATCTGCTTCCGCAGCTCCTGGCAGCGCCCCTCGATCGCGGACTTGTCGCCCCTTCCGCCGATGATCGTCGTGTGCTCGCGGTCCACGACGATGCGCGAGGCGTGCCCCAGGTGTTCCAGCGTGACGCTCTCCAGGCGAATGCCGAGCTCCTGTGCGATGAGTTGCCCTCCAGTCACGACGGCGATGTCCTGCAGCATCGCCTTGCGGCGATCGCCGAACCCGGGCGCCTTGACCGCCACGTTCGCGAGCACTCCCCGCAGCCGGTTCACCACGAGCGTGGCCAGCGCCTCGCCTTCCACCTCTTCAGCAATCACCAGCAGCGGTGAGCCGCCTTTCGCGATCTGTTCGAGCAGCGGCAGGAGGTCCTTGACGTTGGCGATCTTGCCTTCATAGAGGAGGACCAGCGCGTCCTGGAGCACCGCCTCCATCTTCTCCGTATCGGTGACGAAGTACGGCGAGAGGTACCCACGGTCGAACTGCAGACCCTCGACCACGTCCATCGTCGTTTCCGTGCCTTTGGCTTCCTCGACCGTCACCGCCCCTTCGGCGCCGACCTTCTCGATGGCACGCGCGACGAGCTCGCCGATGACCGGATCGTTATGGGCGGAAATGGTGGCGACCTGCTGCTTTTCGCGCTGGCTCTGGACCGGCCGCGACTGCGCCCGCAGCGCCTCGATCGCCACACGGGCGGCACGGTCGAGCCCCCGTTTGAGATCGATCGCGCTGGCACCGGCGGCGATGTTGCGGACGCCGTCGGCCACGATCGCGTGCGCGAGCAGCGTTGACGTGGTGGTGCCGTCCCCCACGGTGTCCCCCGTCCGCTCGGCCGCGCCGCGGAGCATCTGGGCGCCCATATTTTCGTCCGGATCCTTGAGCGAGAACTCTCTGGCGATGGTCACTCCGTCGTTGCATACGATCGGCTTGCCCCACTTCTTCTCAATCAGGACGCACCGGGATCGCGGCCCGAGCGTGACCCGAACCGCGTCCGCAATGGCCGAGGCCCCGCGAAGAATCTTCTCGCGCGCTTCCCCTCGAAAAAGAAGGTGTTTGCTTGGCATCCCTGTTCCCCGCTTAGTTCGGCAGGCGCCTGCGATGTGCCGGCCCGTGCGAGGAACGCCGCCCGAGCGGCGTCCCTCGCCTGCCGCGGCTCACGCCGCCGTCACCTGAGGGACAGGATGGTGATGCGCGCAGATCGCCTGGAACGTGTCCACGACCTCGTCGTTCCGCACCGCCTTC
>JAKFXY010000079.1 GCA_021731165.1 Acidobacteriota bacterium | reverse complement strand
TTCGTGGATAAGCGGGGCGGCGGGCTGCTGATGCTCGGCGGCGCGCGGTCGTTCGGAGAGGGGGGCTACGGGGGGACGCCAGTCGCCGACGCGCTTCCGCTGGCCATCGACCCCAAAACGCGGGCCAGCGAGAGCGACTTCTTCTCTCGTCTCACCGTGACGCCGACGCGCGCCGGGCAGTCTCACGCCGCCACGCAGATCGCCGGCACCGAAACCGCGTCCGTGGCGCGATGGCCGCAACTCCCGCCAGTGACGAGCGTCAACGCGCCGTTGCCAACCAAGCCGGGCGCGACGGTGCTGCTCACAGGCACCGACGAACGTGGCCGCGCCGAGCCCATGCTGGCGTCGCAGCAGTACGGGCGTGGCAAGGCCATCGCCTTCCTCGCGCAGGACTCCTGGCAGTGGCAGATGCACGCCAGCATTCCGCTCGAGGACATGACGCACGAAACCTACTGGCGGCAGCTTCTGCGCTGGCTCGTGGACGGCGTCCCCTCGGTGGTCGAAGCGCGCTCCACGAGCGAGCGCGTCGAGCCTGGCGAGGCGGTGACGATTGAAGCGGCGGTGGTCGATCCGGCTTTCGTCGAACTCAACGATGCCGGCGTGGTCGCCCATGTGACCCGGCCAGGCGGTGGAACACTCGACGTGCCCATGCAGTGGACAGGCGAGCACGACGGGCAGTATCGCGGCACCTTCGTGAGCAGTGAGGCCGGTGCCTATGAGGTCAACGTCGAGGCGGAGCGCGCCGGGAAGGTCATTGGGAAGGGCCTGAGCCACGTGCGTGCGGTCCCGGGTGACGCGGAGTACTTCGATCCGACGATGCATGAAGCGCCGCTGCGGCGGATTGCCGAGGAGACGGGCGGGAAGTTCTACACGCCGGAGACGGCGGCGGGGCTCGCCGAGGATGTTCGGTACGCCGGACGTGGCGTCACGTCGGTCGAGGAACGCGAGCTTTGGAACATGCCGATCGTGCTGATCATGCTCGTGGGCCTCGTCTGCGCCGAGTGGGGCTATCGCCGCGCGGTGGGACTCGCGTAATGCTGAAGGCCTTCCTGCTGGTCGTCGTCGGGCTTTCGGGCGATCCCGAGCATGGCGCCGCGTTCCAGAAGTGGGGCGCGGCGCTGGCCGATGCGTCCGGCCGTCTCGGGGTGGATAAGGCGAACCTGGTCTATCTGGCGGATCAGGCCGAAGGGGACGCGAAGGTCAACGGGCGTGCGACCCGCGAGCAGATCGAGAAGGCCATCGACGGGTTCGCCAAGTCGGCCGCACCTGAAGACATCGTCTTCATCACCTTGATCGGGCACGGCAGCTTCGACGGTCGCGTGGCGAAGTTCAACCTGGTGGGCCCGGACATGGCGGCGGCGGACTTCAGCGCCCTGCTCAAGCGGTTGCCGGCGAAGCAGATTGTCTTCATCAACGCCGCAAGTTCCAGCGGTCCGTTCGTGGCGGAGCTCTCCGGCCCTGGACGCACGATCATCACCGCCACACGCAATGGCGCTGAGCAGTACGCCACCCTTTTCGGCGGGTTCTTCGTGGACGCACTCACGACTGACGAGGCCGACGCCGACAAGAACCGGCGCGTCAGCATGCTCGAGGCGTTCACGTACGCGAAGGGCGAGGTCGCCAAGGCGTACGAACGCGAGGGGCTGCTCGCGACCGAACACGCCATCCTGGACGACAACGGCGACAAGGAAGGCAGCGCGGAGCCGTCGCTGACGGCAGCCGACGGCAAGCTGGCCGCGGCGCTCTCGCTCGGCTCGGCGGCGGACGCGGCACCGCTACCGGCCGATCCGAAGCTCCGCGCACTTTATATCGAGCGGCGCGACCTCGAGCGCCGGGTCGAGGCGCTGCGTTTGCTCAAGGACGGCATGAGCCCGGCCACGTATCAGTCCGAGCTCGAGCGGCTCGTGACCAATCTGGCGCTGAAAACACGCGAGATACGCACCATCGAAGGACCGGCAAGACCGTAGCGCGGGGAGCGCATTTGCAGGGCGGACCTTTACGGTCAGCCGAGAGAGGACTCATGGAAACTGTGACTGACGTCGTCGATCTCGCGTCGCCGGATGACATTGCGCTGGCGGACAAGATGAACCAAGGCCGGCAGCAGGTCATCAGCGAACTGCGGAAGGTCATCGTCGGCCAGGAAGAGACCATCAACCAGGTGCTGCTGACGCTCTTTGTTGGTGGCAACAGTTTGCTCGTCGGCGCACCCGGCCTTGCCAAGACACTGCTCATCTTCACGATGGCCCGCGTGCTCGAACTGAAGTTCTCGCGCATCCAGTTCACCCCGGACCTGATGCCATCCGACATCACCGGCACGGACCTCGTGCAGGAGGACCCGGCCACCGGACGCCGCCAGATGGTGTTTGCGCCCGGGCCGATCTTCGCCAACATCGTGCTGGCGGACGAGATCAACCGCACACCGCCGAAGACGCAATCGGCGCTCCTCGAAGCGATGCAGGAGCACCGCGTGACGATCCAGGGGCGAACCTATCCGCTGGACGAGCCCTTCTACGTGTTCGCCACCCAGAACCCGATTGAGCTCGAGGGGACGTATCCGTTGCCCGAGGCGCAGCTCGACCGCTTCATGTACCACATCGTGATCGACCACCCGCCGTATGACGAGGAGCTCGACGTGGTCCGGATGACGACGGCGATCCAGGCGCCGAAGCTGGAGCGGCCGATCAGCGGCGAGGACCTTGTGTCGTTCCAGCGGCTGGTGCGGAGGGTGCCGGTGGCCGACCCGGTGATGCGACACGCCCTCGACATCGTCCGCGCGAGCCGGCCGAAGTCGGCGAACGTGCCGGACAACGTGAAGAAGTGGGTGGCCTTCGGCGCCAGCGTCCGTGCGGCGCAGTACCTCGTGCTCGGCGGCAAGGCTCGCGCGCTGACGAGCGGCCGCTACCACGTGAGCTTCGAGGATATCCGCGCGATGGCGCACCCGGTGCTTCGCCACCGCATCATCACGAACTTCCATGCGCAGTCGGAGGGCATCACCACCGACATCCTGGTGGATCGGCTGCTCGAGGCCGTGCCGCTGCCACGGTCGGGGATGTCATGAGCCTGCTGGGCGGACACGAGCCCGCCGCCATCCCCGGCGCGCGCTTCATGGATCCCGTCGTGCTCGCGCGCATCGGGAACCTGGAGCTCGTCGCGCGCGCGGTGTGCGACGGCTTCATCAACGGCCTGCACAAGGCGCCGTTCTTCGGGGCATCGGTGGACTTCGCCGAGCACCGCGGCTACGTGCCCGGGGACGACATCCGGCGGATGGACTGGCGGCTCTGGGCGCGCACCGACCGCTACTACATCAAGGAGTACGAAGCCGAGACGAACATGAACTTCTCGGTGCTGCTCGACGTGTCGAAGTCGATGGACTACGGCAGCCGCGGCATCACGAAGTTCGACTACGCGAGAATTCTGACCGCGTGCCTGACCAACCTCGTGCACCACCAGCGGGATCGCGTCGGGTTCGTCGCCTTCGACAGCGAGATCGTGGAGCACGTCCCGCCGTCGGCCAAGCACATGGATACCGTGCTCCATATGCTCGATCGGCTCAAGCCGGGACGGCCGGGCGGACGCATGCGCGATCCGCTGCACAAGGTGGCCGAGCATTTCGGGCGCCGCGGCGTGCTCGTGGTCATCTCGGACTTCTACGAGGATCCCGAGGCGATTGTGGACGCCATCACGCCGCTGCGATTTCGCGGCAACGATCTCGTCGTCTTTCATGTGCTCGATCCCGCGGAGCTGGAGTTCGGCTTCAGCGACGCCCAGGCGTTCGAGGACCTCGAGAGCGGGGAGCAGCTTCCCGTCGTCCCTGATGCGCTGCGCAAGGAGTACGTCGCGCTCGTGCGCGCGCACACCGATGCGCTGCAGCAGAAGTTCTCCGAAGTGCGGGTGGACTACACGCTGTTGGACACCTCGAAGCCGCTCGATCACGCGCTCTACAGCTACCTCGGCGGGCGTGAACGGAAGATGCGGAGCCGGCAGTAGGCCGGGTGGTGGATGGTGGACGGTAGGTGGTGGTAACAGGGCGTAGATGTCATTTCTAGCACCGTTGTTCTTCGTCGGGCTTGCTGCCCTTGCCATTCCAGTACTGCTCCATCTCATCCAGCGCGAGAAGAAGCAGATTCAGTATTTCCCCTCGCTGATGTTCGTGCGGCAGGTTCCGTACAAGTCCGTGCAGCGTCGCCGAATCCATAACTGGCTGCTGCTGATGGTCCGACTGGCGGCGCTGCTGCTGATCGTCGCGGCGTTCGCGCGGCCGTTCTTCGGACGGACCGATGCGGCCATGGCGCCGGGCGTCGGCGCGCGGGAACTGGTCGTGATGCTCGACCAGAGCTACAGCATGGGCTACGGCGATCGCTGGGACCGCGCGCGCGCGGCGGCGCGCGATGCTCTGAATGGGCTTGGCCCGTCGGATCGTGGTTCGGTCGTGCTGTTCTCGTCTGGCGCCGAAATCGCGCTGCGGGCGGATTCGGAGCGTGGGAAGCTGATTGCCGCGATTCCGACGTCGGCGCCGACGGCCGGAGCCACGCGGTATGCACCGGCGCTCAAAGTGGCCGGCAGTATCCTCGCGGAGTCATCGCTCCCGAGGCGCGAAGCGATCCTGATCAGTGACTTCCAGCGCGGCGGGTGGCGCGGCGAAGAGGGCTCGCGTCTGCCACGAGGCGCCACGCTCACGCCGGTGTCGGTGGGCGGGACGGCCGACGCGCCGAATGTGGCGGTCACGTCTGTCTCGCTCGCGCGCTCGACCTTCTCCAATCAGGAGCGCGTGCTGGTCACGGCGGCGGTCGTGAATCGTGCGTCGCAGCCGCTCAGCGCCGGCATGCTGACGCTGGAGATTGGCGGCCGCGCCATTCAGACCGAGCGGCTCGATGTGGCAGCCAACGGCTCGACATCGGTCGCCTTCATGCCGTTCTCGGTGACCGGGCGCAACATGCGCGGCACAGTACGGGTCGGCGCCGATGCTCTGCCCGCCGACAACGCCTTCGGCTTCGTGGTGTCGCCGTCGGTGCCGTTGCGCGTGATTCTCGTGGATCGTGGCGGCGCGGGCTCGCTGTACCTGACGCGCGCGCTCGCCATCGGCGACGCGCCGCGCTTCGAGACTCTGGCGCGGCAGCCGGAAGCGCTGTCGGACCAGGACCTGCAGCAGGCCAACGTGGTGCTGCTCAACGATGTGCCGGTGACGGTGGCCCTCGGGCGTCGCCTCGCGCGGTTTGTCGAGGCGGGCGGCGGTCTCCTGGTAGCCACTGGGCCGCGCGCGACATGGCCGTCGGAGGTCGACATTCTCCCCGGGCTGCTGGCCGCGCCGATTGACCGTTCCCGCGGCGATGCGGCGCGCGTCGGCGCGCTCGAGTTTGGTCACCCGGTGTTCGAGCTGTTCCGCTCGCCGAGGAGCGGCGACTTCTCTTCCGCGCGCATCTACGGCTATCGAAACGTGACGACGGCGGTGAAGGACGCACAGGTGCTCGCCCGGTTTGACGCCGGCGCGCCAGCGTTTCTGGAGCGCAGGGTGGGGACGGGCCGCGTACTCCTCTGGGCCTCCACGCTCGATCTGTCCTGGGGCGATCTGCCGCTCAAGCCGGTCTTCCTGCCGTTCGTGCACCGCTCGGTGCGGTACCTGGCGTCCTATGTGGATCCGGCGCCATGGCTGACCGTGGGCCAGGTGCTCGATCCGGATGCGGCGGTGGGCACACGCAGCACGACCGGCGGCCGGGTCGCGCTCACGCCTTCGGGAAAACGCGTCTCCATCGATGACGAGGGTGGGCAGGTGCTCGAGCTGACGGAGCAGGGCTTTTACGAAGTAAGGAGCCAGGCCGGGCAGGGGGGCGATGCTGGTGCCACGGTCGTGGCCAGCAACGTCGATCCGGCCGAGTCGGACTTGACCGTCATGGATCCGAAGGAGATTGTCGTTGCGGCAATGGCTGGAGACCAGACGGCCGGGGGGGCGGCGGGGGCCGGCGTGCCGATGACGCCCGAAGCCCAGGAGCGATCTCAGCGGCTCTGGTGGTACCTCCTGTGCGCCGGAATCGTGCTGCTCGGCATCGATACGCTGCTGTCGAACCGGCTGTCAAAAGCCTGAGCGGGACGGGCACGAAGGGCGTATTCTTTTCTTTATTGCGGCGACGGCGCGGGGGCTGAAGCCCCGCCCTAGAGGTTCCTGTAGCGCGCACCCTTCAGCGTGCGCGATGAGGCCTTCATGCTAGGACGTCATTCGACCCCTCCAACGGACCTCCTCGGTATCGTCAGCTATGTCCGCGGGCGCTGGCGAACCAAGCTTGCGGTTCGGGGCGCGGTCACGATCCTCCTCATTTGCGCGGCGGTATTCTTCGCGGCGGCCTTCGGCCTCCAATGGGCGCGTTTCAGCGCCCCGTCGATCATCGCGGCGCGTGTGCTGCTGGCCCTGGTGGCCGCGGGCTCGGCGTTCTGGTTCCTCGTGCGGCCGCTGCGCCGCAAGGTGACCGACGATCAAGTGGCGCTGTACCTCGAAGAGCACGAGCCGTCACTCCAGGCGACGTTGGTCAGCGCCGTCGAAGCCGGGCGCGAAGGGCGCTCGTGGGAGTCAACCGCCCTGGTCCAGCGGCTCATCGAACAAGCCATCCAGCGCTGTGTTGACGCGGACGCGGCGCAGAGCGTCGAGCGGACTCCGCTACGGCGCTACGGTGTCGCGCTCGGTGTCGCGGCGGTAGCGGCCGTGGCGCTCGTCGCGTTCGGTCCGGCGTTCCTCCGCAGCGCCCTTTCCGCCATGCTGCTCGTGTCGCGCAGCGTGGAAGCCGCGGCGCCGTATCGGATCCAGGTCACCCCTGGCAACGCGGACGTGCCCAAGGGATCCGACCAGACCATTTCCGCCGCGCTTCAGGGTTTCACCGCCGCCGAGGCGACGCTCATGGTGCGGCGGGCGCCGACGGCTGCGTTCGAGACTCTGCCGCTCGTCAAGGCCGAGAGCGGTCAATACGAAGGGCTGCTGTTCGACGTCGCGGCGCCGCTCGAATACTTCGTCGAGGCCGAGGGCGTACGGTCGCAGGTCTTCACGCTGAAAGTCGTGGATGTGCCGTACGCGCAACGGATCGAGCTCGAATACCACTTCCCGGCCTACACGGGCCTCGAACCGCAAACCATCGAGGACGGCGGCGACATCGCGGTGCTCCAGGGCACGGAGGTTCGCCTCCGTATCTTCCCGACGATGAAGACGCCGGGTGGGCGAATCGTGATCGACGAGAAAGAGACGGTGGATCTGAAGCCGGCCGACGCGGATGGTGACGGCGCGTTGACCGCGGCGTTTACGGCTGACAAGGACGGCTCGTATCACATAGAGCTTGTCGCGCCGTCCGGCTCGCGCGTGGCGGCGTCGCCACGGTTTGCGATCGACGTCCTCACCGACCAGCCCCCGACAGTGTCCTTCTCGAAACCCGGGCGGGACACCTCTGCCTCGCCCATCGAGGAAGTGTTCGTCGAGGCGAGCGCCGAGGACGACTTTGGCGTTCGCGATCTCGAGCTGGTCTACTCGGTGAACGGCGGCCCGGAGAAGACCGTGAAACTGCTCGGGGGCGCCGGGAAGCGGCTGCCGGAAGTGAGCGCCGGCCACACGTTCTACATGGAGGAGCTTGGCGTGCAGCCGGGTGACGCCGTGTCGTACTACGCGCGCGCGCTCGACAACAGCGGAACGCAGGGGGGCCAGCGCGCCACGAGTGACCTGTATTTCCTCCGCATCCGTCCGTTCAACAAGGACTTCCGGCAGGCCCAGTCACAGGGCGGCGGTGGAGGTGGGGGA